>NZ_MSGP01000230.1 GCF_002078235.1 Streptomyces viridosporus
GGCCGGGGCCGGGCCGACCGGGCCGACCGGATCGACCCCTCCGGCGTGTTTGCCGACTTGTCGACACCTGGGGGCCGATTTCCGGATCCGTTGTGAAGGCAGGCTCCCCGGACGCGTAGCTTTAACGACAACACGCGTCGGTAGGAGCAGTCTTGGCACGGAAGATCGGCAGCCGGTACACCGCCCACCAGATCCTCGGACGGGGCAGCGCCGGCACGGTGTGGCTGGGCGAGGGCCCCGAGGGGCCCGTCGCCATCAAGCTGCTGCGTGAGGACCTCGCCTCCGACCAGGAGCTCGTCGGCCGCTTCGTGCAGGAGCGGACGGCGCTGCTCGGCCTGGAGCATCCGCACGTCGTCTCCGTACGCGACCTGGTGGTCGACGGCAACGACCTCGCCCTGGTCATGGACCTGGTCCGCGGCACGGACCTGCGCACCCGCCTCGACCGGGAGCGGCGCCTCGCGCCCGAGGCGGCGGTGGCGATCGTCGCCGACGTCGCGGACGGGCTGGCCGCGGCGCACGCGGCGGGGGTCGTGCACCGGGACGTCAAGCCGGAGAACGTGCTGCTGGACATGCAGGGCCCGCTGGGGCCGGGCGGCTCGCACCGCGCGCTGCTGACGGACTTCGGTGTGGCCAAACTCATCGACACCCCGCGCCGGACCCGGGCCACGAAGATCATCGGGACGCCGGACTACCTGGCCCCGGAGATCGTGGAGGGCCTGCCGCCGCGCGCGTCGGTCGACATCTACGCGCTGGCCACGGTCCTGTACGAGCTGCTCGCGGGCTTCACGCCGTTCGGCGGCGGGCACCCCGGGGCGGTCCTGCGCCGCCACGTCACCGAGACGGTGGTCCCGCTCCCCGGCATCCCCGACGAGCTGTGGCAGCTGCTGGTGCAGTGCCTGGCCAAGGCCCCGGCGTCGCGGCTGCGCGCCTCCGAGCTGGGCGCGCGGCTGCGGGAGCTGCTGCCGATGCTGGAGGGGATGCCGCCGCTGGACGTGGACGAGCCGGACACCGGCCCGGCGCAGGAGGAGGCGGAGGACGCCCGGGCGCCCGGCCGGGTCCCGGCCGGGCGCCCGGGCGT
>NZ_MSGP01000231.1 GCF_002078235.1 Streptomyces viridosporus
CGCTCGGGCTGACGGTGGCCCTCGTCTCCTGGCTGGCGGGCCACCGTCAGCCCGAGCGCGAGCAGCAGCCAGGACGCCGTGCGCAGGGTGGCCGTGAGGGCGTCGTAGACCGCGCCCGCCGCCGGGCGGTGGATCCGGTCGGGCAGGTCGGCCAGGGTGAGGCGGCGGCCGAGGACGACCGCGAGGGCGAGCAGGGCGCCGCCCAGGGCCGTGCCGAGGCCGGCCGCGGTGAGCGCACGGCGGCGGCAGCCGGCGACGGCGATCCCGGCGACGGCGAGGACGGCGGACGCGAGCGGCAGCCGGGAGGCGGCGGCGTCCAGCGCGCGGTACCCCTTCCGGAGCCCGGCCACCTCCTCGGCCGGCACCACGGCGACCTCGGTGCGCTCGACCGGGATGCGGTGGGCCAGCGGCATGTGGTCGGCGGCGAGGTGCGCCCTGACCCGCGCGGCGACCGGGGCCAGGTCGACGAGGACCGGCCCCCGGACGGCCCCGTCCTCGCGCACGGCGCGCAGCACCGCGTCGTGGACGGCCAGGTTCCCCGCCTCCCACGCCGTGCGGAAGGCCCCGGTGCGAGTGAACGAGTGCACCGCGTCCCGCACGAACGGCCCGAGCGCGTCGTTGGCCGCCTCCGCGTCCAGCTTCCGCGCGATGGCGTCCCCGACGGCGTCGGCGAGCACGTCGGCGACCGCGTCGCGCACGGAGGGGTCGTCGGCCAGCGGTGCCACCGTGCTGACGTACCGTCCGGTGTCGGCCAGATCGAACACCGCCCAGGCCGCGAGCGCGCCGCACGGGGCGAGCAGGCACGCCAGGACGACCAGCGCCGTCGACAGGGCGTTGCGCAGCCGGGCGTGCGGCCGGTCGCGGCAGGGGGCCGTGCGGGGCGTGCCGCAGGGGGACGCGGGGTGGCGGGGAGCGCCGCCGGCGGGCCCGCCGGCGGAGGGTTCGTCGTGGAGGGGCACCCCTCCAGGCAAGGCGCCGGGGGCCGGGTGCGCGAGTGCCGGCGGCGCGTACGGGTGCACCGGGCGGGCCGAACGGGTACCTCGCGCCCGTCACGCCCGCGCCGGGGGATCCGCCCCGGCGCGCCGGGCCCCGTCGTGCTCCGCCCCGTCGGGGGTGCGCCCGGGTGGGCCCGCCCGTCCCGCGGACGGGCCGTCATGTGACGCGGCGGTGGCCCTCCGCGTCCTCGCGCGTGTAGTAGCGGTAGAACAGGAGTACGAAAGAGCCGGCCGCGACGATCAGTCCCAGCCATATGGACCGCACCACGGACTCGTTGGACTGGCTGACCAGGAAACCGACCGCGCTGCCGATGAAGGCGGCCCAGACCACCGCGTGCATCTCGCGCCGGAGTCTCGGGGCGACGGCCTGGAGGGCCAGGTAGACGAGGAAGAACACGATCCCGGAGAGGAAGCCGAACAGGAAGTTCCCGACGGTGATGGGGCCGCCGTAGCGCTGGTTGGCCGCCGCCCAGTAACCGAAGACCACGGCCAGGACGAGGGGGACCGCCACCCTCGCGATCCGGTGGGTCCGTGCGTCGAAGATGTCGGGTGTGCGGGGCCGCCCGCCCATGGGCCGGGCCCGGGGTGCCGCGTAAGCCATGGAAAGCCCTCCTCTTCTCTCCTCGCCCCCGCCTACCAGAGCACACCGGCCGGGAGCCGTCGGCAAGTCGGCCACCGGACCCGCCCGGGGAACGCGCCCCGGAACCCCCACGGGATGCGTCCGGGGAACGCGCCCGCGCGCCCCCGCGGTCCGCCCCGGGAGCGGATGCGGGCCGGGCGGCCGCGTGTTTCGCTGGGGCGGTGAGCCAGGGCAGCGGGGAACACGGCCCGCACGACCGGTACCCCCGGGCCGGTCGCAGCCCTGCCGTGCACCGGTCCGACCTGCTGTACGTGCGGGGACACGATGTCGCCTGGCTGCCGCCGCTGCTGTTGCTGCTCGTCATCCCCGCGATCGACTATGGGAGCAGCGGCGACTTCCGGACCCTCTCCTGGATCGTGCTGGTGCCGGGCATCTCCGCCGCGATCTGCGGGGTGCGGGGCACGGCCGTGTTCTCGGTGCTCGCCCTCCTCGTCTACACCGCCGTGGACAGCGCCTGGCCGCACGAGTACCAGTCGGGGCTGCCCGACTTCATCCTCGTCACCATCGGTGGCATCCTCGCCACGCTGGCCTGCGCGGTGCGGGTGCGCGGGGAGCGCCGCGCGCTGCACATGCGGGACGTCGCCGACACCGTCCGCCGCACCCTGCTGCGCCCCCTGCCGCCGGACTGGGGCGGCCTGGAGCACGCCGGTGTCTACCTCACCGCGGACGTCCAGGCCCGCGTCGGCGGCGACTTCTACGACATCCAGCCGGGCCCGCACGGCACCCGGGTGCTCGTCGGCGACGTCCAGGGCAAGGGACTGGGCGCGGTGGAGACGGCGGCGGTGCTGCTCGGCGCCTTCCGCGAGGCCGGCTACCACGAACCGGAGCCGGCGAGCGTCGCGAAGCACCTGGAGACCCGGATGCTGCGGCACCGCGAGTACACCACGGCTCTCGGCCGGCGCGACGGCGACCGGTTCGCCACCGCCGTGCTGCTCTCCTTCCCGGCGGACCGGACCGACGTGGTGGACGTCGTCGTCTTCGGCCACGAGCCCCCGCTGGCGGTCAGCCCCGACGGCGTGCGGTACCTGCCGAGCGGCGGGGGGCTCCCGCTCGGCTTCGGCGACCTCGCGCCGGGCCCGCCGGGCGTGCACCGGGTGTCGGTCGCCCCCGACGAGACGCTGCTGCTGGTCACCGACGGGGTGACCGAGGCCCGGGACGCCGACGGCACGTTCTACAACCTCGCCGCCGACGTGGCCCGGGCGGTGGTGGCGGACCCGCGCGCCACCCGGCCGGCCCGGCTGGTCGCCCTCGTCCGGGACGGGACGCTGCGGCACAGCCACGGCCACCTGGTCGACGACACCACGGCCTTCGCGGTACGGCGGGTGCGCACCACGGGGGGTGAAGACCCCGAAGGGGGACGTTCACCGTCCTGAGACCCCCTTCGCAGCCGCAGCGGTTACCGTGCTGCCCTGACTGATCGACAGGGGGAGGGACCATGACCGGAACCGTGCTGCTGCTGGCGGCCTCGCCGCTGGGCCGCGGGCGACTGGTGGACGCGGCGTCCGTGCTCCCGGTCCTCGCGGCGGTGCCGCCCGCCGTGCTCGCCGGCACCGACACCGCGAACGTCGTCGAACTCGCCGATCCGCTGCAGCCGCAGGCCGTGCTGACCCGGCTGCGCGCGGCCGCCGCCGCCCCCGGACCGCTGACCGTGTACATCACCGGCCAGCTCCAGCTCGACCGCCGCCAACGGCTGCCGCACCTGGCGCTGGCCCGGACGACCGCGTCCACCGTGCGGTACACGGCGTTCCCCTGGCACTGGTTCCGGGAGGAGCTCCGGCTGCGGCCGACGGGCGCGACGACGCTGGTCCTGGACCTGCACGCCGACCCGGAGACCTGGCAGTCGCTGATCGCGCCCCGGCCGCCGGGCCCGGCCCCGGACCCCCTCGACTGCGGCCCCAACAACGCCGTTTACGGGCGCATCGCCCCGCCGCCGTCCCGCCGCGGTGTCGCGGCACCGGCGTACATGAAGGCGGTCGCGACGATTCTGCGCAGCGGGCGGCGTCCGCCGGACGAGGAGCTGCACCAGCAGGCGCTGACCCGGATCGCCCCGGAGAGCTCGGGCGCCGACCTGGTGCTGGCCCGGCGCGGTCCCGTCCCGGGCGACCCGCACGCGGCCCTCACCGCCGCCGTGCGCTCCGGCCGCCACACGGACGCCGACGCGCTCGCCGCACGCCTCGAGCAGGCCGCCGGCCTGGCGCACGGTCCCGCCTCCGAGGAGGCGCTGCACTGGGCCGAGGTCAGGGCGGACCTGGCGATGCTGGCCGGTGACGCGGTGCGCAGCTGCCGTGCCTGGCTGGCGGTGGCCACCGCGCGGCTGGCCGCCGGCCAGGCGGCGGACGCGCCCGCCGTCGAGACGGCCGTGGACCGGGCGCACCACCAGTGGGGCCGGATCGGCGAACCGGCACGGGCCCGCGAACTGGGCCCGGCACTGGCGGAGTTGCGGAGCCGGGTGCCCGGTCGGCGCAAGGGCGCCCTGGACCATGTGCAGCGTCAGCTACGGCAGTTGCAGACGCAGGACTGACCGGCGGGCACAGGGCCGACCGGCAGATGCAGAGCCGACCGGCAGACGCAGGGCTGACCAACGGGCGCAGGGCCGAATGACAGGCGCAGAGCCGACCGGCAGGTGCGGGAACGGCCGGAAGGCCGGGGCCGGTCGGCATCGAGGCCCGGCGGACCACGGCCCCCCCCGGGCCGTCGCGGGCGGGCCCTAACGCACCGCCGCCTCCACCGGGGCGGTGGTCCGCGGTCCGGGCTCGGGGTGAGTGGCTCTGGCCGGGCCGGCATTGGCCGCCAGGATCAGCGCGGCGACCGCGACGACGGCCGCGGCGAAGCCTCTGGCGTAACGCTCGGTGGTGCGTGTGCGTTCCAGCACGGCGACCTCGCAACAGCGACGGGTTAAACAAGCTTAATCAGCGGTTTAACCTAGGGGCTGTCGGTCGCGAACGGCAAGGGGGGCTGGGGGAGTTGGGCGTTGCTGAGCGGGACGACCCGGAAACCATCGGGCGCCGGGTGCAGAAGCTGCGGGTGGAGCGCGGACTGACCCAGAAACAGCTGGCCGAACCGGTGTACACGCCCGCCTACGTCTCCACCCTGGAGTCCGGACGGGTGCGTCCCTCCGACGACGCCCTGCGGCATCTCGCGGACCGGCTCGGAGTCGCGTTCGACGAACTGGCGACCGGGCGTTCGGCCCGGCTCGTCACCGAGCTGCGGCTGCGGCTGACCGGGGCGCAGCGCACCCTCGCCGCCGGGGAGGCCGAGGCCGCGGTGGAGGAGTACACCGGGCTGCTGGCCGAGGCGGAGGCGCACGGCCTGGCCGAGGAGCGGGCCGCCGCGCTCCTCGGGCTCGGGGAGTGCGCGCTGGAGACGGGCGAACTGGTCACCGGGCGCGAGTACTTCGAGCGGGCGGAGCAGTGCCTCGCCGACGCGCCGCTGCCCGCCCGGGTGCCGGCGCTGCGCGGACGGGCCGTCGCGCACTACCTCGCCGGGGAACTGCGGTACGCGGTCTACCTGCTGGAGACCACGATCGACGAGCTGAACCGGGGCGGTCTGCACGACCCGGACGCGCTGCTGCTGCTGTACACCGGCGCGATCGGCCCGTACATGGACATGGGCGCGTACGTGCGGGCCGCCCAGGCGGCGGAGTTCGCGCTGGCGCTCGCGCCGCAGTCCCGGAACCCCGAGCTGGTGGCGCGCATGCACCGGTCGGTGGCCCGCACCCTGCTCGCCGAGGGCCGCGTCGCCGAGGCCGACGCCTCGCTGGCGAAGGCGGCGGAGCTGTACCGGGAACTGCACCTGCGCACCGAGCTGGCCAACTGCCACTGGATGCGCGGGTACGTGTACGCGCAGAACGGCGAGCTGGAGCGGGCGGAGGAGGAGCTGCGCGAGGCGCTGGAGATGCTGTCGGCCCGGCGCGCCTCCCTGTACAGCAGCCAGGTCACCGTCGAGCTGGCCGACGTACTGCACCGGCGCGGCAGTTCGCGGGAGGCGGCGGATCTGCTGCGGGGCGTGCTCGGCGGCCTCTCCCCCGAGCGGGGCGCGGTGCACGCGGCGGCGGCGCACCGGCTGCTCGGCATCATCGCCGAGGACGCCCGCGAGACCGAGCGGGCCGAGGAGCACTACGTCCGCGCGATGAGCCTGCTGGAACGCGCGGGCGCCGCCGGCGACCTGGCCGACCTGTGCCGCCTCCTCGGCGACCTGCTGCGCCGCACCGGCCGCGTCGAGGCGGCCCTGGACGCCTACCGCACCGGCCTCGGCCACCGCACGGCCCCGGGCACGACGACCCTGGGACCGGCACCCGCGCAGCCCCCGGTGTGAACGGCGGGCGCGGCGTGCCGCATCGGCCCCCGCGCGGTGTCCGGCCCGCGGGCCGGACCGCGTACGTCCGTTTCCGGCGGGGAGGCCCCCGGGGGCGACACGGGGCGTGTTTCGGGACGGGCGGAGAGGGTAGCCGGGGCTCCGTCCGGCCGGTGACGTGCGAGGGAGGCGATGGTCGTGCGCCCCAGGGACGACCCTGGTGGCGACCCGGGTCAGGGCCGCTTCCGGGGCTCCGACGACCACGGCCACGAACGGGCGGCCGACGCGATCGCCGCCCGGGTGCGCGGTGCCGAGCCCGGGGAGGTGCCGGGCCGGTTGTGCACGATGGCCGTCGAGCTGCTGCCGGTGGACGGCGCGAGCGTGTCGCTGCGCAGTGAGGGCATGCCCGTCCAGCTCGGCGCGAGCAGTACGCACGCCGCGTATCTCGCCCAGCTCCAGGCCACCCTGGGGGACGGCCCCTGCCGGTGGGCGCTCCAGACGCGGGCGCCCGTGCTCGTCCGCGACCTCACGGCCGAGTCCTGCGTCCACCGCTGGCCCGTCTTCGCCCAGCAGGCCCTCGTCGCCGGCGTGCGGGCCGTGTACGCGATCCCGCTGGGCAGCGATTCCGTGTGCGTCGGCACGCTCGACCTCTACCGCGACACCCCCGGCGGACTCACCGACGAGCAATTGCGCGTGGCGCGGCTGGTGGCCGGTGTCATGACGGCGGCGCTGATGGAGCTGCCGCACGGCGAGGAGTACGGGCTCCAGGGCGGCGAGCCCTGGCTGAGCGGGCTGGCCGTCGACCAGGACACGATCTACCAGGCCGTCGGCATGATCATGGCCCAGCTGGGGATCGGCGCCGACGAGGCCCTGGCCCGCCTGCGCGGCGACGCCTTCGCCCACGACCGCACCGCCCTCGACGTGGCCCGGGACGTGGTGGCGCACCGCAGACGGTTCGACGCCTCCTGAGCACCGGCCCCTGTCAACCCGCCTTCCGGCGCATAGGGTTGCCGGTCATGGACGCAACGATTCTGTTCCTCGTCTTGCTGGTGGTCCTGAGCGGCATCTCGATCAGGAGCCGTATCGCCGCGGCCGACCGCCGCGTGGCCCGGGTCGAGCGCAAACTCGACCTGGTGCTGGAGCACTTGGGGCTGCGCGAGGAGATACCGAGGCGGGACGAGATCGTCGCGCTCGTGCGGGAGGGGAAGACGGTCCAGGCGGTCAAGGTGTACCGGGAGGCCACGGGCGCCGACCTGGTCGAGGCCAAGCAGGCCGTGGACCGTCTCGGCTGAACCGCCGCCGGAGGCCGGCCGCCCGCGCCGTCAGACCCGGGCCCGTGCCTGCCGTCCGATCTCCGACAGCCGCTCCGCCCCGAACCGCGCCACCCCCAGCGTGACCTCCGACAGCACCGCGCCGAAGCCGCCGTTGGTGAGGGTGATGGTGTTCTCGCCGACCCGGACCGCCGCGACGTCCATGGTGAGACGCATCGGCTCGCCGTCGGCCGCCTCACCGGTCAGCGTGACCCGCAGGGCCGTCCGCGCGTCCCCGGCCTCCGACAGCGGCAGCTCCTCCACCCGGACGTCCTGCGCACCGGCCCGCGCGGTCGCCGTGAACCGCTCGCACGTCCGGGGCAGCGTGCCGAGCCGGTCCAGGACGCGGTCCACGTCGGCGGGCCGGTGCGCGGAGACCTGGTAGCGCAGCTGGGTGTCGTCGGAGGAGTCGTCCAGCGCCACCACGGCACGCGGTCCGGTCGGCTCGCCGAACAGCTCCTCCGTGTAGAGGACGTCGAGCAGCCACCGGCAGTCGGCGTGCTC
>NZ_MSGP01000232.1 GCF_002078235.1 Streptomyces viridosporus
AGGTGGGGTTCTTCGGGGGGTGCCGGGTGGTGCGGCCGTCAGACCCGGACGACCTGTGGTCCGAGCAGGGAGTAGCGGTGGGCCTCGGCGGCCGGGAGCAGGGTGCTCGTGACGATCGCCTCCAGCGCGCCGATCTCGGCGAACCGGCAGAAGCTGACCGCCCCGAACTTGGTGTGGACGCCCGCGAGCACCACGCGCCGCGCGGCCCGGACCGCCTGCGCCTTGACCTCGCCGACCGCCGGGTCGGGCGTGGTCAGACCGTGTTCGCGGGAGATGCCGTTGGCGCCGATGAACGCCAGGTCGATGACGAAACCGGAGAGCATCTTCGTCGTCCAGTGGTCCACGGTGGCGAGGGTGCCGGAGCGGACCCGGCCGCCGAGCAGCAGGACGGAGACGGTGCCGCTCTCGGCGAGGGCGCCCGCGACCGGCAGGGAGGCGGTGACCACGGTCAGCGGCCGGTCCCGGGGCAGCGCCTCGGCGATGAGCTGCGGGGTGAAGCCCTCGTCGACGAAGACCGTCTCGGCGTCACCGAGCAGTCCGGCGGCGGCGGTCGCCACCCGGCGCTTCTCGGGTACGTGGCTGGTGGCGCGGAAGGCGAGGGTCGTCTCGAAGCCGGCGCTCTCCACGGGGTAGGCGCCGCCGTGGGTGCGGCGCACCAGACCGTGGTCCTCCAGGGCGCGCAGGTCCCGCCGTACGGTCTCCTTGGCCACGCCCAGGTCGGCGGCGAGCGCGGTGACGTCGACCGAGCCGGTGGCGCGCGCCAGCCGCACGATCTCGCGCTGGCGCTCCTCGGCCGTCCCGTGGCTCATGGGTCCGACCACCCGCTTCCTGATCTCGCTGCCCGTTCGGGCCCGGTGCGGCCCTTGCAGGATGTTCTACAGCGGGTGCGTGGTTCTGACCAGGCTTGTTATGTGTTCGTTCCTGCCCGCTTGTGCCCGTTCGGATCCGGCGGTGCCCGCCTCGGACCTGCGCGGGGACGGCCCGGGGCGTGGGAACGGGCGGCACGGATGCCCGAATGCGGCGGCGGGCGGGCCCGTTCGGTGCCCGCCCGCCGGTGCGAGCGTCGATTTCCCGCCGCGGGGGCGTGCGGCCCGCGGCTCGTTCCGCGCGCGGTGCCGCGTCAGTACGGCCAGATCGGCGGGTCGGTGACGAAGTGGCCGCCCAGGCAGGCGTGCGCCGGGTCGTCCGGGTCCAGCTCGCCCTGCTCGGCGACGAGTTTCCCGGCGTACGGCTCGGAGTCGTCCTGCGGCTCGTAGCCGAGCGCCCGCGCGGAGGTGAGGTCCCACCACAGGCGGGTGTTGGCGGAGGAGCCGTGCACCACGGTGTGGCCGACGTTCTCGGCGGTCAGGGCCGCGTGGAAGAGGCGGGCGCCGTCGGCGGGGCTCATCCACACCGAGAGCATGCGCACGCTGGTCGGCTCGGGGAAGCAGGAGCCGATGCGCACGGAGACGGTCTCCAGGCCGTGCTTGTCCCAGTACAGCTGGGCGAGGTCCTCGCCGAAGCACTTGGACAGGCCGTAGAAGGTGTCGGGGCGGCGCGGGGTGTCGACCGGGATGAGGGGGTCGTCGCCCCGCGGGCGCGGGGTGTAGCCGACGGCGTGGTTGGAGGAGGCGAAGACGATGCGCCCGACGCCCTCCTCGCGGGCGGCCTCGTAGAGGTGGTAGGTGCCCTCGATGTTCGCCCTGAGGATCTTCTCGAAGGGGGCTTCCAGGGAGATGCCCGCGAGGTGGATGATCGCGTCGACCCCCCGGACCGCCTCGCGCACGGCCTCCCGGTCGGCGAGGTCGGCGACGAGCGCGTCCGGCTCGCCCTCGACCGGCCGCAGGTCGAGCAGGCGCAGCTCGTAGCCGTAGTCCGGGAGCAGGTCCCGCATCAGGGTGCCGAGTCCGCCGGCGGCGCCGGTGAGCAGAACGGTGCGGGGAGCGGGCATCCTCGGGTCTCCTTGCGTCGCCGGCCGTGCGCATGAGGCGCGGACGTGCACATGGGCGCACGGCATTCATAAGCGTGGACACGGTATGGAGGCGGGGCGCGGCCCGTCAAGTGTCCCGCCTCCCGCCGTGGAACGGAAGAATCCGCTGGTGTGCGGCGGGTTGCCGTGCTTGACCGGCGTCCCGGGGGCGGCTTAGCGTGGGACCGTTCAGAGATGTAGACGCCAATCAAGAATATGGACCTGGGAGAGCTCGTGACGCCAGCCCCCCTCACCGCCCGACTCAGTATCCCCAGCGGGCCGCTGTTCTTCCCGGTCACCGCGTACGGACCCGACGGCGCCGTCGACCTCGACACCTACCGCACCCATGTGCGGCGCGGGGTGGAGGCCGGGGCCGCCGCCGTGTTCGCCTGCTGCGGCACCGGGGAGTTCCACGCGCTGACGCCCGAGGAGTTCGAAGGGTGCGTGGCCGCCGCCGTCGAGGCCACCGGGGGACGCGTCCCGGTCGTCGCGGGCGCCGGGTACGGCACCGCCCTCGCGGTGCGCTACGCCCGGCTCGCCGAGCGGGCCGGGGCCGACGGGCTGCTCGCCATGCCGCCGTACCTGGTCCGGGCCGCGCAGGAGGGACTGCTGCGGCACTACCGGGAGCTGGCCGCCGCCACCTCCCTGCCCGTCGTCGTCTACCAGCGCGACAACGCCGTCCTCACCCCCGCCACCGTCGTCGAACTGGCCCGCACGGACGGGATCATCGGCCTCAAGGACGGCCACGGCGACCTCGACCTCATGCAGCGGACCGTCAGCGCCGTACGCACCGAGGCGCCCGGCGACTTCCTCTACTTCAACGGGCTGCCCACCGCCGAACTGACCCAGCCCGCCTACCGCGGCATCGGCATCACCCTCTACTCGTCCGCGGTGTTCTGCTTCGCCCCCGAGATCGCCCTCGCCTGCCACACGGCCTTCCGCACCGGCGACGAGGCCACCGCCCACCGCCTGCTGGACGGCTTCTACCGGCCCTTCGTCGAACTGCGCGACCGGGGCCAGGGCTACGCCGTCTCCCTCGTCAAGGCCGGCGTACGGTTGCGCGGGCTGGACGTCGGTGAGGTCCGGCCGCCGCTGCACGAACCGGCCGGGGACCACGTCGCACGGCTCGCCCGGCTGATCGAGCGGGGACACGCGCTCCTGGAGGAGGACAAGTGAAGGCGTCGGCGTTCGTCTACCCCTGGGACGTCAACGGGGACCCGGAGGCCCCCGCGCGGATCGCCGCGCTCGGCGTGGCGCAGGTGACGCTCGCCTCCGCCTACCACTCCACACGCGCGCTGACCCCCCGCCACCCGCGCCACCGCATCGTCACCGCCGAGCACGCGGCCGTGCTCTACCCGGCCGACGGGCGCTGGTCCGGCCGCGCCCTGCGCCCGTACCCGGCCGGCGACTGGGCCCCCGGCGACGCCTTCGGCGAGGCCGCCGCCGCGCTCGCGGACGCGGGGCTCGAGGTGCACACCTGGGTGGTCCTCGCGCACAACTCCCGCCTGGGCGCCGAGCATCCGGACACCTCGGTGGTCAACGCCCACGGGGACCGCTACCCCTGGGCGCCGTGCATCGCCCGGCCCGCCACCCGCGCGTACCTGACCGACCTCGCCGCCGAGGCGGCGGTACGGCCCGGGGCGCGCGGCACCGAGCTGGAGTCCCTCGGCTGGTACGGGCTGGCCCATCTGCACGCCCACG
The DNA here is from genome assembly GCF_002078235.1 of Streptomyces viridosporus. Taxonomy (GTDB): domain Bacteria; phylum Actinomycetota; class Actinomycetes; order Streptomycetales; family Streptomycetaceae; genus Streptomyces; species Streptomyces viridosporus. The sequence goes on from NZ_MSGP01000232.1 coordinate 3,650, forward strand.
ACAAGACCGCCGGCGTCGGCCTCGGGGACGCCGGGCAGTACCTGATGTCCCTGTGCTTCTGTCCGGTCTGCCGCGAGGGCTACGGGGCCCAGGGCCTGGACGCCGACGAACTCGCCGCCGCCGTACGGGACGCGCTCGAACCGGTGTGGCGGGGGGCGCCCTCCGACGGGGGCTGGCCGGGGGTCGAGAAGCTCCTCGGCGCCGCGACGGCGAACGCCACGCGCGCCTGGCGCGACGAGACGGCCCGCACCCTCCAGGAGGCGGCGGTCCGGGCGGTGCGGGAGGCGGCTCCCGAGGGCTTCCAGGTGCTGCTGCACGCGGACCCGGTGTCGTACCACTGCGGCGCCAACGCCGGCGTCGACCCCGCGCACGTCCTCTCCGTGGCCGACGGCGTGGTGGTGCCCTGCACCGGGGGCGCCGGCCTGCTGACGCCGTTCACGCGGGAGGGCCGCGAGGGTGCCGTCCTCGCGGCCAACTTCACCGTGGTCTCCGGCCTGGGCGGCAGCCCCGGCACCCTCGCGGCGGACGCGGCCGAGGCGCGCCGGCTCGGCGCGACGGAGCTGCGGCTGTATCACGCGGGGCTGGCGTCGGACGGGGACCTGGAGGCGGTGCGCTCGGCACTCGCCGCGCTCTGAAGCAGCGCCACCGCCACCGCCGCCAGCGCGAGCCCCGAGACGGCCAGCGGCAGCCGGTGGCCGAGCGGCCCGACCACGGCCGCGCCGACCGCCAGTCCGAGCACGTTCGGTGTGAACACCAGCGTGTGGGCGGTGGCGGTGGCCCGGCCCAGCAGCGGTCCGGGCGTCTCGCGCTGCACGGCGGTCAGCGCGGCGATCAGCACGGCGGGCAGCCCCGCCCCGATCGCCGCGCCGGTCACCCACGCCAGCGGGTCGTTCGGCACCGCGCGCAGCACCACCGCGACGGCCAGCAGGGCGACGCCGTACGCCGCGAAGCGCCGTTCGCCCAGGCGGCGCAGGGCGGGACCGGAGAGCAGGCCGACGGCCACCGAGCCCGCGCCCTGGACCGCGTACAGCACACCGGCGTACGCGGGGGAGCGGCCCAGGGCGTCCACGACGGCGTACACCAGCGCCCCGTTCACCCCCGCGCACAGCATCGTGGCGCCGCCCGCCAGGACCAGCGGACGCAGAAGCGGGTGCGACCACAGAGAGCGGACGCCCTCCGCCGTCCGCCGCGGGCGGCCGCCCGACGACGGCTCGGGCCGCTCCTCCCGCACCCGCAGGAACGCGTACACCGACGCCGCGAGCAGGAAGGTGACCGCGTCGAGGAGGGCCACGCCCGCCCCGCCGTACGCGGCGTACAGACCGGCCCCCGCCAGCGGGGCCAGGAGCTTCATGCCCTCGTTGAGGGTCGTCCGCAGCCCGTTGAAGTCGCCGAGCAGGGACCGGTCCACGGCGGTGGCGACCAGCGCCGACTCGGCCGCTTCGTGGACGACGCCGGCCGCGCCGTACACGAACAGCACCGCGTACAGCAGCCACACACCGCGCGCCGAGTCGACGGTGAGCAGGGTGAGCAGGAGCCCGGCCATGAACAGGCTCGTGCCGATCAGCAGGGGTGTGCGGCGGACGCGGTCGGCGAGCGCGCCCAGCGGCGGGCCGACCAGGGTCGGTGCCCACATCGCCAGCATGCAGAGGGCCGCGAGACCGTCCGAACCGGTGAGGTCCTTCACCCACACACCGGAGGCCAGCCACAGCGCGGAGGTGCCGAAGCCCGACACCACCACCCCGGCGAGGCAGAGCCCCGCGTTCCGGTCCCGCGCCACGCGCAGCACGGTCCAGGTCCGTCCGCCCGTCCGGCTCGTTCCGTTCGTCTTCATGCCCGGTCATCGTGGGACTAAGACCGGGGTGCGGGCATCGGGCAGATGCCCTAGAAACGGGGGCGGCGGGCGGGGGAGGGGCACGTGTCCTTCGGGCACCTCCCCCGCCCGCACCGTTCTCGTCGTCTCCTTCCCGCACCCCGGCCGGACCGCCCCCGCGCCGGGTTTCCGCCGCGCGGCGGGGGCGGCTGGGCAGGGGTGGACGCCGGGGCCGGACCGTTCGCGAGGTTGCGGCGGCACACCGGTTCCCCGGGCGCCCGGACGCCGGCCTCCCGAGGGGGGTCCTCGCCGTCCGGCCGCTGTACGACGGTCGTCCGGTCCGCCCCGGCGGCCTGTTCCTCCGCGGGGCCGGCGCCGGCGGGCGTCGCGACGGCGAACGGGCGCACCCGACTGCCGGACCCCCGCCCGCCCCGAGCCGGCGGCCGCCCGGACCGCCGTCCCCTCCGGCGGTCCGCCCGGCCGCCCGCGCGGACCGCGCGCCCAACGGCCGTGCGGCAACCGCAAGTTCCTTTGTCGGAAGCATTGACGAAACACGGGGCCACTTCTACGGTCATCCGCGTCGTACTTCGTACGTCATATATGAGACGCGATACGCGAGATCCGATACGCGAGATCCGAGAGGCGCGCATGACCTCTGTGCCCACCCCGATCCCCTCCCGCACGCAGTACGTGCTGGAGGAGATCAAACGCCGCATCCTCACCGGCCGGCTGACGCCGGGCCAGGCCCTGGTCGAGACCGACCTCGCCGCACAGTTCGGGGTGTCCAAGACCCCGGTGCGCGAGGCGCTCAAGACCCTGGCCGGCACCGGTCTGGTGGTGATGAGCCAGTACAAGGGCGTCACGGTGCGCATGGTCGACGCGGACATGGCGCGCGAGGTCTACGACGTGCGCCTGCTCCTCGAACCCGAGGCCCTCAAGCGCGCCGTGCGGCGCGGCGCCTCCCTCGACGCCGCCCGCTCCGCGCTGACCCGGGCCGACGAGGCCACCGACACGGCCGAACGGTCGCTCGCCAACCGCGAGTTCCACCGCGCCCTCTACCTGCCGTGCGGCAACCCGCTGCTCGGTCGGATGCTCGACGAGGTCCGCGACCAGGCCGCCCTCGTCTCCGCCGTCGCCTGGGCCGCCGACCCCTCCTGGGAGCGGGAGGCCAGCGAGCACCGCGAGATCCTGCGGCTCGCCCTCGGCGGGGACGCCGACGGCGCGGCGCGCGCCCTGCACGCGCACATCGCGTCGTTCGTACGACGGGCGTTCCCCGAAGCGGGGTTCGACATCCCGGAGACCCAGGACGCCCCGGAAGCCCAGGACGCTCCGGAAACCCGGGGCGCCCGGAAAGAGGACGGTCAGGCATGACAAGGACGTTCGAGACCCAGCGGGCGGCCCTGGCCGACGTGGTGGCGATCCCGGTGACCCCGTTCGCCGAGGACGGCTCCGTCGACCCCGGCACCTACCGGGCCCTGCTGCGGCGTCTCCTCGACGGCGGCATCACGACCCTCACCCCCAACGGCAACACCGGCGAGTTCTACGCCCTGACCCCCGAAGAGCGCCGCCTGGTGGCCGAGTTGACCGTCGAGGAGGCCGGCGACGGCTCGGCGGTCCTGGTCGGCGTGGGCCACGACGTGCCCACCGCCATCGCCTCCGCACGGCACGCCCGGGAGCTCGGCGCGCAGATGGTGATGGTGCACCAGCCCGTCCACCCCTACGTCTCCCAGGGCGGCTGGGTCGACTACCACCGCGCCGTCGCCGAGGCCGTGCCCGAGCTGGGCGTCGTCCCGTACATCCGCAACGAGCGGCTCGCCGGTGCCCGCCTGGCCGAACTCGGCGACGCCTGCCCCAACGTCATCGGGGTGAAGTACGCCGTGCCGGACGCGGCGAGGTTCGCCGCCTTCTCCCGGGACGCGGGCCTCGACCGGTTCGTGTGGGTGGCCGGCCTCGCCGAGCCGTACGCGCCCTCCTACTTCTCGGCGGGCGCCACCGGCTTCACCTCCGGGCTGGTCAACGTCGCCCCGTCCGTCTCGCTGAACATGATCGAGGCGCTGCGCTCCGGCGACCACCCGGCCGCCATGAAGGTGTGGGAGCAGATCCGCCGCTTCGAGGAACTGCGCGCCGCCAACGGCTCCGCCAACAACGTCACCGTCGTCAAGGAGGCCCTCGCCTCCCTCGGCCTGTGCCGCCGCGAGGTCCGCCCGCCGAGCAAGCCCCTGCCCGAGAGCGAGCGCGCCGAGGTCGCCGCCATCGCCGCCGGATGGTCCGTATGAGCGCCCCCGACCAGCGGCGCAGGCGGCCCGAGGAACTGCGCAGCCACCAGTGGTACGGCAGCGGCGTCGCGTCGGGCCTGCGCTCCTTCAGCCACCGCGCCCGCACCCGCCAGCTCGGCTACCTGCCCGAGGAGCACCTGGGCAAGCCCGTCATCGCGATCCTCAACACCTGGTCCGACATCAACCCCTGCCACGTCCACCTGCGGGACCGCGCGCAGGCCGTGAAGCGCGGGGTGTGGCAGGCGGGCGGCTTCCCGCTGGAGTTCCCGGTCTCCACCCTCAGCGAGACCTTCCAGAAGCCGACCCCCATGCTCTACCGCAACCTCCTCGCGCTGGAGACCGAGGAACTGCTGCGGTCCTACCCGGTCGACGGGGCCGTGCTGATGGGCGGCTGCGACAAGTCCACGCCCGCCCTGCTGATGGGCGCGGCCAGCGCCGACCTGCCCGCCGTCTTCGTGCCGGCCGGGCCGATGCTCCCCGGCCACTGGCGCGGGGAGACCCTCGGCTCCGGCACCGACATGTGGAAGTACTGGGACGACCGGCGGGCCGGCGTCATCGGCGACTGCGAGATGCAGGAACTGGAGAGCGGCCTGGCCCGCTCGCCCGGTCACTGCATGACGATGGGGACGGCGTCCACCCTGACCGCCGCCGCCGAGGTCCTCGGCGTCACGGTCCCGGGCGCGTCCAGCATCCCGGCCGTCGACTCCGGGCACGACCGGATGGCCGCGCGGGCGGGCATGACGATCGTCGACCTGGTCCACAAGGACCGGAAGCCGAGCGACATCCTCACCGCGGAGGCGTTCGAGGACGCGGTGACGACCGTCCTGGGGCTCGGCGGCTCCACCAACGCCGTGATCCACCTGATCGCCATGGCCGGCCGCGCGGGCGTGCGGCTCACCCTCGACGACTTCGACCGCATCGCCCGCACCGTCCCGGTGCTCGCCAACGTACGGCCCGGCGGCCGGACGTACCTGATGGAGGACTTCCACTTCGCCGGCGGGCTGCCCGGGTTCCTCTCCCGGATCCCGGACCTGCTCCACCTGGAGCGGCCCACCGTCTGCCACGACACCCTGCGCGAGCAGATCGCCGGCGCGCGGGTGCACGACGACGACGTCATCCGGCCCCGCGACAACCCGGTCGCCCCCGAGGGCGGGGTGGCCGTGCTGCGCGGCAACCTCTGCCCGGACGGCGCCGTCATCAAGCACATCGCCGCCGAACCGCACCTGCTGAAGCACACCGGTCCCGCCGTCGTCTTCGACGACTACAAGGAGATGCAGCGGACCATCAACGACCCGGCGCTGGACATCACCGCCGACCACGTGCTGGTGCTGCGCAACGCCGGCCCCAAGGGCGGCCCGGGCATGCCCGAGTACGGGATGCTGCCGCTGCCCGACCACCTGCTCAAGCAGGGCGTGCGGGACATGGTGCGGATCTCCGACGCCCGCATGAGCGGGACGAGCTACGGCGCGTGCGTGCTGCACGTGGCCCCCGAGTCGTACGTCGGCGGACCGCTGGCCCTGGTGCGCACCGGGGACCCGATCACCCTCGACGTGGAGAACCGGACCCTTCGGCTCGACGTCGACGACGAGGAGCTGGAGCGGCGCAGGGCGCAGTGGACGCCGCCGCCCGTGCCGTACGAGCGCGGCTACGGCGCGCTCTACCACGACCAGATCACCCAGGCCGACACCGGCTGCGACTTCGAGTTCCTCGCCCGGCCGGGCGAGGTGCGAGACCCCTACGCGGGCTGAACCGCCGTTCGGACCGGCCCCCGCACACCTACGAAGAAAGCGCTTCACCCGCTCACGCACGACACAGCACGACGTACCGAGAAACGGAGAACAGTCATGGCCCAAGCCGCAGCCGTGGCGAAACCGCCCGAGCCACCCCGGCGGCGCCGTGCCTCCGCCACGCCCCGCAGGCTTCCCTATCTGCTGATCGCGCCGGCCGCCCTGCTCATGCTGGGTTTCATCGCGTACCCGGTCCTCAGCGTCTTCTACTACAGCCTGCAGGAGTACAACCCCACCAAGCCGTGGCGGAACGGCTACGCGGGCTTCGACAATTTCGTCCACATCTTCACCGAGGACCCGCTGTTCTGGGACACGCTGGTCTTCAGCGCCAAGTGGGTCTTCGTCGAGGTCGGCCTCCAGCTGCTGTTCGGGCTCGCGCTGGCCCTCATCGTCAACCAGACCTTCGTCGGGCGGGGCCTCGGCCGCGCCCTGGTCTTCTCCCCGTGGGCCGTCTCCGGCGTGCTGACCTCAGCGATCTGGGTGCTGCTCTACAACTCCCAGACCGGCATCACCCGTTACCTCGCGGACCTGGGCATCGGCGACTACGGCGTCAGCTGGCTGTCGGACACCTCCACCGTCTTCCCGGCGGCGGTCGTCGCCGACCTGTGGCGCGGCGTGCCCTTCTTCGCGATCCTCATCCTCGCCGACCTCCAGTCCGTCTCCAAGGACCTCTACGAGGCCGCCGAGGTCGACGGGGCCAGCCGGATCAAGCAGTTCTGGCACATCACGCTGCCGCATCTGAAGGACGCCATCATCCTGTCCACGCTGCTGCGCGCGGTGTGGGAGTTCAACAACGTCGACCTGCTCTACACGCTGACCGGCGGCGGACCCGCGGGCGAGACCACGACGCTGCCGCTGTACATCGCCAACACCTCCGTCGACGCCCACGACTTCGGCTACGCGTCGGCCCTCACCACGGTCGCGTTCGTGATCCTGCTCTTCTGCTCGATCGTCTACCTGCGGCTGAGCAAGTTCGGAGGCGAAAGCAAGTGATCACCAAAGAGGCCGCCCCGACCGCCCCCGCCC
>NZ_MSGP01000233.1 GCF_002078235.1 Streptomyces viridosporus
GGCTGGCACTGCTGCGGCTCCTGGCGGTCGGGGGCGTGTGGGCGGCCGTGGGCAGATTAGGGGGTGTCCGGGCCCGGGTCGAACGAAATAGGGATGCGGCGGCGCGGCGGGAGGCGCAGGATCGGGGAGTCGTCCACCCCTCGCGGCCCGCCCTGCGCGGTCCGCCCCTCGCAGATCGGAGCCCGCGTGATCCGGCGTGTCACCGTCCCCGCCCTCCTCCCGCCGCCCGGCTACTCCCACGCCTGTGTCGTCGAGGCGGGCACCGCGCTGGCGTTCCTGGCGGGTTCGGTCCCCCTCGACGCCGACGGCGAGCTGGTGGGGGCGGGGGACCCGGTGCGGCAGGCCCGGCAGGTGATCGCCAACCTCGAGGAACAACTGCGCGCGGTGGGCAGCGACCTGGCCCGTGTCGTGGCCACGGACGTGTACGTCGTGAGCAGTGATCCCGCGGTGCTCTCCGCCGTGTGGGAGGTGGTGAAGGCGTCGGGGCTGAGCACGGGCCCCCACGCGTCGACCCTGATCGGTGTGGCCTGCCTCGGCTACCCCGGGCAGCTCGTCGAGATCACCGCGACGGCCGTCGTCCCGGACACGGCGGACACGGCGGGCGCGGCGGACACGGCAAGCACGACGGACACTGCGGGCACGGTCTCGTGAGGACCGGCGGCCGGGCCGTGACGCTGCGCCGGGCCGTTTCGGCCGACGACGCCGACGCCGCGGCCGAGGTCTGGTTGCGCTCCTTCGCCGCCGCGCTGCCGAGCGTGGTCCGGCCCCGGTCCGACGACGAGGTGCGCGCCTACTTCCGTCACGTCCTGGTGCCGTCGCGCGAGACCTGGGTGGCGGAGCCGGCGGGCGGGGGCGTCGTCGGGGTGATGGCCCTGGAGGGCGAGGAGCTGGCGCAGCTGTACCTCGCCCCCGAGTGGCGCGGGCGCGGTGTCGGTGACCGGTTCGTCGCCCTGGCCAAGGAGCTCCGTCCGAAGGGCCTCTCCCTGTGGACCTTCCAGATCAACGCGCCCGCCCACCGCTTCTACGAACGGCACGGCTTCGCGGCCGTGGAGCGGACGGACGGCTCGGGCAACGAGGAGCGGGAGCCGGACGTGCGGTACGTGTGGCGGCCGTAGGGCGGCGGGGTTCAGCGGCCCTCCGCGCGCGCGTACCGGTCCGTCGCCGCCACCAGGGCGTCGTCCCCGGCGGCACCGGCGTCGTGGCCGGCCTCGTCCACGATCACCAGCTCGCTGCCCGGCCAGGCGTGGTGGAGCCGCCAGACGGTGCCGAGGAGGTTGCCGAAGTCGAGGCTGCCCTGGACCAGGGTGCCGGGGAGGCCCTTCAGCAGGTGGGCGTCCCGGAGGACGACGCCCTCGTCGTTGCCCTCGCCGAGGAAGTGGTCGTTGCCCCAGTAGTGGGTGACGGTGCGGGCGAAGCCCCTGCGGAAGTCCGGGTCCCGGAACCGTGCGACCGAGCCGGGCGGGGCGGGGATCGTCGCCGTCTCCCAGTCGGTCCAGGCCCGCGCGGCCCGCTCCCGCACCTCGGGGTCGGACGACTCCAGCAGCCGGTTGTACGCGGCGGCCGGGTCGCCGTCACGCTCGTCGGCGGGCAGCGCGGCGAGGAACCGCTCGTGGGCCTCCGGGAAGATCTTCCCCAGCCCTCGGGTCAACAGGTCGACTTCCCGGCCGGATCCGGTGGCGACCCCCGTCAGCACCAGCTCGGACACCACTTCGGGGTGGGTCTGCGCGTACCGCAGGCCCAGGACCGATCCCCACGACACGCCCCACACCAGCCACCGCCCGATCCCCAGATGGGCGCGCAGCCGCTCCAGGTCCGCCATGAGGTGGGCGGTCGTGTTGACGCTCATGTCGGTGGCGGGGTCGCTCGCCGGGGGCGTCGAGCGTCCGGCGCCGCGCTGGTCGAGCAGCACGATCCGGTACGCGGCCGGGTCGAAGTACCGCCGCAGGTTCGGGCTCGTACCGGAGCCCGGGCCGCCGTGCAGCACCACCGCGGGCTTGCCGTGCGGGTTTCCGCTGGTCTCCCAGTACACGCGGTTGCCGTCACCGACGTCGAGCGTGCCGTGGTCGTACGGTTCGATCTCCGGATAGCGGCCCATCGGGGCACCGTAGCAACCGTACGGTGGAGGCTCATCTCATTTTCGCGGGGCGTTCCGTGGGGACAGCCCCGCCGCCTCCGCCACCGTGCGCAGCACCTCCCGGAGCATGTCGGGGGTGAGCAGGCCGGTGAAGGTGTTGCGCTGGCTGACGTGGTAGCAGCCGAAGAGATGCAGGCCGGGGCCGTCGGCGGCGGGCAGCGTGACGTGTGCGCCGTGCGCGAAGGCGGGGCGCGGCCGGGGCACCGTCCAGCCGGCCCCGGCGAACGCGGGCAGCGCGGCCTGCCAGCCGAAGGCGCCGAGGACGAGCGCGGCCCGCACCGTCGGCCGCAGCAGGTGCAGCTCCTGCACCAGCCAGGGCCGGCAGGTGTCCCGCTCCGCGGGCGTGGGCTTGTTGGCGGGCGGGGCGCAGTGCACGGGCGAGGTGACGCGTACGCCGTACAGTTCCAGGCCGTCCCCGGCGTGCACGGAGGACGGCTGCGAGGCGAGCCCCACGTCGTACAGCGCCCGGTACAGCACGTCCCCGGAGCGGTCGCCGGTGAACATGCGCCCCGTGCGGTTGCCGCCGTGTGCGGCGGGCGCCAGTCCGATGATCAGCAGCCGGGCGTCCGGCGGTCCGAAGCCGGGCACCGGCCGGCCCCAGTACGTCCAGTCCGCGAAGGCGGCACGCCTGGTGCGGGCCACCTCCTCGCGCCAGTCGACCAGCCGGGGGCAGGCCCGGCAGTCGGCGATGCGCCGGTCCAGTTCGGTGAGGCCGCCGGAATCCATGACTCCACGGTAGGGCCCCGGCGATCCCGCAGGTCGGGGCCCCTCCCGAAAAGCGGGCACGGTCTGCCGGGGACGAGGGTTAAGGTCGGGACATGGCTTCTGAGGGTGCGGAGTACGACAGGACGCGTGGGGCCGGGAACACGGCGGAGGCGACGGACGAGGGCGGCCAGGAGACGGCGGCTCCCCCGGACCCGAAGATCGCCGCTGCCGTGGCGGCGGCCGAGGCGGCCGGGCCGCAGCACGGCGAGACGGTCCGGATCGACAGCTGGATCTGGTCGGTGCGCCTGGTCAAGACGCGTTCCCTCGGCGCCACCGCCTGCCGCGGCGGCCATGTGCGCGTGAACGGTGAGCGGGTAAAGCCCGCGCACTCCGTCCGCGTCGGCGACGAGGTGCGTCTGCGGCACGAGGGCCGGGAGCGGGTCGTCGTCGTCAAGCGGCTGATCCGCAAGCGGGTCGGGGCGCCGGTGGCCGCCCAGTGCTACATCGACAACTCTCCGCCGCCCCCGCCCCGCGAGGCCGTCGCCCCGGCCGGGATCCGCGACCGCGGCGCGGGCCGCCCCACCAAGCGCGATCGCCGCGAACTGGAGCGCCTGCGCGCTCTGGGTGGGCGGGGCGGACCGGGCGGCCCCGGGAGCGCGGGC
>NZ_MSGP01000234.1 GCF_002078235.1 Streptomyces viridosporus
ACAGGGCTTCGACGGGGGGCTGGACGCGCTGCGGAGGAACTTCGGCGGCGAGGTGGCCGAGGACGAGCCGGCCGCCCCGCAGCAGCAGCCGCAGGCGGGCGCGGCCGTGCCCGGTTTCGCGCCGCCCGCCCAGGCCGCCGCGCCGCCCGCGTTCGGAGTGCCCGGCGCCGGCTCCGGGCGTGGAGCCGGCGCCGGGCACTCCGAACGCGGGCGGCGCGGCGGCCTGGGCGGGCGGCGCGAAACCGGGCACGGCCGCGCCCGCCTGCGGCTGCTGCTGCGGGGCGGCCGGCTCGTCCTCGGCCACCTCGCCGCCGAAGTTCCTCAGCAGCGCGTCGAGCCCCCCGTCGAAGCCCTGTCCGACGGCGGCGAACCGCCACACGTCCTTGAGGTAGAAGTCGCCGAGCATCACGGCCCGCTCGGTGGAGAACTCCGCGCCGTCGAAGGGGTAGCGGGCCACCTCCTCGCCGCCCGCGACGATGCGGATGTATCCGGGACCGATCTGCGACATCTGACCGGCGCCGTCGATGGTCGCCGTGAAGGACAGCTTCCTGATCTGCTGCGGGATCCGGTCCAGCGTCACCCGGAAGGACTCCGTGTCGCCGGCCTGCGCACCCAGGAGCCGGATGGACTCCTCGGGGGACTTCGGCTGGTTGTAGAAGACGAAGTACCGGTCGTCCGAGAGCCGCTCGTCGGCGTCGAGACCGAAGCAGCTGATGTCGAAGGTCAGCCCGGGCCCGGAGATCTGCACGCCTACGTACAGATCCGTGCCCGCGGTGAGGTCACTGATCCTGGCCTTGTGGCCGCGTTGGAATTCCCTGGCCATGCGTACGACCGTCCCCCATCCCGAATGCGAGTGCGTCGCGCCAGGCTAACGGCAACCTGCGACACCGGACGAAGCCGGTACGGGCAGTCGGTACAGACCCGGTACACAACGCGTACGCGACCCCGCGGCGCGTTCGTCCCGGACGGGGCTCAGCCGTCGTGGACGGCCGGCACGCGGGGCAGCCGCTCGGCCGCGACCACTCCTTCGAGGTACCCCCTGGCCCGCTCGGTCTTCGGGTACGCCTCCAGCAGCCGCCAGAAGCGGGGCCCGTGCCCGGGCACCAGCAGATGCGCCAGTTCGTGGCACAGGACGTAGTCGACGACGTACTCGGGCATGCCCTGCAGCCGGTGCGACAGGCGGATGCTGCCCTCGGACGGGGTGCACGATCCCCAGCGCGTGTTCTGGTTGGTCACCCAGCGCACCGACGCGGGGCGGGCCCGTCCGTCGAAGTACTGGGCGGACAGCCGCTGGGCACGCTCGGCCAGCTCGGTGTCGCCGAGCGCCCGCCGGCTCTCCTGGGCGGCCAGCTTGTCGAGCATGACGGTCACCCAGCGCTGCTCCTCCGCCTCGGACATCCGGGCGGGGATGAGCACGACGGTGCGATCGCCTTCGCGGTACGCGGAGACCGTCCTGCGGCGGCGGGTGCTCCTGCGGACCTCGATCGCGCTCGCCCGTGAGCCGTTCGTCGGCTGACTCGTCGTGCTGCGCTGTGGCTTTCCGGCGCGGTGCAGTGGGTCGGCGGGCACGCCCCGACGGTACCCGCTGCACCCGGGGAAGTCCCGGCTCCGGGACGGTTCGATGATGATCCTCCCACCGGGCGCCGGATTTGTACGATTAATTCCCTTGTCTGTGGACAACTCTCGGCGGCCGACCCGCTCGTGCGGACATGCTTGGCACTTGCCGGCCGGGCACGAGTCGTCCCGGACCAGGCATACGGGAACGATCCAGGACGTACGGGGGTCTGTCATGCATCCGATGGTCAAGCCGGCGCTCAGGCGGGGATGGCGCGATCTCCACACGGTGCAGTTCGGGATGACACCGGCACACGCCTTGACGCTGGGGCCGGTGGACACGGCGACGGGCAGCTTCCTCGACCTGCTCGACGGCACCCGCGGCCTCGAGCTCCTGCGCGAGGAGGGGCGGCGTATGGACCTGCCCGACGGCCACGTCGACCGGCTCGTACGACGGCTGTCGCGGGCCGGGCTCCTGGACGACTCCCGGGGCGGCGGACCGGACGCCGACGCCCTGCGCGAGAAACGGGAGGTCCTCGACCGGCTGCGCCCGGACCTGGCCGCCCTGACCCTGACCACCTCCGAACCGGGCGAGGCGCTCGGACGGCTGGCGGCGCGCGGCAGCATGCGGGTGCAGGTGAGGGGTGCGGGCCGGGTCGGCGCGGTACTGGCGGCGCTGCTGTCGGGGGCCGGGGTGGGCGAGGTCGACGTGCGCGACGTCGGACAGGTCGAACCGTGGGACGTCGCACCGGGCGGACTGCCCGCCGAGGCCGTCGGCGACCGCAGGGACGAGACGGCCCGCCGCGTCGCACGCCGGGCCGCACCGGACCGGCCGCCGCGCCGGACCGTCCGGTCGCCGCTCGGGGAGGCCGCCCCCGGTTTCGGTCTGGTCGTCCTCGCCCCACGGGACGACGTCGCCGTGCACGCCCCCGATCCGTCGGCCGTCGAACCCCTCCTGGCTTCGGGCACGCCCCACCTCCACGCGGGTGTCGTGGAGGGAACCGGTGTGGTCGGTCCGCTCGTCCTGCCCGGCGAGACGAGTTGTGCGGGCTGCCTTCAGGAGGACCGCACCGACCGGGACCCGACCTGGCCGCGCCTGGTCGCCCAGTGGCGTTCCGGGCGGCAGCGGCGAGTGGGAGCATGTGAGCTGACGCTCGCCACGACGGTGGCCTCCCTGGCGGCCGCCCACGCGCTCGCCTTCCTCGACGGCGGGGTTCCCTCCAGCGCGGGTGCCCGCTGGGAGGTCTCCGTCCCCGGTCTGCACTGGCACGCCCGGCCGGTCCGGGCCCACCCCGCGTGCCCCTGCGGAGCGGCGGACAGGGGTAAGGAAGAACACATCTCCGAGGACGAGGGATCGCACGAGACAATGGCCGCGCACGGGCCGTCGGAGGGGTCGCGCCGCGAGGCGGGCACGAAGCGGCCGGCAGGGACTTGGAGGGCGCATGTCTGATCTTCCCCGGAAGGCGGTCACCCGGACCGCCAAGCTGGCCGCGCTCCCGCTCGGCTTCGCCGGGCGGGCTACCTGGGGACTCGGCAAGCGGATCGTGGGTGAGTCCGCGGAGATCGTCGGCCGCGAACTGCAACAGCGCACCGCCGATCAGCTCTTCAAGGTGCTCGGCGAGCTCAAGGGCGGCGCGATGAAGTTCGGCCAGGCCCTGTCGGTCTTCGAGTCCGCCCTCCCGGAGGAGGTCGCCGGGCCCTATCGCGCCGCGTTGACCAAGCTCCAGGAGGCGGCCCCGCCCATGCCGACCCGCACCGTCCACACGGTGCTTCAGGAGCGGCTCGGCGAGGACTGGCAGGAGCTGTTCCTGGAGTTCGAGGACAAGCCGTCCGCGGCGGCCTCGATCGGCCAGGTGCACCGCGGCGTGTGGCACGACGGCCGCGAGGTGGCGGTCAAGGTGCAGTACCCCGGCGCCGGCGAGGCCCTGCTGTCCGACCTCAGCCAGCTGAGTCGCTTCGCCCGGCTGCTGGGCCCGCTGATCCCCGGAATGGACGTCAAGCCACTGATCGCGGAACTCAAGGACCGCGTCTCGGAGGAGCTGGACTACGGCCTGGAGGCCCAGGCCCAGCGGTCCCACGCCGAGGAGTTCGCGGACGACCCCGACGTCGTCGTGCCGGACGTGGTCCACCAGGGCGAACAGGTGTTGGTCACCGAGTGGATGGACGGCATACCGCTGGCGGAGATCATCTCGGACGGCACCGAGGCCCAGCGCGACCGGGCCGGTCAGCTCCTGGCCCGCTTCCTGTTCTCCGGCCCCGCGCGCACCGGTCTGCTGCACGCCGACCCGCATCCCGGCAACTTCCGTCTGCTTCCCGGCGGTCCGGACGGTGAGGACGACTGGCGCCTCGGCGTACTGGACTTCGGCACGGTCGACCGGCTCCCGGGCGGACTGCCCGCCCCCATAGGCGAGGCCCTGCGGATGACCCTGGACGGCGAGGCCGAGGCCGTCTACGACATGCTGTGCGCGGAGGGCTTCGTCAAGGAGACCATAGAGCTGGACCCCGACGCGGTCCTCGACTACCTGCTGCCGATCATCGAACCGGCGCAGGTCGACGAGTTCACCTTCACCCGCGGCTGGATGCGCAGCCAGGCGGCCCGCATCGCCGACATCCGCTCGCCCGCCTACCAGTTGGGCAAGCAGCTCAACCTGCCCCCGGCGTATCTGCTGATCCACCGGGTGACCCTGAGCACCATCGGGGTGCTGTGCCAGCTGGGCGCGACGGTGCGGCTGCGGGACGAACTCGAGCAGTGGCTGCCGGGCTTCGTCCCGGAGGAACCGGCGGCCGAGGAACCGGCGGCCCGGGCATGACCCGCGCCGCCCCCGACCGCCGCTGCCACCCCTGCGAGCCCGGGCGGCCCTACGAATCTGGGCGACCCTGCGCATTCGGATGGCCCTGCGAGCCCGGGCGATCCTGCGAATCCGGGTGACCCTGCGAATCCGGGCGACCCTCGGCGCGCGGAGGACCGCGGGAGCACGTCGCGCGGTAACGGCGGCAGCTGCCTCTCCCCCAACGCGCCGCGGGGGCCGGGCCGTTCGCACGGCCCGGCCCCCGCGGGAAGGGTTCGGCCCCCGGACGGGGAGGCCACCGCTCCTGGTGGGATCGGTTACTGCATGACCGCCATGGCGAGCGCGCGGCGGGCGCGCCGGGAAGCGCGCTCCGCCCGGCGCTGCATCCGGCGAGCGGTCACCAGGCGTACCGCCCGGCGCTCCCGCTGCGCCTCCTGCAATCGCTCGTGCATATGCGCACGGGCCATGGCTTCTGGGATGAGTTGCATCTCTCGGGTCCTGTTCTGGCGCGAGTCGTTCGCACCGCTGGTGGTGAAGTCTTCGGTCGCGGAGCCTGCGGGCTCGTGGGTGGACGGCGTCATCGGGGCCTGCTTCTGGGGGTCGTGCGTGAGGGGGCGGTCGATCGTTCCTGGGGCGTTCATGCCGTGACCGGGTTCTTGCGCGGGCGACCACGCGGCCGCTTCCGGGCGACGACGACTCCCTGGACGAACAGCTCGCCGCCCCAGACGCCCCAGGGCTCACGCCGCTCCTTGGCACCGGCGAGGCATGCCTCGACCAGCGGGCAGGTGCGGCAGAGGGACTTGGCGTACTCGACGTCCGCCGGCGACTCGGCGAAGAAGACCTCCGGGTCGTACGAGCGGCACGGAACGGGTACGCCGAGGTTCTCGATGGCGTCGTCGAGCGCGGTGAGCGCGGTGAGCGGAGTCAAGGTCGGGTCCTCCGTGGAGCCAGGCTTGGGGATCGTGTCGGAAGGCGGTACGGACGGGGCGTGCGCTTCGAGTTGCACGGTTCGTCTTCCTCGTCTGGTCGTGTCCGGCCGGTTGGCCGGGGTGGCGGCTGGTACCGGGTTCTTTTCTTGTCCCGAGGCGTCTTCGGTCCGTCGTCCCCGTTCGGGGAAAACAGAAGGGCCGCGGATCCCGGATGGGGTTCCGCGGCCCTGAAGGCGCCGGCCTGATCGCGTCAGGCTGGATCACTCCAGGGTTCTGGCCCACGGAAGGCCCACATCAGGTGGTGCTGCGTCGTCTGCTTCCGGAATCCGGCACCGGCCGCCGCAAAGGCATAGGCCTGCGCCTGTGCCACTACTGCTTCCAGTGCCTCGGCCGGTCGCTCATCGCGCTCACGGACGGCAAGAGCCGCGGGAGCAACGGAGGACGCCGGGCGTGCGGCACGGATGCCGGACAGACCGGTGCCCTGGTTCGAGGCGCCGAGCATGCACAGGGAGACAGCCGAGCGATCGGTCACTTTGACGATGGAGCTGGTGTTGATGCTGATCACTGGGCTCGCCTCCTCTCGGCGCTTCGGGGACCGGCGCGAGCCGGTCCGGTGGATGTGCAAGTACAACACGGAATCAGGGCCTCTGAGAAGCCGCTGTTCCCGTGCCTAAGAACCTATGGGGATCGCTGGGGCATACGCAAACTATTTTTTCGACGAGTCCGCATCAGTCCTGTTCTCGGTCCTCGGCGGTCTCCCGGCCTGCGCAGATGGCCAGAACATCCGCCCCGTAACGGCCCAGCTTGCGCACGCCCACCCCGGGGATGCGGGCGAGCTCGTGCTCGTCCTCGGGCACCGCCTCGGCGATGGCCACCAGCGTCTTGTCGGTGAAGACGCAGAAGGCGGGCTGCCCGCTGCGCCGTGCCTGACCGGCGCGCCACGCGTGCAGCCGCTCGTAGAGGCCCTCGTCCATGTCGGAGGGGCAGTCCTCACAGCGCATCAGCTTCATCTCACCCGCGTCGGTCAGCGTGCGGCCGCAGACCCGGCAGCGGGCGGGGCTGCGCTGTCTGCGCCCCCGGCCCGGTGCGGCCGGGGCGGACGCCGCCCCGGAAAACCCGCGCTCCACACCGCCCGTGCCGGCCGCGCCACCGCGGCCTGCGGCGGTGCCCGAGCCGGGGCGCAGCCCGTCGAGGAAACGGCTGGCACGACGGTTCGGCCGACCGCCGGGCGAACGGGAGAGCGCCCAGGAGAGGTGGAGACGCTCGCGGGCCCGGGTGACACCGACATAGAGGAGACGGCGCTCCTCCTCCACCTGCTCGTCGGTCTTTGCGTAGGTGATCGGCATCATGCCCTCGGCCACACCGACCAGGAAGACGGCGTCCCACTCCAGGCCCTTGGCCGAGTGCAGGGAGGCGAGGGTGACGCCCTGCACGGTGGGGGCGTGCTGGGCGCCGGCCCGCTCGTCGAGTTCGGCGACGAGGTCGGCGAGGGTCGCGCCCGGCCTGGCGGCGGCGAAGTCCTGGGCCAGGTTCACCAGGGCGGCGAGCGACTCCCAGCGCTCCCGGACCGCGCCCGAGCCGGCCGGCGGCTGCGGCGTCCAGCCCTCGCCCGACAGCACGGCGCGCACCTGGGAGGGCAGGTCGGGGGCGTCGTCGAGAAGGGCGTCGTTGCCGCCGAAGCGGGCCGCCCCTCGTAGGGCGATGCCCGCCTTGCGCACCTCGGGGCGGTCGAAGAACCGCTCGGCACCGCGCAACTGGTAGGGCACCCCGGCGTCGGCGAGGGCCTGCTCGTAGGTCTCGGACTGGGAGTTCGTGCGGAACAGGACGGCGATCTCGCTCGCCGGGACCCCGGAGTCGATCAGCTCACGGATGCGGCGTGCCGCGCCCTCGGCCTCCGCGGGTTCGTCGGTGTACTCGGTGAACACCGGCTCGGGCCCCGCCGCACGCTGGGAGACGAGCTCCAGCCGGTGGTCGGCGGCGCGGCCGCGGGCCTGCGCGAGCAGGCCGTTGGCCAGACGGACGACCTGGGGGGTCGAGCGGTAGTCGCGCACCAGCTTGACCACGGTGGCCCCGGGGTGGCGGGTGCGGAAGTCGAGCAGATGGTCGGGGGTTGCGCCCGTGAACGAGTAGATGGTCTGGCTGGCGTCGCCGACCACGCACAGGTTCTCCCGGTCGCCGAGCCACAGTTCCAGCAGGCGCTGCTGGAGCGGGCTGACGTCCTGGTACTCGTCGACCACGAAGTGCTGGTACTGGGCGCGGACCTGCTCCGCGACATCGGGCCGGTCCTGCAGGACGGCGACGGTCAGCAGCAGCACGTCCTCGAAGTCGATGACGGCGCGCTCGCGCTTGAGGTCCTCGTAGGCGGAGTACAACTGGGCGATCTCGGCGGGATCGCGGGGCGCCTCCCGGCCGGCCTTGACGGCCGCCGCCGCGTAGTCGCCCGGGACGGTCTGGGTGACCTTCGACCACTCGATCTCGGCGGTGACGTCCCTCAGCTCACCCCGGTCGAGCCGGATGCGGCAGGCGACGGCCGCGTCGGCGACGAGCTGGATCTTGCGGTCGACGAGCCGGGGCATGGCGCCCCCGATCGCTTTCGGCCAGAAGTACTGGAGCTGGCGCAGCGCCGCCGAGTGGAAGGTGCGCGCCTGGACGCCGACGGCGCCGAGCTGGCGCAGCCGGCCGCGCATCTCCCCGGCGGCGCGGTTGGTGAAGGTGACGGCGAGCACACTGGAGGGCTGGAGGATGCCGGCACGTACCCCGTAGGCGATCCGGTGCGTGATCGCCCGGGTCTTGCCGGTACCGGCGCCCGCCAGCACGCACACCGGACCGTGCAGGGCGGTGGCCACCGCGCGCTGCTCGGGATCGAGCCCGTCGAGCACCGCGTCGGCCGAGTCCGGTACCTGCGGGAAGAGGGTGGAGTGCGTTGCTGCTGTCACACGGCCATGCTGCCAGGTCGCCTGGGACGGGTGAGCCGGTTGTCCACAGGGAGGGCCGCGCGGTCGTACCGGTGCGGCGGACGTCACGTCGGGAACGCGTCAGGACAGCGCCCGCGGAGGCGGGGGCGGGAATGGTGGCGCTTTCAAGTACGTTCCCCGGGTGCAAGGACTTCCCCGGGCCACCGAAGGAGCACGAGAGACATGCCGGGCACTGTGACGATGTACAGCACCACGTGGTGCGGCTACTGCCGTCGGCTGAAGAGCCAGATGGACCGCGAGGGCATCGCGTACACCGAGATCAACATCGAGCAGGACCCGGAGTCCGCGGCGTTCGTGGAGAAGGCCAACGGCGGGAACCAGACGGTTCCGACGGTCCTCTTCCCCGACGGCTCGACGCTCACCAACCCGTCGCTGGCGCAGGTGAAGCAGAAGATCGGCGCCTGAGCGGCGCGCGGAGGAGCGGTGGTGTCCTTCCCCGGGCCGGGGGCGGACACCACCGCTTCTTCGTATGTCCCGCCGGAAGGCGCCTCTGTCCCGTCGGAAGGCGCGTCCGGTCAGAAGGCGCTGCGGGTCGGCAGGTCCTTGCCGTACCAGCGCTCGATCAGACGGGCCGCGATCGAGATGCCGTAGGGCGGGAGCACCTCGCCCGACGCGAAGGCGGCATCGAGCTCGTCGCGGGAGAACCAGCGGGCCTCGTGGATCTCGTCGCCGTCGACGTCGATCCCGGTCGAGGTGGCGCGGGCGACGAAGCCCAGCATGAGGCTGGACGGGAACGGCCAGGGCTGGCTGGCGACGTACTCGACCTCGCCGACGTCGATGCCGACCTCCTCGTGGACCTCGCGGCGCACCGACTGCTCGATGGACTCGCCGGGCTCGACGAATCCGGCGAGGGTCGAGAAACGGCCCTCGGGCCAGTGGACCTGGCGGCCGAGCAGGATGCGGTCCTGCTCGTCGATCACGGCCATGATCACGGCGGGGTCGGTGCGCGGGTAGTGCTCGGCGCCGCAGGCGGGGCAGCGGCGGATGTGGCCGGCCGCGGCGATGACGGTGCGCTCGCCGCAGCGGGAGCAGAAACGGTGCAGTCGCTGCCAGTTCTCGAGGGCGACGGCGTGCACCATCAGACCGGCGTCCCGCGGCGACAGGAGCAGCCCCGCCTCGCGCAGGCCCGCCGGGCGGGCGGACTCGTCCATGCGTCCGGGCAGGGAGTCCTTCTGGAGGGCGAAGTAGCTGACGCCGTCCTCGTCGGTGCCCAGGAAGTAGCGGTGTGCCTCGGTGAGCGGGGCCTCGAAGGACGGGGTCATGACGATCTCGGTGCGCCCGTCCGCCGTCTCGTCGATGAGGACCTGGCCGCCGGAGACCACGAAGCAGCGGGTCGAGGGGTGGCTCCACGCCGCCGCGAGCCATGCCTCGTCGAGCCGGTGGTGGGCGGCGCGGTCGATGCCGCTCGGGGCGGTGAGCGAGATGGGGCGGTCGGCGGTGTGGTCGGTCCAGGTGGTCACGGGTGCTTCCAACTCCCCCGGGGGAACGGATCGGGTCGGCGGGCGGTTCGGCGGGACGGGCGGCGGGGGCGGCCGGGCC
>NZ_MSGP01000235.1 GCF_002078235.1 Streptomyces viridosporus
CCAGGCCCAGCGGCAGCGACGGCTCCCGCGGCTCCAGGGCGGTCGCCGTGCCCCCGTGGACCATCAGCGGTGCCGGGTGGCCCCGGTTCGCCACGCGCAGCACGCCATGGTCGGGGGGGATCTCGACGAGGACGGCGGTGACGAAGTCCTCGTAGGGGGCGTCGGCCTGGCGGTTCTTGACGTCCTGCAGTTGCACCTCCACGCTCCGGACGATGCCGGGCAGGTCCGGCAGCTGAAGGGCCGCCGCGTGGAAGGAGCCCAGCAGGGTGTTGACCAGGGTGACCGCCTGCATGCCCTTGCCGCGGACGTCGCCGATCATCATGCGGAGGCCGTGGGGGGTGTCGTGGACGGCGTAGAGGTCGCCGCCGATCAGGGCCTCCTCCTGGGCGGCCTGGTACCGGGTGGCGACGGCCAGCCCCCGGACGCGGTCGGGCATCGCCGGCAGCACCGCGCGCTGGACCGCCTCCGCCACCTGGCGGGCCGTTCTCAGCTGTTCCCGTTCGCGGGCGAACATCCGGTTGAGGAACGCCGCGACGACGGTCAGGACGGCGATGGTCGCGGTCTGGGTGAGAACCGAACGGGTGAGAACGCCCTGGCTTTCGCGGAGCGCCAGGAGCCCTCCGGCCAGGCAGGCCGCCGCACCACTGGCGAGCGTCCAGGCCAGGGAGAGCATCGGTGCCGCGATCACGGAGACGGCCGCCAGGAGGGGGAAGGTGTTGAATTCCGGCCAGGCGAGGTCGACGACGACCGCGGCGAGGAGCACGACGGCGGGCAGGTACCGGAACCACCGCATTCTCCCGGGGGCGCGCTTGTGCCGGTATCGCTCCATCCCCGTGGTCCTCGAGCCGTCCTGTACCGATCCGGTCTCCAGTCTCCGGTGGATCCTTGATCGAGGCGACCGCTGGGCCGCCTTCGGGGGTGCACGGACGGCCGAGTCGGTGATCACGGCTCGCGCGCCACAGACGTGCCGGAGCAAGCGGTCCGTCACGGTCGACGAGGGCGTCCGGAAGCAGCTGGCCCAAGGGTCGGCGACACCCGGGAGACGGGCCCGGTGACCGGCGGAGGCGGCCCCGCAGGCCACCAGGATCGTCGCGCCCCCGTGGCGGACCGGTATGTGGATCACAGAAGACCCGCCTCGAAGACGTCGTCGGCGAGCATCGCCCGGGCCAGGAAGAACGTGGGGCATTTCGCCACCGCCTCGGCCGGTGCCGGGGCTTCTCGCCCAGCAGGCGGTACGCCTCCTCGTTCTCCGGCGTTCTCCGGCAGATGCGTGGGGCCCGGGCGGTCCAGCAGGTTCTTGTCCGTAATCACGACGTCGGTCAGTTTCTTGTGATGAGCCGTCCCTTCGGGGCCGTGCGGTGAAGATGCGGGCGGTCGGGGCGCGGGTGACCATCGGATCGGTGGTGGTTCCGCGCCGTCTGCGGGCCGCCCCATTGCGCCTTCTGACGCCCTCTGGCCACGATCCCGGACGGAGTCGCCATGCCCAGGAACACCGGAGCACAGCCTGCCCTCTCGGCCTCACGGCCTGCCGCTTCGGGTGGACGACCGGCTGACCCTGTCCCGGAGCTGTTTCGACCAACCGATGAGCCGTCCGGACCAGCGGCGGAGCCGACCGGGTGGCATCTTGGCAGGGTGTACGCGCCGGTCCAGCGCGCCCGTGCGGATCGCCTCGAGCGCGTCGGTGAGGTCGACTCCCGCGAACGCGATGACGTCGGTCGCGACCGTGCGGAGGCTGTAGGCCAGGAAGGTACGTTCCGAGCCGGCCGGCCCGGCCTGTGCGGTGATCCGCGTCGCGAGTTCCAGCGAGCGGTCCGCGGCGCGCTGGCGCACGTCGCGGTCGCCGAGCCCGCCGGCCAGCGAGGCGATGACGTCCGTAAGGCCGCGCACCGGCTCCTGGAACCGGTCGCGGGTGTCGGCGTCGGCCGAGGCGAGGAGGCGCGCGAGCATGAGGCAGCTGGCACCCAGCAGATCGAGGTGCTCCGCGTCCTCCTTCTCGCGTACGACGACTTTCGCCCGCCCCGTCACCACACGACGCGTGACACGCATGTTGGTCCGCCCGACCCGGCGCAGCTCCAGCAGGTGGTCCAGCACCTCGCGGAGTTCCCCGACCGCCTGCTGGGCGAGCCTGTCGTCGTCCTGGTCGATGGCGTCGGCCAGAGTGGTCAGGCCGCCGGCGATCGCGTTGAGCGCGGCTGCCTCGGCACGGCGCAGCAGCGCCAGTGGCTCGGGCGGAAAAAGAAGCTGCGAGAACACCAGAGCGATACCCGCGCCGGTCAGTGCGTCCAGCAGGCGCTGTACACCGTTCGCCTGATCACCCAGCGCCACTACCAGGATGGCGCTCACCGCGGCCTGCACGACGACGATCTGCGCGCTCCGCAGGGCGCGGGCGACCGCGAGCGAGACGAAGACCGCGAGTGTCATCGTGCCCGGACCGGCCCCCAGGGTGGCGAGCACAAGTTGGCCGACCAGCAGACCGAGGAGCACGCCCAGAAGGAGCCGGATCGCGTGCAGACCGCGTTCGCCGAGGTCCGCGGTCAGCGCGATCATCGCCGTGATGGGCGCGAAGTACGGGGCGGGGTGGTCGAACCCGTAGCGGGCCACCAGCCACGCAGCCGTGACGCTGGCGGTGGCCTGCAGGAGCAGCCACACGTCCAGGGCGACCCGGCGGCGGCCGACCGAGAGACGCGACACCGCCCGATGCGCCAGCGCGCGCGTTCCGCGGACTGTTCTGCGGGACAGCGGCGCGCTCACCCGGCTCATCATGCCAGCCGGCCGCCCCGCTCACCCGGCGCCGACCGTCCCCGGCGAGCCGTGCCAGTGCCCGTGCCCGCGACGGAAGGGGTGTGGCGCCAGTGAGGGCCGAGCAGGTGACCGAATCGATCGCGTACCACGGTGAGGGGCCGGTCTGGTCCGCGGCGTGGGGCGGTCTGCGGTGGCTGGACATGCTGGCGGGGGACGTGCTGTCGCTCGCCCCGGACCACACCGTGGCACGACGGCACATCGCCACCGTGGTCGCCGCGGTCCGCCCCAGACGGCGAGGGGGCGCCGTCCTCGGCGTCACCCGTGGATTCGCCCTCGAAGACCCGGACGGAAAGGTGACCATCTTGAACCCCTTGTGGAGCGATGAGCGCATCCGCATGAACGAGGGAGGCTGCGACCCGGATGGGCGGTTCTACTGCGGTTCGATGGCCTACGACGGTCGACAGGGAGCCGGATCGGTCCATCGCCTGGACCCGGACGGCTCGACGACGATCGTCCTGGACGAGGTGACGGTCTCCAACGGCCTCGAGTGGAGCCCCGACGGGGACCGTGCGTACTACGTCGACACCGCGACGGGCCGCATCGACGTGTTCGACTACGACCGGGCGGGTGGGCTGAGCGGGCGGCGCCCGTTCGCCGTCGTACCGGACGGCCCGGACGGGGTGACGGTCGACGCGGAGGGCGGCGTGTGGGTCGCCCTGTACGGCGGCGGCTCGGTGCACCGGTACGCGCCGGACGGCACCCTCGACGAGGTCGTGGAGCTCCCGGTCACCAAGGTGACGGCGTGCACCTTCGGCGGGCCGGAGCTGGACCGGCTGTTCATCACCACCTCGCGCGAGCACCTCGAGCCCGGCACCGAACCGGAGGCGGGCGCACTGTTCACCTGCACCCCCGGTGTCCGGGGTGTGCCCGTCCGGGAGTACGCCGGATGAGCGGCGCCGACACCCCCCGGGGCGGCTCGAAGGAGGAGCGGACCGGGCAGAGCGACGAGCAGGCCGAGTCCGGGACCGGGCAGACCCAGACACTGGTCATCCTCGGCGCCCAGGGCGACCTGACGGCACGGCTGCTCCTTCCGGGGCTGGGCAACCTCGTCGCCGCCTCGTCGCTGACCGGCCTCTTCCTCGTCGGCAGCGACCGGAGCGAGGAGAGCGACGAGGAGTGGCGGACGGCCGTCGCGCAGGCATTCGCGGCGGGCGGGGCGAGCGGGCCGGCCGTCGACACCGTCGTCCGCGACGCGCGCTACGTGACCGCGGACGCCACCGACGAGCACGACCTGCGCCGTCTGCTGACGAGCCGCCGAGGCCGCCTCACGCTGTACTTCGCGCTGCCACCGGCGGTCACGGTCGAGGCCTGCCGGGCGCTGGCCCGGACCGGAGTGCCGGACGGAACGCGTCTGGTGCTGGAGAAGCCCTTCGGCACCGACACGGCCAGCGCCACCGCGCTGAACGAGCTGCTGCACGGCCTCGTGCCGGAGGACCAGGTGCACCGCGTCGACCACTTCCTCGGCATGTCGACGGTGCTCAACATCCTGGGTGTCCGGTTCGCCAACCGGGTGATCGAACCACTGCTCACCTCGGAACACGTCGAAGCGGTCGACATCGTGTTCGACGAGACGCTCGGCCTCGAGGGCCGTGCCGGTTTCTACGACACGACGGGCGCCCTGCGCGACATGCTCCAGAGCCACCTGCTCCAGGTGCTGGCGCTGGTGGCGATGCCCGCACCCAGCACGCTGGAACCGGTCGACGTGCGGGACGCCAAGGCGCACGTCCTGCGCGCGACCCACGTCTGGGACGACCGCCCCGAACGGTTCAGCCGGCGCGCCCGCTACACCGCCGGCACGGTCGACGGCCGTTCGCTCCCGTCGTACGTCGACGAGCCGGGCATCGACCCGGCCCGGGAGACCGAGACCCTGACCGAGGTCGTGTTCGCCGTCGACACCTGGAAGTGGGCCGGTGTGCCGTTCCGCGTCCGCTCGGGCAAGGCGATCGGCTCGCCCCGGCAGGAGGTCGCCTTCTGGTTCAAGGCCCCCCAGCACGTTCCGGACGGACTCGTCGGCGACGTCCCCGGGAACCGGCTGCGCATCGGCATCGGCCCCCGTCGCCTTCAACTGGACATCAACATCAACGGACCGGGCGACCCGTCCACGGTCTCCCCGGTGACGCTCGACACGAGCTTCGGCCCCGGCGGCCTGCTCGAGTACGGCGAGGTGCTCCGGGGCGTGCTGGAGGACGAGAAGCCCCTGTCGGTGCGCGACGACATGTCGGTCGAGTCCTGGCGCATCGTCGAGCCGGTGCTGGACGCCTGGCGCGACGGCCGCGTCCCCCTCGAGGACTACCAGGCCGGGAGCGCCGGTCCCACGGCCTGGGAGGACTGGGCGACATGACCGAACCGCTGGACACGCGCCCCACGTCGGAGAGCCGGTTCGTCCGACTCACGCCGCAGGGGCTCAGAACCGTCCGCCGGTGGGCGGTGTCCATCACCATCGGCAGCTTCCTGTTCGGCTTCGACACCGGGATCATCTCCGGCGCGCTGCTGTTCATCCGCGACGACTTCGACCTCAACTCCTTCGAGCAGAGCTCGGTGGTCAGCGTCCTGCTGCTCGGCGCGGTCGTCGGCGCGCTGGTCAGTGGAAGGATCGCGGACCGCTACGGGCGACGGCCGCTCCTGGCCGGCCTCGGTGTGCTGTTCCTTCTCGGGATCGTCGCCGCTGCCGTGGCAGGCGGCTACTGGCTGCTGATGCTCGGCCGTGTCGTCATGGGCCTCGCCGTCGGCGGCGTGTCGGCCACGGTGCCGACCTACCTCGGTGAGATGGCGCCGGCTCAGATCCGGGGCCGCGTCCTCAGCCTCAATCAACTGCTCATCACCCTCGGTCTGCTCACCTCCTACCTCGTGAACTGGGCCTTCGCCGAGTCCGAGAACTGGCGCGCGATGTTCTGGGTCGGCGGCATCCCCTCCGCGCTCCTCGTCCTGGTGTGCCTGTGGCTGCCGGAGTCCCCGGTGTGGCAGATCAACCACGGCAGAACGGACCGGGCCCGCCGGACGCTCGACAAGGTCACCGAACCGGGCGGCACGGACCTCGTCGTCTCGCGCTTCGAGGACACCGAGCACGGCACCGGCCGCGACGGCGGGCAGCGCGAGGACGGGGCCGGGAGCGGGCCGGGAAACGTGCGGGCGCTGCTGGCCCCGGCGGTCCGCCCCGCTCTCCTGGTCGCCCTGATCCTCGCCGCGCTGCAGCAGTTCTCCGGCATCAACACGATCCTCTACTACGCACCGACGATCATGGGCCAGGCCGGCCTGTCCGCCTCGAACGCGATCTACTACTCGGTCTTCATCGGCGTCATCAACGTCATCGTCACCGTGGTCTCCCTCGGCCTCGTCGATCGACTCGGCCGCCGTCCCCTGCTGCTCGGCTCCCTCGCCGGCATGGCCGTCTCCATCGCACTGCTGGGCATCGCGTTCGTCGTGGACCTGAGCCCGCTGCTCATGCTCGTCTTCATGATGCTGTACATCGTGGCGTTCGGGGTCGGCATGGGCCCGGTCTTCTGGGTCCTGCTCGGCGAGATCTTCCCCCCGGCCCAACGCGCCGAGGGGTCCAGCGCGGGGGCGACCGTGAACTGGCTCTCGAACTTCGTGGTGAGCCTGCTGTTCCTGCCCCTCATCTCGGCCATCGGGGAGGGGCCGACGTTCTGGATCTTCGCCGTGATCTGCGTGCTCGGTGTGGCCTTCGTCGCCAGGTGGGTCCCCGAGACGCGCGGCCGCCACATCGACGAAGTGGGGGAGGACCTCCATCGGCGGTGGAACGTGCGGACGGAGTGACCTTCCGCGCGGAGCGCGTGGACGGACAGTTCCAGCCCGGCCGCGGGGCAGGGCGGCGCGGAGGGGCGAGTGGCCCGGCCGGCTGTGGCCGGACTCCCTGTTCGGCCCGCCCTCGACGGGCCGAACAGGGGCCAGGGGGCGTGCGGCTCAGCAGCCGCCGCAGTTGTAGTACGTGACGTCCCAGTGGTTGCTCTCTTCGGCGTAGACGTTGCCGGAACCGGAACGCCACTGCCCGGCGCCGTCGCCGCGTACCCCGATGTAGGCGAAGTTGTTCTTGATGTAGTTCCCGAGGCACGTGGACTTGCTGTAGTCGAGCTTGTAGCCGTTCCAGTGCGAGTACGTCCCGGAGGCGTGGCCCGTCTCGGTGCCGCCCGTGATGTTCAGTGCGCAGCCGCTGGCCCGCTTGAGGGTCTGGGCGCCCTGGGCGGTGGCGAGGTTGAGCTGTTCGAACGACGTGCAGGTCGAGACGTTGCGGTTCGAGCAGTTGCCGGAGGACGACCAGGTGATGCCCACCTCGCGGAACATCGAGGTCGCGGTGGCGTGGCTGATCTTCGTGGCGGCGGACGCCTCGCCCGCCGTGCCGATGACGGCGGCGCCGGGGGCGACGACCAGGGCGAGAGCGATCAGGACCGAGCGGATCCTCGGAAACTTCAGAGCCTTCACGGCCTTCATGGACGAACCCTTCCTGCTGGGGCCAGATTTCCTTGGGGGATGGCTGTGCAGGTGGTGCACGCAGATCATGGCGGATGTCTACGCGCGTCCGCCAGAGGCAGGACGGTATCCGTCCGCAGGCACGCGAAGAAGGCGCGGTGCCCTGCGGTGAGAGGTGCTCTCGGCGTCGTCGGTCCTCGCCGCGATGCTGCGCAAGTCCGGGCCGGCCGAGGTGGCCCGGACGGTTCGCGAGCCTCAGCCCACCGACCGGCGGCAGTTCCAGGTGGTTCACCCACTCGCCCGCGAAGCCCGGGCAGGGGTTGTCCGACCGAACGCATGGCCGCATCCGACCCGTCGGACGGGGAGCCGCCCGGCTCCAGGCGGCGCCTCGCGGTCGGGGCGCACCGTCCGTTCGAGCTCCGATTCGGTCGAACGAGGGGGCTCCGGGGACCGGCCCGACGTGGTCGACCGATGGCGGCCGGTTCGATCTTCTCGCGGGGGCATCACCACGTCCCTACCTGCCTTTCACACCTTCGGTTCGCCGTTTCGCCGAATTGTCGGTTTCGATCGTCCGATCTGGGTACTGACGGGGTTCATGACGCACACTGTGCTCACCGGCCCGTGGGTGCTCGTCGGATACGCGGCCGATCGGGTGTCGGAGGGTGATCTGGCGGCGGCGCGGGCGCAGATGGGTTTCTCCCTCGCCTGGCACATCATCGTGGCCTGTCTGGGCGTCGGGCTCCCGGCGCTGACGCTGCTCGCCGAGTGGTACGGCATCCGCACCGGCAGCCCGGCGTACCGTTTGCTGGCCCGCCGGTGGGCACGTGCCATGGGGGTGCTGTTCGCCGTGGGTGCCGTGTCCGGCACGATCCTCAGCTTCGAGATGGGACTGCTGTGGCCCGGCTTGATGGGAAGGTTCGGTCAGGTGATCGGGCTGCCCTTCGCGCTGGAGGGCATCGCCTTCTTCATAGAGGCGATCTTCCTGGGCATCTACTTGTACGCGTGGGACCGGCTGCCACCCCGCCGCCATCTGCTGATCGGCCTCCCCATCGTGATCGCGGGCACCGCGTCGGCGTTCTTCGTCGTGTGCGCGAACGCCTGGATGAACCAGCCGCGCGGCTTCACCCTGCGCGAGGGCGAGGTGGTCGACGTCGATCCGTGGGCGGCGATGCTCAACCCGGCCAGCCCGCCGCAGACCGTGCACATGATTCTGGCCGCCTTCATGGTCGCGTCGTTCCTGACCGCCGCCGTGTACGCCGTGGCCATGCTGCGCGGGCGCCGCGACACCTACCACCGGGCGGGGTTCTTCATCCCGTTCACACTGGGCGCGATCGTGACTCCGTTCCAGATCGTCGTGGGCGACTGGGCGGCACGCTTCCTGGCCGACTACCAGCCGACCAAGCTCGCGGCCGTCGAAGGCGTCTACCGCACCGGTTCGCACGTACCGCTGACGATCGGCGGCGTCGCGGGTGACAACGGGCTGAAGTACGGCCTGGAGATCCCCAACGGGCTGTCGCTGCTGATCGGTTACCGTCCCGACACCGTCGTCCAGGGCCTCGATCGTGTGCCGCCCGCCCAGCACCCGCCGGTCACCGGCGTGCACTGGGCGTTCGACCTGATGGTCGCCGTCGGCTTCTTCCTGCTCGCCCTCGGCGTGTGGTTGCTGTGGGCGTGGTGGCGCCGTCGCCGCACCGGCGGCGAACTGTCCACCCCTCGCCTCTTCCTGGCACTGGCCGCGATCGGCGGCCCGGCCGCGGTGGTGGCCCTCGAGTGCGGCTGGACCGTCACGGAGCTGGGCCGTCAGCCCTGGATCGTGTGGGGCCTGATGAGCGTGCGCGATGCCGTCAACCCCGCTCCCGGCCTGATGACCGGACTGTGGCTGGTGCTCGTGGTGTACGCCGCCATGACCGTCGCGACCGTCTACGTCCTGCGACGCCTCGCCCGGGGCACCCCGGTGCCGCGCGCACCGCAGGAGGAGGACGTCACCGGGTATCCCGTCGTGTGATCCTCCCGCAGCCCGTTGTACGACCCCTTGGAGGTGACCGTGCTCGCGGACGCGGCGCTCACCGTGATGTGGGTGGGCCTGACCTGCTACGCCCTGTTCGGAGGGGCCGACTTCGGCGCCGGAGTCTGGGACCTGCTGGCCGGCGGCGCCGAGCACGGCCGGGCCCGGCGCGAGCTCATCGAGCACAGCATCGGGCCGGTCTGGGAGGCCAACCACGTGTGGCTGATCTTCGTGGTCGTGATGTTGTGGTCGGCCTTCTCGCCGGTGTTCGCCGCGGTGATGTCCACCCTGTACATCCCGCTCACCCTCGCCGCGTTGGGCATCATCGCCCGGGGCGCCGCCTTCGCCTTCCGCAAGGCGAGCACCGAACTGTGGCAGCAGCGGCTGTTCGGCGCGTGCTTCGCGCTGTCGTCGCTGCTGACGCCGTTCTTCCTCGGCACGGTGGCGGGGGGCGTCGCCTCCGGCCGCGTTCCGCCGGGGCTCGCCGAAGGCGACGTGGTCACCGGCTGGCTCAATCCGACGTCGCTGCTGGGCGGGCTGCTGGCCGTGGTGACCTGTGCGCACCTGGCGGCGGTGTACCTGTGCGCCGACGCGCACCGCGAGGGACGGCCGGAGCTCGCCGCGGCCTTCACCCGCGACGCGGTGGTCAGCGGCCTGGTGGCGGGCGCCGTGGCCCTTGCGGGCATCGCGGTGCTGAACGCGGACGCCCCCGAGCTGTTCCACGGACTGACCCACCGCGCACTGCCACTGGTGATCACCAGTGCGGCGGCCGGCCTGACCGGCCTCGGTCTGCTGGCCCGGAAGCGCTTCGTGGCCGCCCGCGCGGCCGCGGCCCTGGCGGTCGCCGCCATCCTGTGGGCGTGGGGCGCAGCCCAGTACCCGGCCCTGCTGGTGGGCAGCACGACGGTGACCGAGGCCGCGGCGAGCGCCTCCGTGCTGTCGGCGGTCCTCGTGGTGCTGGGCGTGGGAGCGGTGGTGCTCGTCCCGTCGCTGTGGCTGCTGTACGCCACCTTCCAGCGGGGAGCCGTCGACCAGCACTCCTCGCGGTGAACCGAAGCACCCACGCCGGTCACCCCGGCCGGCTGGAGGCCCGCACGCAGTCGGGTATCGCACTGGTGACCGGGGCGGGGGCCGAGTCGTTCGCCCCGGCCGTCGTCGCGGAGATCCCCCGGACTGCTCCGTTGCCTGGTACGGGTCAGGGAGTTCCACGGCGGTCTCCGCCGCGGTTCAGGCGCGCCCTGATCAGTGCGGCGTCGTGATCGAGGGCGGCACGGGACCGCTCCTGCCACCTGACCTCCAAGCGGAACCGGTCGTCCGTGGTGCGGGGGAAGACGTGCGCGTGGAGGTGGAAGACCGTCTGATCGGCGGCCTCGCCGTCGGCGAGGAATACGTTCACCCCCTCGCACGGCAGTGCCGAGCGCCGCAGAGCCCGCGCCAGCAGGTGGACGACGCGGAACAGATGGGCCATCAGATCCTCATCGATGTCCTCCAGACCTGCCGCGTGTACCTTGGGGATGACGAGGAGGTCTCCGGGCGCGGCCGGGTGGATGTCCATGAAGGACAGGACCAGATCGTCCTCGTACACGCGGCTGGCCGGCACCCGGCCGGAGACGATGCCGCAGAAGGCACAGGTCGGATCCCCGGCGAACAGCTCCATGGACACAGCATGCGACAGCGGTCCCGGAGCCGCTCCTGACCGGGCTGACCCGCGCCCGCGCGTGGGGGTGCCGCGTCTTCCCTCGGCATCCGCCCGACAGGTGTCCGTCTCCGACGAGTACTGGTACGCGGCCTGACCCGCAGCGACCACTTTCCGAGCCCCCACACGACCGGGCGGCGGCGCTCGGGGGAGGGGGCCTTCCGGGAGCCGGGAGCCGGGAGCCGGGCGTCGGCGCCGGACCGGTGGCATGGCCGGCGCGGGCGCGCAGACCGGACGTCGGCGCTCTGGCGGGGGCGGCGGGAAGGGACGGCCGACCGGATCCGGTCCGGAACCCGTGGCGGACCCGGGCGGTCCGGCGGCGCGGCACCGTGTTCTCGTGCCGTGGCGCCGGCGCCCGTGCGTCCTTGGTCGTCCGGTCGCGCGGCACGGCAGCGGGCGCCTCGAGCGGATTCCGGACCGGCGCGGTGACGCTGTGGGCAGCGGCGCCGAAGGAGCGTCCCGGGCACCGCGGAGGCCGTCGCCCCACCCGGAGGAGCCGCGGGTCAGACCCGGAACCGTAGGTCCGAGCGGGACAGGCTGCTCACCACGGCGACCGGCCGACCGGCCGGAACAGACGGCCGACGCGTCCCGTCCTCAAAAGCTCAGCATGACATGAAGGGAGCAGCAGACCGGGCCCGATCCCACATGCCGTGCAACTGCTCGACCGGGCGCTGCTGCTCACCGTGCAGGGCGTTGAGCACCACCAGGCATCCGGTCAGGGCCGGCACCGCCCACTGCACGTAGGCCAGCTGCCGCTGGGCCTTGTTGATGTCGATGGGGTGCTTCTCCGCCTGCTCCGCGTCCCGCGGGTCGGGAGAGGAGGCCAGTTCGATCTTCTTGCCCAGGACACGGGCGTAGGCAGTGGCTGCCAGGGCCGCGGCGGTAACGGCGGTCTTGACCGTGGTGGAGGCGCCCACACCCTTCTGGGTGGCGACCCGGTGGGCGTTCGCGGCGAGCAGCCCGCCGCCGCCGAACAGATGCGCGCCGATGGCGGCGGCGTTGACCGGCGTCCACTTCGCCCATCCCGACGACGAGATCCGTGCCCTGACCTGTTCCGTCCCGCCTTCCTCCTCGGCTGCTCCGTTGAGACCGACCGCGCCCATCAGCGACCCGCCGAACCAGGCGGCCAGGCCCACATCGTGCAGGCTGCGGATGAAGGTGTTGCGATGGGACATGGCAGTGCTCCTTACAGCAAGGGGACGGGAGGAGCCGGCAGAAACGCCGAGCGTTACTCCACCCTCGCGGGAGCTTGGCCCCACCGCCATCACGGTTGACCCGGACGGGTGTAATCCGCAGGGAGAAACCCCCGAGCAGGCCGGCTGGGAAGTGGCGGTTGCCGGCCACCGTGCAACGGCGCCGGCTATCGCTCCACGCCTGTGACTGGGCAGTGATCTCCAGGGGGTCCGGCTGCTCCGGTCCGGTGTCCCGTTTCTTGGTCGGGAGTCGGCGCTGGGGACCTCCGCACCCGCGGCCCCATGGCGTTGAGCAAGCACTCGTCAGTGGTCGAACACGTTCCGCCATGATCGCGCAGTGGGTGATACGGGAATGTCGGCCACAGGGGACCTGGAGGACCCCCTTGAGTAGATCGCACCGCCGGCCGTGATCGCGGGGGAGGCGGCTGCCGCCGCGATGTGGCAGGGCCCGCCGCGGGCGCTCCCCTCAGTGCCACCGCCGCGGTGACTGGTCCGGCGGGGGCGTGCCGCCGGCGGAGCAGACGGACGGAGACAGCCGCAGGTCAGCCGTTGAGCTTCTGGTGGACCTCGTTGACGGTGGCGGCCAGGTCGCTCAGGTCAGGGCGGACGGCGTGCGCGATCGAGGGGTCGTCGCTCGCGTCGAGACGGTTGATCCACACGCGGGCGATGTCGAGTTCGCCGGCCGGAACCATGTCGTGGAAGTAACTCTGCGCCACGTGCACCCAGCGGTCACGGGTGACCCCGAGGGACTTCTCGAAGTACTCGAAGTGGTTGTGGGCCGGTTTGTAGGCGCCGGAGTCCTCGGCGGTGACGATCGCGTCGAACTGTACCCGCAGGCGGCGCCGGGTCTCGCCGATGATGACGCGGTCGCAGTTGGTCAGCAGGGCGAGGTTCCAGCCGGACTCCCGCAGCTCG
This sequence comes from Streptomyces viridosporus, assembly GCF_002078235.1. Classification (GTDB taxonomy): domain Bacteria; phylum Actinomycetota; class Actinomycetes; order Streptomycetales; family Streptomycetaceae; genus Streptomyces; species Streptomyces viridosporus. Next base: position 13,037 of record NZ_MSGP01000235.1, read on the forward strand.
CGCAGGGCCTGCCGCGTCTCGGGGAAGACCGGCCAGAACGGGATGCCGGCCGTCAGGACACGGGTGTCGTCCTCCAGCAGATCGATCTCCGCCTCGGTGGCCGTGCGCTTCAGGGCCTCCGTCAGGACGTCGCTGTAGCGCATGGAGGGGTGCTCGCGCTGCACCTGCGGCTCGTGGCGGTTGTAGACGTCCAGCAGCTCCCAGCCCTTACCGGGCGCGACCAGTTCGATGCCGGTGGCGATGCCGTGGCGCCAGTCCACGAGGGTCCCGAAACAGTCGAAGGTGACCCAACGCTTCTCGCTCATCGCTCTTCCTCCGGGTCTCGGAAGGAGCGGGGACGGCGTCCTCGGCATGACCACAAGCCACCGGCACCGCCAACGGTCATTGTCTACGATTCCGGGCCCGGGCGCGCGGTGCGGGACAGCCGCGCACCGCGCGCCGGGATCACCGTCAATCGGCGAGGGGACCCGTTCAGTTGACGGCCAGGACCGCCGTGTTGTTCGTGGTGTCCGGGTCGAACTCGAACTCGCCGAACTCGGGATGGATGCTCACGGCACCGGTCGTGCCGGGCACCACGGTATCGATCCGCAGCGAGAAGGCGTACGAGCGTTCCGTGTCCTCCAGCACCCAGTACGGCAGGCGGCAGTCGTAGCGCGGGGCGCCCGTCTGCCGCGGGTAGAAGTCGCCGGAGAGGGTGCGCGGGATGCAGCCGGACGGAACGCCGGTGACCGTGGTGCCCCGGGGAACGATCAGCCGGACGTTGGCGACCGAGTCGCCGGAGACGATGTTGCCGAGCCAGCCGGGACCGTTGTTCTTGAACGTGAGCCGGGCCGTGACCGTCTCACCCGCCGCACCGGAGACCGCGTCGCCGGTGACCGAGAAGTCGGCGGCGTTGTCGGCCGCGATCAACAGCGCTGTGTAGTTGTCGTCCCACCGCAGGTCCTCGGCGCCGCCGCCCGGGTCGACGCTGATGTCGAGCCGCTCCTGCAACGCGTGCCGGGTGAGCTTCACCTTCAGTGGCTCGGGCAGCTCGAAGGTGTCGCCCGGCGCCAGCTCCTGGTCGAAGGAGCAGGTGACGTGGGTCCTCGGCGCGTAATCGTCACCGCTCGTCCGGGAGTACGTGCAGGCGTCGTACCGGGTCAGCTCCTCCAGCCCGTACGAGGCCTTCAACGTGAGCGTGAAGCCGTGCGCGGTCGAGTCGCCGTTGTTGGTCAGCTCGAAGGGGATGGTCTTCTCGTCGCCGGGTGCGGTGTGCTCGATCGGGGCGATGTCGGCGATCGCCAGGTCGGGTCCGGTGGCGACGGTGAGCGTGGTGTCGAAGCTGTCGTGGGGCGCGACGAGCGTGCCGGAGGGGCCGCCGGTGGCCGTCGCCTCGTAGGTGATCCTGCCCTGCGCCCCGACCGCCGCGCCGTCGGCCGCGCGGACGACGAGACGGATCTGCTCGCTGTAGTCGGGCCCGATGACGGGCACCTCCGGCACGTGGCACACGGCGGTCGTCCCGCTCGGCGCACAGTTCTCCGGCCAGGTCACCTCGGCGACGCCGGCGAGCCCGGAGATGTCCACGGTGACCTTGCCGTCGGTGACCGTGAAGTTGTTGTTGTCGTGGTAGAGGCCGATGTCGAGCGGGCGGGACTGCGGCCCCCCGCCGTTCGCACCGAGCGGCAGGGTCTGCTCGTACGGCGGATTGATCCACAGCTGGTCGGTCTGCGGCTCGTCCGCGAACGCGGGTGCGGCGAGACCGGCCGTGAGCAGGCCGGCCGCCGCGGTGACACAGGCTCCGAGGCGCACTGAACGCCCGACGGAGACAGGTCTCATGGTTTCCCCCAGGGGTGTGGGCGGATGAGTGGTGCACCGAAGTCTTCGGTATACCGGTTAAATGATCAAGAGGGGGCGAAGTGGCCTTGCTGACTTGCCGAGTGAGGGTCCGTCAGTTCTGGTGGCCTGCCGCAGGTACTTCCGCTCACCGTTGATCCTCATGAAGGCCTCGTCCGGGTGTTGTGCGACGGCGACGCGGACGACACGAGCGATCCCCCTGCCCGGCACGATCGACTCCAAGACCATCCCAGGCCGGTCGGCCGACGTGGCGGCACCGTTCACCAGGTACCGCGCTCGACAGGCTCAGGGGCCGGGAGCACGCTGGTGTACGGGGGGACGGACCAAGCCCTCGGAATCACGGAAGGGGGTCGGACGATGTCGAAGCGCACCCGCAAGAGGAAGTGGCGTCAGCACCGCGCCAATCACGGGCACCGCCCCGCGTGACATGCCCCGGCGTCCACAGCGCGGCTCCCCGGTGGCATGGTCGAACGTCCTGAATCGGACGCTTTCGGACAGGCGGACTCGCGCACCGCCGGGGAGCCGCGCGCCCGTTGTCGCGTGCGGTGCGCCGGTGCTGGGACGGGTGCGCCGTCTCGGTGGCGCGGGTCGGCCGCCGAGCGTGACCCTGGCTCGGTGTCGGCACGCGAGGGCCCTGGTGGAGCCGCGGGAGGTCGGCTGATCGAGGCGCCCGGTTCCGGCACATCAACGCCACGGTCCGGCGGTTCCTGCCTCAAGGGCTGCCGGTGGTGAGCGTGGATGCGGAGAAGGAGCCGATCGTCGTCCGGACGGGCCGCACCTACCGCCCCACGGGGGCGCCGATCACGGCCCCGGACCACGACTGCGTGCACCCCGACGCCCCCATCGCAAGCACTACAGCGACCCGATCGAACGCGACCGGATGTGCCCTTTCAGTCTCGTGCTTCGACCTCACGCCAGAAGGCGTCGACGCGGGCGTTGAACACCTTCGGCACCTCCTGGAAGGGCTGATGTGCCTCTCCGGGCAGCACCTCGAACTCGGCGCCCGGAATCCTCTCGGCGACCACGCGACCGAGGCGCGGTGGGGCGGCGACGTCGAGCTCGCCGGCCAGAACGAGCGTCGGCGCGGTGATCTCTGTCAGCCGGTCGAGCGTGTCGTGGTCGGCGAACGAGGCGATCTGGCGCTGGAAGGCGTCGACGGACTGCGGGTGGGGAAAGGCCAGTGTGTCCTCGATGATCCGGTCGACCGTGCCGTCGGCGTGTGCACGCGGTGTGTAGACCCACAGGAAGAACGCCTCGAGCATGGCGCGCTCGCTCGGGGCACGCTCGGCCATCCAGTGCCAGAAGCGTGCCATGGCGCGGAAGTAGGCGTCGGGTTGAGCGCATGTGCTCATGAGGACGAGACTGCGGACGAGGCCGGGGTGCCGCAGCGCCAGCTCTTGCGCGATAAAACTTCCTCCCGAGAAACCGGCGACATGGGCGGTCGGGATCTGAAGCGCCCGTAGCAGTGCGGCGGCGTCGTCGGCCATGTGGGGCACCGAGAGAGGCCCTTCGGGCAGCGGCGTGCGTCCGACGCCGCGGTTGTCGAAGGCGGTGAGCCGGTAGCGGTCCGCAAGTCCGTCGAACTGGGGCTGCCATACCTCAGCGGGATCACCGAGCCCTGCGATGAGCAGGACGTCGGGTCCCTTGCCCCGGCGCTCGAACCAGATGTCGACGCCACCGGCGTTGATCATTTCGCCCATCTTCAGCCTCCTGGTCGGCTGATTCCGTCATGGACCTGTGCACACCTGCCGCGGTGCCGGAGGCGACGGGCTCGTCCGGGGAAAGGACATGGACGACGGCGTGCCCGCAGCACCGGGAGGCGGGTTCCGTTGCCACCGTCCCACAGGCCGTAGAGGCCCGCACCGCACCGTCGCCGCCGGTGTCGCGGAACGCGTCGTGACTTTCGCGCAGTCCCTGTGACCCTCGTGGTGGTCGCCTCCTGCGTCCTGCGCCCCGACCGGAGACCAGCCGTAGCCGCCCACCCGGGCGACGAGCCGGGAACGGGCGGAGAACACCCCCTGCGAGCCGGCCGGCCGCCGTCAGACGGAGGCGGATCCGTCGGACTCTTCCGTCGCCCTGAATTCCACGGCGACGACGCCGTCGACACGCCGGCACAGTTCCTCCAGCACGGAGACGGACACGTCCTGCGGGAGCCGGCCGCTGAGGACGACGTGTCCGTGGGCCACCTCCACCTGCATCGACGACGGAGCCAGGCCGAGGGTCCGGACCAGCGCCTCCTCGATGATCTCGGTCCGGATCGCCCGGTCCTTGCGCAGGAAGACCCGCAACAGGTCACTCCGGCTGACCAGTCCGATCAGCCGCCCTCCCTCGTCGACCACCAGGAGCCGCTTGACGCCGTGCCGGGCCATCGCACGGGCGGCGTCGACGACGCTCCAGTTCTCCCGCGCGCAGACGGCGGGCGATGTCATCAGCCCGGCCGCGTCGATGGCGGACGCCTTGGCCCCGGCGGGCCGGGACCCCTCCCCGTGTCCCATGACCTCGTCCGGGTCCCCGCCCCACATCTTCTGCAGGAGGTCCGCCTCCGACACCACCCCCACGGGCCGGTCCTCCGCGTCCACGACGGGCACCGCGGTGATGTCGTAGTCCTGCAGCAGGTGGGCGATCTCCTTGAACGGCGTGCCCCGCTGGACGCGGACCACGGCGTCGCTCATCAGGTCGCCCACCTTCTGGTGCTTCATCGTGCATTTCCTCTCCGGTGCCGGCCTGCGCAGGCCGGCACCCGTCCTTCTCTCCAGGGGAAACGTCCGGCGGGCGGCAGGGGTGCCCGTACCGTCCGCCGGTGCGCGCCGGTCCCACAGCCTTCCGGCCCCGACCAGCGTGCCGAACGGCGGCCCGAGGGCGCCCCGCGGCGCGCCCTCACACCCACATCTGCCATGGCTTCCGATCGCCCTCACGTCGGAGAGATCGCTCCGGTGCGGGCCCCCGGGGGACACGGGCGTCACCCGATCGGAGGGGGCTCTGGGGGAGGCACCCGGCGGTGCCGGGCGAACCCTTGACGGACATCGCCCGGGGCCGCAGCCAGCACCCGGGCGCCCGGCCCTGCTTCCGCGGCATCGAGCAACTGCGGTGCCGGACGGGCGCACAGTGGGGCGAAACTTCCGGCACAGGCGGCACCCTGGCCCGCCCGTACCAGTCGCTCGCTCTCGCCGAAGCCCACTCGGGTGGCTCCGCCGCGGGTGCTTCGGCGCGCGGTCGGCACCTGCCGGAGCGAGCAACGGGTGTCCAGCAGAATGACTCCATGGCCTCCCCTTCCAGAACCCGCACCGGTGCCGACGGCGATCCGATACGGATACGTCTCGCGGCGGCAGCGGCCGCGTTGGTGATCGTCGGCATGGGGCTGGGTCTCCGGGCGACCACAGGGGGAGGGGTGGCCAAGTACGGCGGGGACGCTTTGTACACGCTCCTGTTGTTCGCCCTCGTCATTCTGGTGGCGCCGAGGTCGACACCGCTGAAGGCCGGTGGAGTCGCCCTGGCCGTGAGCTGGGGCGTCGAGTTCTTGCAGCTCAGTGACCTGCCGGCGGAGCTCTCCCGGCACAGTACGGCCGCCCGCTTGGTCCTCGGCTCCACCTTCGGCGCACCGGACCTGTTCTGGTATGCGGTCGGCGCGGTGGTCGGCTGGCTCGCCGTGCGCCTGGCGCACGGCGCAAAAACGCGGTGCGCCGCGGCCCGGGGAGGTTCCGCGTCATCACTGCCCGGTGGGTCCGGGCAGGACCGGCTCCCCAGGCCGTGCGGCGCCCGGGACGGTGCCGCCACGGCGGACCAGCGCCGCCAGGGACAGTGAACCCGGACCGAAGAACACCAGCAGCAGGAAGCCCCAGCAGAACAACGCCGGGGACAGACCGCCGTTCTGCAGCGGGAAGAGACCGTCCTTCTGGTGTTCGGTGAAGTAGGCGAAGGCCATGATTCCCGAGCTGAGGAACGCCGCGCTGCGCGTCGCCACGCCGAGGAGGACGAGGACACCGGCGACCAACTCGATCACCCCGGCGTACCAGAACGGCCAGTCGCCCACGGGGCTGGCCTTCCGGCCCAGTAGCCCGAAGACGGTGGCGGCGCCCTCGCTGGTGAACAGCAGGCCCAGGACGATACGGAACAGGCCCAGGACCAGAGGCTGGTGCCTCGTCAGCCGGTCGTTCAGGCGCGTGGTGCTCATCGGTGCGGTCTCCTCGGATCGGTGAGTGTCTTCCCGCACTTGGTACGTGCTCGCGCCGTGGTCGGCTCAGCGGAAGTCCCTGCCCGCAGTGGGAAATTCACCGACGGGGAAAGACCGGCGACGGCTTCGGCGCTGATGCCCGGAGGGGACGTGGGGGGTGCCTCCGGGAGCCGTCCACGAGTTCGCCGGGCTCGTGCTCGTGACCGAGACCTGGATGACCCACGACGGCGCGGCCGTCCCCGTGTGGTCCGAGGTGGGGCCGGAGACCCTTCGGGCGAGGATCGACACGAAGACACCGTGCCGATCGACGAGGCATTCGCCATCGTGGAGCACATGGCCGGCACGGGACCGTGGCCCGCGGGCGCGCGCCGGGTGAGCGATCGCTGAAACAGCGGGCTGTCGCGGGTCCGTCCGGGGAAGGCCGTTGGGGACACCCGGTCACAGCCAGCCGGAACGCTGTGCCTGCAGGGCCATCTGGAAACGGTTCGCCGCGCCGAGACGGGCCATCAGGATCTGGAGGCGGCGGAACAACGTACGGCGGCTGATGCCCAGTTCGCGGGCGATGATGTCGTCCGTCGCGCCGCCGGCGAGGAGGCGCAGCAGGCGACGGTCGGCGGGTGGGAGCCCGGCGGAGCGAGTGGTGCGGCCGTGGAGGGGGAGGGCGTTCTGCCATGCCTGCTCGAACAGGGCGGTGAGCGCGGAGAGCAGGCCGCAGGGCTGCACCACCAGCATGGTGTTGTGCACGTCCGCTTCCTTGATCGACAACGACACCAGCGCGTACGCCTCATCGATGATCAAGAGCTTGACCGGCACCGACGGCAGCACCCTCGCCTGCTCGCCCGCCTCGATGCAGGGTTCGATGACGTCCTTCAGGTGGCCGGGATGCTCCAGGGACTCCCGTGAGTAGACGACGCGCTGCGTCACCCCGCGGGCCAGCGTCGCCAGGGCGTCGTCGGTGGCGCCGGCCAGAGGGACGTACGGCGGGGACTCGAACTGCCGGATCTGCTCGCGGGCGCTGGCCCACGCGTGGCGCATCCTCGGACCGACGGCTTCGCCGGTGACGACCTCGACGATGTTGTCGTTGTACGCGGCGAGCCGCTCGCGCCGGAACGACTCGAACGCGCCTTTGACGGCGATGCGTGATTCCTCGAGTTCGGCCGCCCGGTGCCGGGCGAGGATCTCCAGGCCCGCGGCGGGCGGCACCGGGGCCACCACGTCCCCGTCCCCGGCTGCGGCGCTGGCCAGTCCGGCGTCGGCCAGTTCGCCGTACGCCGCGGCGAGCTCGGCCCCGCCCAGCCCGGCCGCCGCGCCGATCGCGCCGAGCGGAGCGGGGGCCAGCTCCAGCAGGGTCAGGTAGACCCGGCACGCCGTGTGATCGAGCCCCAGCATCCGGAGGGCCTCGCCGAGTTTCGAGTGCACCATGGGGCACATTATCGACGTTTCCCATCGGACCCTGTGGCCGATCTGTGCCACTGGCACTCTTCGGCCCCGGCGCCCGCCGTGCGGCGGTACCGTCCGGAAGCCGCCACGGACCGGCGGTGCCGAAGAACCTCATGGAAGCCCCATGGGATCCCAACGGAAGAAGGTGCACGGCGTGGCGAACCGTCGGAAGAACGGCCTCTACCCGGAGATCTCCGCAGAGCTGTCCGCTCTGATGCGGACGGGCTGGGCGGACACCGAACGACACGATCTCCAGCTCGCCGAGCAGGCCCCGTACGCGGCCCGCCGCCGCGCCGCGCTCTCCGCGCGGTTCCCCGGCGAACGCCTCGTGATCCCCTCGGGGAACCTCAAGGTCCGCTCGAACGACGACACCTACCCCTTCCGTCCGTACACGGGCTACGTGCACATGACCGGCGACCAAGTCCGGGACGGCGCACTCGTCCTAGAACCCCGCGCGGACGGTGGCCACGACGCCTACTGCTACCAGTTGCCGCGGGACAGCAGGGAGGACGACGAGTTCTGGACGGGCGCCCACGCCGAGCTGTGGACGGGCCGGCGCCGCTCACTCGCCGAATCGGAGCGCGTACTCGGCCTGCCGTGCCGCGACGTCCGCACCGCGGCTGCCGACCTGGCCGCCACCTCCGGCCCGCCGACCCGGATCGTCCGCGGGATCGACCCCTCCCTCGAGGCCGCCGTCACCACCCACCCGGAGCGGGACGCCGAACTGGAAGAAGCGCTCAGCGATCTCCGCCTCGTCAAGGACTCCTGGGAGCTCGGGGAACTGCGCAAGGCGGTGGACTCCACCGTGCGCGGCTTCACCGACGTCGTCAGGGAACTCTCCCGGGCGATCGCGTCGTCGGAGCGGTGGATCGAGGGCACCTTCTTCCGCCGGGCACGCCTCGAGGGCAACGCGGTGGGCTACGGCTCGATCTGCGCCGCCGGTGAGCACGCCACGATCATGCACTGGACGGACAACGACGGCCCGGTGCGCCCGGGAGACCTGCTGCTGCTCGACGCCGGCGTGGAGACGCACTCCCTCTACACCGCCGACGTCACCCGCACGCTGCCGATCAGCGGCACCTTCACGCCCCTGCAGCGCGAGATCTACGCGGCGGTGTACGAGGCCCAGGAGGCCGGCATGGCGGCGGTCAAGCCGGGCGCCCCGTACCGGGACTTCCATGAGGCGGCCCAGCGACACCTGACGGCGCGGCTGGTCGAATGGGGCTTCATCGAGGGCCCCGTCGACCGCGCGTACGAACTCGGCCTGCAGCGCCGCTTCACCATGGCCGGCACCGGTCACATGCTGGGTCTGGACGTCCACGACTGTGCGCAGGCCCGCACGGAGGACTACGTCGACGGTGTGCTGGAGCCGGGCATGTGCCTGACCGTCGAACCGGGCCTGTACTTCCAGGCGGACGACCTGACGGTGCCCGAGGAGTGGCGCGGCATCGGCGTCCGGATCGAGGACGACCTGGTGGTCACCGAGAACGGCCACGAGAACCTGTCGGCGGGCCTGCCACGCGCCGCGGACGAGGTCGAGGCATGGATGGCGCGCTTCGCGGGCTGAGGGCCATGAGGACGGCGGCTTCTCCGGGTCCTCCGGGTCGATTCACCGGACGCGACGGTCGAATGCGATCCGGAGGACGGTGTCGCGCAGGCCGGCCGACAGTCCCGTGTCCTGAGCGATCTCCCTCCTCCGGGTGCCAACTCGACGCCGGTCTTGAATGTCGAGCGGTCGGTTCGTAGCGGGGGTGAGGCGGCCCTCGACGGCGTGGAGGACGAGCCGGCCTTCCGGAGTGAGGGTGTCCAGGTTCTCGTGCGGCAAGCTGAAGCCGACGCCGCGCTCACGCAGTTCGCTGACGATGACGAAGCCCGCCACGCCCAGGCCGTGACCACCCGAGGTTCGACGAAGGCGGCCGGCATCCCGCTCGCACCGTCAGCGTTCCGTGGCCGTCTTCTCGGCTTCCTCCTGCCGCGCCTTGTTCTTGGCCTTTTCCGTCTTCTTGACCTGGCCGGGCGGTCGGTGCGGGGTCTCGGTCGCTGTGCCGTCCGGCGTTGCTGCCACGGACGTGTCCGTGTCGCTCGGTGTGGCTCGTGCCGTTTTGGTTGCAGAGCCGGGTGTGTCGGTGTCGACGGCGGATTTGTGGCCCGGGCCGTGGGGAGTGGGGCCGACGCTCTGTCCGGGCGCGTCGTCGGGGAGTGTGCCGACAGAGGGACTGTGGTCAGGGGACGGTGTTGTCGCAGGAGCCGTGGCCGCCTCCTCCTGCCCTGCGCCGCCAGGAGAATCCGGCTTTCCGGCGGGGGCACTCGTGGCCCTGGCCGTGCTTCGGTCATCGACCTTCTGCCCTGCGCTGTCAGAAGGATCCGGCTTTCCAGTGGGGGTACTCGTGGCCCTGGCCGCGCTTCGGTCATCGCTTGGTGGGGCAGAGGCGTCGGTGATGGCGAAGGCGGTTGCCATGACAGCGGCGACCGCAACGGTCGCGCCGGCCACAAGGGTGCGCCCACGCGCGGGCATGGCGCGGGGGGCAGTCTGATCCCTGTCGGGCAGCGGATTCATGTGCGTGCGGTCGGCCGTCCGCGACGGTCCGTGGCTGGCGACGAGGCTCGTGGCGTGCGCCGACGGACCGGCTTCAAGATGTGCTGTCTCGGCCAACGCCGCCAGTGTGCGGGCGCAATCGCGGGCTGTTGGACGGTTCTGCTCGTCCAGGGCTGTCATATCCCGCAGCAGGGAGGCCAGTTGTTCCGGCAGGCACTGGGGCAGGACGGGTTGGCGGTGCAGTCGTGCGATGGCGGCTTCGAGGGGGCCACCGTCGTACTCGAGCCTGCCCGTGAGGCATTCGAGGAGCACCAGGCCGAGAGCGTACACGTCGGCCGGCCGTCCGACGGACTGGCCGAGGACCTGCTCGGGGGAGAGGTAGGCGGCGGTGCCGATGAGCGTACCGGTGGCGGTGCGGGTGGTGGCATCCAGCAGTCGGGAGATGCCGAAGTCGGTCAGGTAGGGACGGTGGGAAGCGTCCAGGAGGATGTTGGACGGTTTGACGTCTCGGTGGACGATCCCTGCTTCGTGTGCGTGAGCCAGTGCGTGGGCCAGGTCGACGCCGAGTGCGGCAGTCGCTTCGGGTGACAGCGGGCCCTCGGAGATGCGGTTCTTCAGAGTGTCGCCTTCGATCAGTTGCATGACCAGGAAGACACGTCCGTCGTGCTGCCCGGCGTCATAGGCGGTGACGAGTCCGGGGTGGTGCAACCGGGCCAGGATCACTGCTTCGCTGTGCGAGTTCTCCTCGATGTCGATGCCGGTATCGGGTCGAAAGACCTTGACCGCCACCGGTCGCCTCAATCGCAGATCGAAACCTCGATAGACGTCCGCGGCGCCACCCGAACCAAGGAGATCGTCCAGACGGTACCGGCCGCTCAGTATCTCGGCCGAACACCGGGAAGCCATGGCCCGAGCCGATTCACGAAGCCTCATTCCCTCTCCCACTGCATCGAGGTGCGAATGCTCCTGGCGAGCCGTGGTCGACGCGCCACCGGACGCAGGTACCCATGAAGAGCTGCAATACCCCCGGTACAGCACCGCGACGGCACACCGCGAGGCTAAACCGGCGCCCGCCGGGCCCCGCCGACGTGCCGGCTTCCCGAACACGACGATGCCCTCGCACCCGGGACGGCCGGGCGCCGACCCGCCCCGCCAAGGCGAGGCCGACCGCAGCTGGAGCAGGACGCAGCCGCTCCGTTCGCTGAACGGGACGGCAGGTCAGGCCCGGTACCTGCTCGACGCGGGTACGTCGCTCGCACTCGGCGTTCCGACAGGTGGACCGACGGATCCGCAGCCGGAGGACAACGCTTCGCCCGGCGCTGGGCACATCAGCGGGGAAGAGCAGGTAGGAGCAGTGAACCCGGCTGGACCAGATGCCACACCCCGGGCAAACGGCGCTCGTCGGGGTGCACTGCGCGGCACCGCGCACTTTCGTGATGCCCGCGTCCACCGACGGCCACGGGTCGGAAGCCGGGTGAGGGAACCCCCGTCCCGAGTCCACACGGATCGCCCCGCGCCGGGAATGAGAGCCGTGGGTCAGGACGGGGGCTGGAGGACCGTGTCGATGATGTAGATGGTGGCGTTCGCGGCCTTGATGTTGCCGCAGACGATGTTCGCCTCGTCGTTGACCTTGAAGTCGGTGCCCGAGCCCGACGTGGTCAGCTTGCTGCCCTCCACCGTCGTGAAGGAGCCCTTGGGGAGTTCGTTCGGGGTGATCTGCTGGTCCACGACGTGGTAGGTCAGCACCTTCTTCAACTGCTCCTGATTGCCGAGCAGCGAGTCGAGCTGCGACACGGTCACCTTCTGGAAGGCCTGGTTGTTGGGAGCGAAGATGGTGACGTCGGGTTTCCCGTCGAGGGTGCCGATCAGGTTCGCCCTGGCTGCGGCTGCGACCAGCTGGCTGAGTTGTGGGTAGGCGGCCGCGGCCTCTACGACCTTGTCCTTGGACGTGTCGGCCTTCTGGGAGATCGCCGAACAGCCGGGGCCGAACGTCCCCGACGGGCTGGGAGACGCATCCTGTGCGTGGCTCTGCGCCGCCAGACCTCCAAGCGCGAGCGGGATGGCGACCACAGCTGCCGCGGCGGCTTTTGCTGTACGCGTGCGGGTGAGCCTCATCGCAACCTTCCTCCCGTGGAGGCGTGAACACTGCAGAGGTTTGAACCGCGGAAGCCTTCGTTTCCGCTGGGCGGGGTGGGGGCGGCTGCTGCGCCCGGCCTCGGGGCATCATCACCCGGCTACTCAGCGAGCGTAGCGACAGGTGCCGGTGACCGCATCTCGAAGCCGGGACGCGGTGAACGCCCCGCCCTGCTGGACCTCGGCCCACCGGGTTCGCCGTATCGACGCCTTCAGACACTGCAGCCGACGTCTGGGCGACCGCCCGCACGAGACGATCTAAACGTCCTGATTGATCCGGGTATTGGGGGTTCCGGGGCGTTGTCGAGTTGCCCATGAGCAGGATGGGTGATGGGGCATCAGGTCGAGGTGGTCCGCTCATTTCATGGTGGGCGGGGTTGGTCGGCGGTGTGCACAGTGACGGCATCGGTCTGCAGGCGGGTGGTGCCGGTGCCGGTGAGTGTCGCGCGCAGGGTGGGGTCGAGGAACTGGTGGAGCGCGCCTGGGCGTGGTGGTGGCGGTCGCGACGCCGGTGAGGGCACGGCTCAACAGCAGACAGCCCGGCGGCCGCGCGGTGCCCGACGCTCAGCCCCGAGCTCGGCGTCCGAACGGCAGCGCCCGCCTTGAGGGTGGGGGTGGGCGTTTGCCGGTTCACCGCCTCCGCTCGTCCGGACGGCCACCCCGCCACTCGATCAGGGGGCCTTCCGGGGTCACGAGATGCCATACCCGCCCGGCGTGGCCATCATGGTCATCCAGGCTCCGGCCCGGCCGGCAGGGAAGGGTGATGACCATGGAGCTGTTCCCGCCGATCCCGCTCGCCGAGTGGCGCGACACCAAAGAGACGCTCCATCGCTTCGCGCAGATCGTCGGGAAGGTCCGTCTCGCCGCCAGCGCCCGGCGCAACCACTGGTGGAACGTCCCGTTCCACCTCACGGGGCGCGGCATCACGACTCGTCCGATGGGACAGGTCGACGGCAACCCGATCTTCACGGTGGACTTCGACTTCGTCGCGCATCGGCTGGTTGTTTCGACTCTGGACGGCCGGGAGATCTCCCTCCCGCTCATCGGCCGGTCCGTGGCGTCCTTCCACGACGCGGTCATGGACTCGCTGGCCGCGCTGGGCATCCGGGTGCGGCTCGACGTGCCCAGGCCCTTCGACCTGCCCGACTCCGGTCGGCCGTTCGCCGAGGACGCCGAGCACGCGACTTACGACCCCTCGCAGGCCAACCGCTACTGGCGGGTGCTCAGCCAGGTGGCATCGGTGCTGGAGGAATTCGCCGCGGGGTACTCGGGGAAGGTGAGCCCGGTGCACCACTTCTGGCACACCTTCGACATCGCGCACAGCCGGTTCTCCGATCGTCACATCGAGCAGCCCGAGCGGATCGACCCGGTCACCCGGGAGGCGTACTCCCGGGAGGTGATCAGCTTCGGCTTCTGGTTCGGAGACGACACCTTCCCCGAGCCCGCGTTCTACTCCTACACCGCTCCGGAGCCGGCGCACCTGGCCGAGGAGCCGCTCCGGCCCGCGGCGGCACACTGGATGGCCCGGAACAACAGCCACTTGGCCGTACTGCGGTACGACGAGGTCCGCACCGAGGCCGACCCGCGTGCCACCGTGCTCGCCTTCTACGAAAGCGCCTACCGGGCCGGTGCCCGACGCGCCGGATGGGAGACCGAGCCACTGGCGTGCCCGGGCGGGGTGACAGACCCGCAACTGCGGTCCCGCAGGCCCGATCCCGCTTCCGGCTGAGGTCCGGCAGCAGCCGCGAATCCCGCGCCTGCGTGGCCACCCGGGCGCCGCCCCGTTCAGATGTCGGTGCGCGCCAGTTCGCCCTTGAGCAGACCTGTCGCCTGGCCCACCTCGATGAGGTAGCCGTCCGGATCGCGCATGTAACAGCGCAACTCGGCACGACGGTCGATGGGCGGGGTGAGGAACTCCGCCCCCTTCGCGACGGCCGTGTCGTGGAAGCGGTGGATGTCGGCCACTCGCACGTTCAGAAAGCTGGAGGCGGTGTGGGGGTCGTCCGGTGGGCGCAATACGACGTCGGGCTTGTCGTCGGTGGGACCGCCACCGGGGTTCATGATGATCCAGCCGTTGGCGACCTTGATGATGCAGGGGTTCTCGTCCAGCACCACCGTTCCCCCCAGCACGTCGGCGTAGAACGCCCGGGAGCGCGGCACGTCGGAGACGGTGAGGAAGTGCGTGAGCACCAGCCCCTCGATCGGCGCAGGGAGATCATCCCGATTCATCCTCTGCTCCCACTCGGGATCGGCGGCGAGGCAGGCCGCGCGGCGGACCGGAGCCGCGCCGGGAAACTGCCGGTCGCGGGCACACTCCCCGTCGGTGCGTAGTCGGTCATGCACCAAGAGTAGGACTCGACCGGCCGGACGGCACCCGCACATCGGCCCCGCCCCCTGCCCGCTCCTGGCGGCTGCACAGCGGCCCCGGCTACCGCACTACCGCCGCCGGCGACGTGCAAGGGCGGCTCCACCGCACCGGCCGTGGGACCGACGAACGCTTCCCACGGCGCGGGGAGCCGCAGCGCGTACCGTTCGCGCAGCACCTCGTACGTGCTCGACGTCGAGGAAGCGGAGGACACGCCCGTGCCTCCCGGTATCGCCCCCTCAGGCCCCGCGCGCAAGGCCCACCAGCGGTGCGGCCGGGACAGTGCGCCGGGCCGCGCGGCGGTGCCGGTCGTAGACCTCTTGCAGGATCTCGCCGCACTCGGCACGCCGCAGCAGCTCGACCGAGCCCGTGTCCGTTCAGGTCACCGGGGCGCCGGCTGTTCCGCGTGCCCGGGGGAGGGCGGGGGCGGACTGGTGGCGCGATGGCGCCAACCTCACCCGCGCCGAGCCGGGCGGTGTACGGGACCTGATGGGAGGTCAGTTGAATGACCAGCAGGTTCGGGAGACGGCGTCGGCGCCCTGGGCGTACCGGTGGCCGCCGGCCCCGGCGCCAAACGGATGTTCCCGCTGTTGCTCGGAATCAGGTTGCTGGAGGATTACTGAGCCCAGTCGCACGGAGGACCGCTCCCCATGCCCAAGCAATACCCGCCGGAGTTCCGGCGGAAGGTGCTCGACCTGATCGCTGCGGGCGGCCGTGTCGCACAGATCGCCGCGGATCTCGACATCAGCGACCGGACGATCTACACATGGCGGCGCCAGGAACTGATCGACGTCGGCCGGCTTCCCGGGACGACCAGCGCCGACAACGCCGAACCGCATGCGGTGCCGCGGCGGATCGCCGAGTGGGTGTCCGTGCCCCGCACCCCGCTCGCACACCTCCCCTTCGAGGAAGCCGGGACCGGCTCCGACGGTGCGGCGTTGCCCGCACACCCCGTCGTCGCCCCCGAACGGCGCCCGGACCCATCGGCCGAAGCTTCGCGGTCCCTCCATCCCGAGACATGGGGTCTGACGCACGCTGGAGGAGCGCTGCGCCTGGAGGGGAAGGCGCTCTCCAGCCTGGCGGATCGCTGGGGGAGTCCTCTCTTCGTCGTCCACGGCGCCCGGCTCGCCGAGAACGTCCGGCGCTTCCAGCAGGTGCCGCGGGGCCGGTCACTGGATGTCGAAGTCTTCTACTCCTACAAGACCAATCCGATCCCGGCCGTGCTCCAGAGGCTCTCGCGGCTCGGCGTCGGAGCCGAGGTGGTCTCTCCGTACGAGCTGTGGCTCGCCCTGCGGCTCGGGGTCGAGCCCGGAAGGATCATCTACAACGGCCCGGGCAAGACCCCGAGTGTCGTGCGCACGTTGGTCCGGAGCGGTCTGCTGCTCACCCATCTCAATCACCGCGAGGAGATCGCGCTCGTCGCACAAGCCGCCGCGGAACTCGGCAAGCGCATCGACGTGGGCCTGCGCGTGGCCACCTCCGACAGCTGGTCGGGCAAGTTCGGCGTCCCGATCGCCGGAGGGCAGGCGCTGGCGGCCTACGAGGAGGCCCTGGCGCATCCCTCGCTGCGGGTCGTCGGGTTGCACGCGCACCGCGGCGTGGCCATCGAGGACGCGGACACGTTGGAGCGTTTCGTCCGCGAGGTGCTGGAGTTCTGCGATGCGCTCCACGCCCGGCTCGGCCTCGACGTGAGGCTGCTCGACCTCGGTGGGAGCCTGGCGGTCCCGACGGTGCTGCCGCTCGACGCCTCACCGCTCCCGCTCGCCGAGCGGGTGGGACGCAGGCTTTCCATCGAACGCTACCTGGCGTTGCTCGTCGAGCAGGTCGAGGATCACTTCCGTCGCGTCGGCCGACCGGCGCCTCGTGTCCTGCTGGAGCCCGGACGCGCGCTGACCGGGAACACCCAGATACTGCTCTGCCGGGTCAACAGCCTCAACGCGTCCGGATCGGGGCCCGCGCACGCGATCCTGGATGCCGGCGAGAACATCGCCCACATCCTGCACCGCGAGTATCACGAGATCTTCCATGCCGAGCGGTGGGGCGAACCCCGGAGCGGGACCTACACGCTCGACGGCCCTACCTGCAGCCCGATGGACTGCCTGCGGCAAACCGTCGCGCTTCCCCCGCTCCGGGTCGGAGACACGCTCGCGATCATGGACGCGGGGGCCTATCTGGTCTCCTTCTCGAACTCCTTCTGCTTTCCACAGCCGGGCGTCGTGGTCCTGGACCAGGGCCGCGAGACGCTCATCCGTCGCCCGGAGACCTACGAGGACATGATCGCCAGGGACCTCCACGCGGACGAGGCCTTTTGATGACAGCCCCTTCGACGTTCGCGCATCCGCCGCCGGACGAGCCGTTCCGCGCGCTCCGTGGCAACGCCGTGATGCTCTCGCTCGGACGCGTCGAGGTGACGTACCCCGTCCCCGGACAGGTGCCGCGGATCGCCGTCGCCGGGCAGCCGCTGCCGATCGGGGACGCGCCGCCGGCCCAGGACGAGACGGCGTTCGCCCTGGCGGCCGGATCGGACAGCATCCTTGTCTCGGACCGCGACGAGAGGCTGGCGGTGCTCGTCCCACGCGACGGCTCCTCGCTGCTGGAGGCGCAGGCCTCCCTCTATGCCACGAGACCGGATCCCCGGCGCGCGGGCCACTTCCGTGTGACGGTCCACGGCGCGTCCGCTCGTACGGGTGCGCTGTACGTGGCTCAGGCCTTCGGGCACACGACGGGCTGGGTACCAGCCGTGCACGGAGCCCTCGCCAGGCTCCCGGAACCGATCCCGTTCACCGCCGCGATCCGGCGGCAGGAGGACGCGGCCCACGCTCGCCGCAAGGCCGAGAGCTCAGCGGGGCTCCATGTGATTCCGCTCCGTTACAGCGACTCGGAGTCGGCGACGATCACACCCTCCGATGTCGCCAACCTCTCGCGCCCGGAGCTCCTGAACCGCGAGGCGGCCCTCCTGTGGATCGCGGACAACCTCGAGCTCGCCCGGGCCGGCGCGGGCGCGGCCGCCATCGTCAATGACTGCCGGCCGGAGACCTGGATCCTGCACCAGCTCGCCGAGCACGCACAGCAGAAGGAAGTCCCTCTGCACGTCGTGCGCTACGCGTTCGAGGAGTTCCCGTCCCTGAGGCGGCTGGCGGGCCGGGACCGGGCGTCGAAGCCGGTGACGGGAGTGGCCGTGCTCCTGGCCGCGTCCACCCCGGCCATCCACACGCGGCGCGAGCTCCAGGACGCGTTGCACGCGTCAGGGACCGATCCGCGGCGCAATCCCTCGGCCGACTTCGAGGCCGCCAGCCGGGAGATCATGGCCCGCCTGCCTCGGAGCGGCACGATCTGGTATCAAGCCGTCAACTGGCGTGACCGGCTGTCGCTGGAGTCGGGCAAGCAGCCCTACGTGGTCGTCCCGCCGCTCGGCCAAGCCAGCGAGCTCTGCCCGGAGCAGGCCGCAGAGCGGGCCGGCGCCGTCCTGGCCCAGCGCTGGGCGGCGCTCCGGTACCTCTTCACCTCGCGAGACGCACGCGGCGTCGCGCTCGTGTCGCAGGGCAACGGCTTCTCCGCCCGCAGCCGCCAGCACTGGCGCACGATGCTGGCGCTGGCGGCGCGGATGGAGGAGACACAGTTCCTGTTCGCGGGCGGAAGCGCGGAGGACCGCGCGTGGCTGGCCCTCGAGCTCGAGCGCCGGCCACGCGCGAACGTGACGCCCCTCGGATGGATCAACGAGCACTGGAGCACGTTCCTCCGGGCCCTCCGCGCCAAACCGCGGGCGACTTTCGTCTGCCGCCCGGGCCTGAGCAGCATCGGCGCCGCGCTTGCGAACGGCGTCCCCCCGCTCCTCATGTCGCCCGATCCGCTGGCGGGGCCGGACGGAACCGTGGACGCGATCACGGCGGAGGTGGCCATGGAGCGCGCGGTCTATGCGTTCCAGCTCGAGCGGCTCTATGCCACCCAGTGCGCCGAGCACCCCGACTCGCCGCTGCCGGTCCTCGTGGACACGCTCGGCGACGATCAGCAGAAGGCACTGCTCACGCTGCGCCGTGCGGTGGAGCCGGACGTCCAGTCGCGCCAGCGGGCAGCGATCGACGGGTACTGCGACTGGTCGCGCGTCGCGCATCTCATCGCGAGCGTGCTCGCGCGCGAGGCGGTCTCCGGCGTGTTGCCGATGCAGGTCAAGCGCCGGGTGCGCGACCGGGAACTCCTGGTCCGTCACGAACCGTCCGGCGCGGGCCGAGGACGCCACGGTGAAGTGCGTCCGGGCCGGTTCGAGCACGAGCGACGCGCACGCGCCCCCCTTCCCGGGCACGGCTGAGGAAGAAGGACATGCCCCCGCGACCTGTGACCCCCCGAGACATCTACGAACTGCGGCTCTGGCAGATCTGGTCGGACCTCCTCCACGTGGACGACATCGGGGTGAAGGACGACTTCTTCGCCCTCGGTGGCGACCACGCCAAGGCGGAGGCCGTCCTTGACACGATGGCGGCGCAGCTCGACGCTCCGCCGCTCTCGATGGAGATGTTCCTCGAGGCGCCGACGATCGAGCGCATCGGCTGCCTCCTGCGCGCGCGATCGAGGAAGCTCTGCGAGCAGCCCGTCGTGCCGCTCCAGCCGCACGGCTCGAAACGCCCGTTCTTCTTCCTGCCGAGTGGGGAGGGAAACGTCTACTACTTCCACGCGCTCGCGCGCCGGATGGCGCCGGACCAGCCCTTCCACGCCCTCCAGACCCGAGGGCTCCACGGTGCTGAACCGCCGTTCGACCAGGTGGAGGACATGGCGGCGGACCACATCGAGTCCATGCGCTCCGTGCAGCCGCGCGGGCCGTACCTCCTGGGAGGTCACTGCGTCGGCGCCATGGTCGCGCTGGAGATGGCCCTGCAGTTGCAGCGCCGCGGGGAGCGCGTGGCCTTGCTCGCCGCCATCGACGGCCTCGCGCCCGCCCCCTTCTTCCGCGACGAGATCACGGAGATCGTCCAGGACCCCTTCGAGGCCATGATCTTCTTCGGGAGAGGGTTCACGTCCTGGTTCGGTCAGGAGCTCCCGCTGAAGCGCGAGACACTGCTCGCGGTCGAGCCGGAGCGACGATCGACGTTCGTCATGGAACGCGCCAGGGAGCGCAGCATGTTCACACCGGACGAGCCCGACGACCGCGTGAGCCGTGTCGTGGATCTCGGCGCTCGCATCTGTCGCGCCGGGTACGTTCCCAAGGACGTCTACACGGGCCCGATCTCGTTCTTTCGCGCCGACGAATCCGCGCTGTGCGAGACCGCCACGGGAGGCTGGGAAGAAGTCTCGTCGCAACCGCCGCGCGTCCGGGACCTCCCCGGCGACCACGTCACGCTCGTCCTCGAGCCCCACGTCGATCGTCTGGCGCGCGAGCTCCGGGCGGCGATCGCGGAAGCGCAGGTGTGATGCCCCGTCGAAGCACGTGAGGACGATGCTGCCTCAGCGTTTCGTCCCGGGCCTTCCCAAGGGCGTTGCGGAAGGTCGTGGACAGGGCATCTCCCGTGAACGGCCCGGACGGCCCCTGCACACGAGGGAGACGGAACACCCTTCGCCGTCTCGTTGACCAACGGAATCGGCTTCGAAAGCGGCTCGGGCGGCACTCGCGCGGTGAGCGCGGGCACCGCCCGGAGCGACGTCGAGGGCGAGGAAAGCGAAAGGACTTGTTTCAGAAAAGGAGTTGAGAAGGAAGCCCCTTCATGGCCTCGCCGTGGGCAACGCTAGCACTCAGCCCGGGATCAAGTCGCGCAGATTTTCGAGGGTGATGACCCGGGAGTCCGGGTGCAGGCCCTCGGGACGTTCGAGACCGATGTACATCACGGGCTCGTCCGGGACCGGCCCGCCGTCCCACAGACCCACGGCCGTGGTGTCGCCGGACATCAGGTCGACCAGGTACCGCACCGTCAGGTACTCGCGCTCCACGAGGGCGCGCACCACCTCGGACACCGACACCTGGTTCTGCTCGACCCGGTTGGCGTACGAGATGCCCCTCAGATACAGGTGCAGCCACTTCGCGCGCCACCGATCGTCGTCCTCGCGCCGGAAAACCAGCGGCAGCGCCACGCGACCCACCCCGCGAAGCTCCGACTTCATACGCACCGTGCGCGGCTCGAACGGTCGGCCCTTCTGCTCACCGTCGCGCAGCATGAAACCGAAGAACGACTCCTCGACCTCCTCGAAGTTCTCGCCGGCGTAGATGTTGACCTGCGGAACGATGTACGCGCTGCGTACCCGGCCCAAGGACAGGTCGATGAATTCCGAGGCCCCGTCGGGCGCCTCGGTGACATCGCCCGAGTGCTCGCCCCCGACAGCCCTGAGGGATGTGTAGGAGAGCCAGGAGGCAGTGCTGTAGTCGGCGCGGAGAAGCAGCGCCGAGAGGTCGTAGTCGGTCCGGTGCTCGGTCTGCTTCCAGTGCACGAAGAAGCGCAACCGTTCGCCGTCGACCGCCGAGACCGAACCTCGCGGCAGTACGCCGAGCCCGGCCGCGGTCGCCCTGCCGCTGAGCGGGAGCGCCACGTCGAGGACCTCGGGGTCGAGCAGCAGTCGGCCCGGTGCGGGGAGCCTGCGGCGCATCTCGGCGTCGAGGGCGGTGATGAGACGATCGCGGTCGGCGGCGGGGACCGGCGGCCGGGCGTCGGCGGTGACCCAGCCGCGGCCCCGGCGGTTGACGAAGATCCGGGGTTCGTCGGTCTTCCGCTCCCGGTTCTGGAAGTGCTCGCGGACCGACAGCACGACCCGGCCGGAGACCTCGGGAGCCACCTGCACCGCGGCGGCCACCACCGCGTCCCGCTCCTCCTGGTCGGCGGCGATGCGCAGCAGGAGGTCCAGGGCGCGGAACAACTTGCCGGGAGCGGACTTCAGCAGTCGCACCGCGCCGAGGACGTCGCGCTCGGCGAGCAGCTTCTCGGCACGGCTGTCGAAGGACCGCGCCTCCTTCTCGCCCCGCGCCACGGCGAACACTTCGGCGGCGTGCGGCCAGCGCGGGTACTCGTGCGGGTGGAGACGCTCACCGAGCCGCTTGAAGGGCTCGCGGTGCGCGTGCACATCGGCCAGCTTGGCGGGGTTCGCCGCGACCACGGTGTCGAGGCCCGCGAGCAGCGCACGGCGGACCGGCCGCGGGAGGGTCCGGAACCGGGTCGGCTCCTGCAGCGTCACGTCGCCGCCCGACAGCGCGCAGGCCAGCCGCAGCACGTCGGTGATGGTGTCCAGCAGGAGGTCCGCGCCGACAGCGAGACGGGCCTCGTTGACGACCGCCCGGTTCTCCCGGATCGGGATCGTCTCCGGCTGGGGGCCGAGCGCGCACCGCTCGGCGAGGGTCTTGAGGTCGCGCAGGTGCTCCTCACCCAGTGGCGTCGTGCTGCCGGCCAAGGCCAGGTACAGGTCCGTGAGTTCGTCGTCCAGGTCCCGTCCCAGGTGCAGGACGGTCACCCGGTCGCCCGCCGAGGCGATCAACTCGTCCTGCGCCGCGAGCATCTCCTCGTAGGTGTGCTGGTAGCGGCCGTACGTGGGGAGGCTGAGCAGGTCCATTACCCCGTGCGCCAGTTGCGTCAGCACGTTCCCGCGCGACGTGTCGTCGCCGAGCGCCTCCGCCACACACCGCATCCAGAACTCTTCGGTGTCCGGCACGTTGGCCGGAAAGTCGATGAAGTACGCGTTGTGCCGGACGTGGTCGCCCACCATCTCGCTCACGGTGCGCAGCGTCCGCTTGGCGGTGTGCACGACCGCGGCCCCGGACAGACCCGACAGCCGCTCCAGCAGCTCCGCCGAAAGCTTGAAGCCCACGGATGCCAGCGCCGCGTCGAACTGCCGTGCGGCGACGGCTCCTTCTCCGGCGGAGCCCTTGGGGGAAGGAAGGCGGTGGGTGTGCCGGATGACCAGCGATGCGAGACTGTACGCCATTCGGGGATGATCGCAGAGGTGTGCGAGCCGACGCACAGGGGTTTTTCGTACGCGCTCCGAGCCACAGGACGGGCGCGGTATCGCTCGTCCGGCCCAAGGAAACGGCAGCCGACATGCCGTCCCCCCGTCGCGTGGAGTAACAGTCTCTCTATGACTAGCAGACGAAACGCTCATGCGGGCAGCGGGTGCAGGGCTCACGGCAGCCGGGCACGTACCGCCCTGATGGTCCTGGTCACCGCGGTTGTCCTCGGCACGCCCGCCCAAGCGGTGGCCGCCCCGTCGACCGTCTCGGGACGGCCCGATTGGGACGCCATCGCCGCATGCGAATCCGACGGCAACTGGCAGGCGAACACCGGGAACGGCCACTACGGCGGTCTGCAGTTCACGCAGTCGAGCTGGGTCGCGGCCGGCGGGCTCGAGTACGCCCCGCGCGCGGATCTGGCCACCCGCGAGGAACAGATCGCCGTGGCCGAACGCCTGGCCCGTCTCCAGGGGATGTCGGCCTGGTCCTGCGCCTGAACACCCGGCCCCTCCTGTG
Organism: Streptomyces viridosporus; assembly: GCF_002078235.1. Classification (GTDB taxonomy): domain Bacteria; phylum Actinomycetota; class Actinomycetes; order Streptomycetales; family Streptomycetaceae; genus Streptomyces; species Streptomyces viridosporus. Next base: position 35,946 of record NZ_MSGP01000235.1, read on the forward strand.
GGCGGAGTCGAGGGGTGTCTTCCCGTTCGATCCACTGTGCGAGGGCCTGCACACCGCGCGGGAAGGCTGCGGACGCCTTCTCTTCCGGCGGGCACCACGTTCGCGCTGGTCGAAGACGTGTGAACCGCTCCGGGTCCGACGGAGGCTCTGCTGTGCCCTGAGCGGTTCACGGGCGCCGTGCGGCGACAGCGCTGTGGTGATCGCGTCAGTCGGCTCGTGCTCGGGCGACGATGCTGGTGACGAGTCGCTCCGCCGCCTTGCCCCGGGACCGGACCAGCAGGCGCAGGGGCTGCGGTAGGTGCTGGGGCAGGTCGGTGGGGGCTGTCACCAGCCAGCGTGTGGACAACGTCCTTCCCGCCTTGACGGTGGTGGGGCGGACGGGGTGTCGGGGGAGGGCCTTCCAGCGGTCGGGCACGAGCAGTTGTGGGCTGACGACTGTGGTGGCTGTCGCCGTGATGGTGGTGGTGACCCGCACGGCTCCGCCCGGTTCCACGGGGACGAGGCCGTGCGGGGGTGTCTCGAAGGTGAGGGAGAGCCGGGGGTCTTCCGTGCGCCACGACTGCCAGGCGGCAACTCCCACGGCGCCGCCCGAGGCGCGTACGGCGGTGAGCCTGAGGGCGGTGGTGGTGACGGCCCTCTCCAGGAGGATCCGGTTGAGGGCCCCTGGTCGGGGGGCCTGCGGGGTGCGGTGTTGGCCGGGCAGGGGACGCCATCTGCCGCCCCGGCCGAGGTACTGGAGTTCGTAGGAGTCGGGGGTGCGGACTCCGCCGCCGTCGTCGTAGAAGGAGATGCGCAGGTCCGATACGGGTGTGGGGACGCCGAAGTCCACGGCGAGCCAGTCGCCGGCGTGGGGGCTGCCGTAGTTGGTCCACCGCGATGACGGTGTGTCGAGGTGGAGGTCCTGCCCGTCGATGGCCTTGGCCGGGCTGTCGAGGGGGAACGTGTACGAAGCATGTGCGAGCGGGTGGCCCTTCTGTTCGACGTTCGCCAGGTCGTCGACCTCGCGGGGCAGGGTGCGCCGCCTGGTCCCGCCGACGGTGAGCGTCACCGGCTCCAGGTCGGACTGCCGGTGTACCGGCCGGCCGTTCAGCCAGACACTCAGACCGGCTCCGTGTCCGTAGTGCCGGCCGCTGCGGTCGAAGAGCACGCTGAGGTTGTGCCCGTGGTAGGGGAGGTTCTCCACGGCGAAGTGATCCCATGCGCGCGGTACCAGTGGCGCGATGGCAACGGTGGCATCGGGCCGGGAGCGGATCCCGAGCAGCCCGGACAGGACCAGGTCGTTGAAGGTGGAGTGGTTGTAGTCCTCACTGTGCCCGCGGCCGTCGTAGATCCAGCGGTCCTCGTCGGGGTGGTGCGCCTCGGCGACGTACGGCTTGCCGTCCTTGCGGTGGGTCAGTGCGTAGGCGCGGAGCACGGCGTAGTAGTCGGTGCGGTCGACGTGGGACTGGGCGGGGTAGTCGATGAGGAGGTTGGCCAGGGCGGTGAGCGTCTGGCTGGTGGCGAACGGCCAGCTCGGACCGTTCCAGCGACAGCAGCCTTCGAGTGCCTGATACATGAACCACGGGCTGCGCCGCTCGACCGTGGTGGGACCGAAAGGCGCGGAGAATCCCTCGGGGTCGCGCAGGTGGGCCCATGCCGCAGCGTTGCCCGCCGGAGCCATGTGGAAGTACCACGGCAGGAAGCCGATCTGCTCGCGGTCGGCGATCCTGCGCCGTTCGGGATTCTTGTCGCGCATGACGTGCTTGTAGAACTGATCTTCCTCGTCCCACAGCCAGCGCTCCTGCTGCGCCTGCAGAGCACGGGCACGCTCGTCGTAGCGGTCGGCCTTCGCCTCGTCGCCTCTGCGGCCACGGCGCCGCAGGAGCGCGGCGATCGCCTTGGCGTCGCCGTACTGGTAGGCGTTGAGAGTGGGGCGGAACCCCTCACCACCGTGGTACGGGTCGTCGCTCTGGTAGGAGCTCGCGGTGTACTCCATCGCGTCCCACACCGGTGTCTGCCAGTAGAGACCGACCTCGTCGTCGAACTGTGGAGCCCATCGCCCCCACTGGCGCTCCAACTCGTCGAGCAGTCCCAAGGCGTGCTCCCACCTGCCGTCGGTCGATGCCCGGGCCGCGACGGCATCCGCGATCCAGAAGGAGTACTGGTGTGCCCAGTCGGTGGTGTTCTTGTTGAGGAAGTCCGTGGCCGGTTTGGGGCCCGAGCCGCTGCCGCGCAGCCAGTAGCCGATGTAGTCGTCGAGGTAGCGGTGGTCGCGCAGCCAGCGCGCCTCGCGGATGTGGTGAGCGGCGGCGGCGTTGATCCCGCCGTACGGCGCGGAGTAGCCGACCGGACCCAGGAACTCCGAGAAGATCCAACCTTCCTGGGGCCCGGTGTACTTCAGGGCATGCTTGATCACGCGCCACCGGTAGTAGTAGGTGTCCCGGATCGCGGCGTCGGGCAGGTCGACGAAGGGGATGTTCGCCTCGTACCACTCGGCCTCCGGCAGGTCTCCCAGCAGTGACCGGTGGTCCAGGAAGGCTGTTCCGGGGCCCACCGCCGGATACGACGGAGACGCGACCGGCCGCTTGCCGGCTGCGGGCGCTTCGCCCGGAGGGCCGCCCGGTGCGCTCACGCGTGCGGCCGCGCCGGGCGGCACCGCACCGTTCAGGGCCACCGCGCCCAGGGCTGCGGCGCCGTGGTGAAGAAGCCGCCGACGATCGAGGGCCATGCGGGCACTCCTTCTGCGGGAACGAGTGGACAGGGCTGCCCGAGCGACTGACGGACCGTGTCCGACAACGTTGTCTGTCAGAGGTTCCCGCTCAGACTGCCATGAGTCGGGTCCACAGCTGAAGAGTCCGTACGGCGTGGGAAAAGACTGGCCTGTATGGGTGACCTGCCGGTCGGCGATTATTCGGTGGATCCGCCCTCGTCGAGTTCCTACAGTGACCGGACCTCCCCTCGTCACGAAAAGTGGATCATGCGTGTGCCCTACCCCCGTACGCCTCATCTCCCGTGGTCACCGGGGGCGGCGTCGGACGACATACGAGCCGGTGACCTGTCCGGGCTGCGCGGCCGCGAGGTCGTGGTCACCGAGAAGCTCGACGGGGAGAACACCACCCTCTACGCCGACGGGCTTCACGCCCGGTCGCTGGATTCCGCGCACCATCCCTCGCGGGCGTGGGTGAAGAGCCTGCAGGGGCGGATCGGCGCGGAGATCCCGCAGGGCTGGCGGGTGTGCGGCGAGAACCTCTTCGCACGGCACTCGATCGCGTACGAGGACCTGGAGAGTTGGTTCTACGGGTTCTCCGTCTGGGACGGCGGCAACCGCTGCCTGGGCTGGGACCGGACGGTCCGGTTCCTGCGGCGGCTGGGAGTTCCGGTGCCGCAGGTGCTGTGGCGGGGTGTCTTCGACGAGCGTGCGCTGCGCGCGCTGCGGCTGGACACCGCGCGCCAGGAGGGCTACGTCGTACGCACCGTCGAGGGGTTCGGCCGGCAGGAGTTCGGGCGGCGGGTGGCCAAGTGGGTGCGCAAGAGGCACGTTCGAACCGATACGCACTGGATGCACGCCGCTGTCGTGGAGAACGCTCTGGGACCGAACGCCGCGCTGTGGGCGGTGCGTTCGGGGGCGGTCGCCGACGTGCCGTCCCTGTCGGCCGCGCTGGGCGTCGCCCCGGAGGATCCGGCCGCCGCCGAGGCCGCCGTCGCCGATGTGTCCGCGAGACTGGACGTGCTGGGCCGGTCCGGGGACGCACGGCTGGAGGGCGTCCTGGCCGCGATGCTCCACAGCACGCGCCGGGCGTGGCTCGGGCCCCGCCTCGCGGGACCGCTGGGCATGCGGAGCGCCCGCCGCACCGCAGATCTGGTCGGGCTGTCACCGAGGCTTCAGCGCCCGTACCCGGACGGCGACCGCCGGACCGGCCTGGTACGCATCGCCCTCGCCGCCGACCTGGGGGTGCTCCACGCGGTCGCGGGGGCGGTCGCGCACACCGCCGAGGCTCGTGAACAGGTCGAATGGTCCGCGCTGCACGCCGAGGACGCAGGGCTGCTCGGCGCATCGCCGCTGAAGCCGCTGCGGGCCGGGCTGCAGGACGCACTCGCCGGCCTCGGCCCCGCTGCCGCCGACCGGTGCTGGGCGGAGGCGCGGGACGCGTTCGCCGAAGGGCGGGTCGCCACCGTCGACGAGGCGGTGGCGGCAAGCTGGCGATGGCGTTCCGGGGCGTTTCCCCTGCTGATCCATCTCGTCGGGCCGTCGGGCAGCGGGAAGAGCACCTTCGCCAGGAGACTCCCCCGGACCGACTCGTGCGTCTCCCTCGACGAACTGCGCCGGGCCCGGGGCTCTCGGACCGACCAGCGGGCCAACGGGGACGTCCTGCGGGAGGGCCTGGACCGGCTCGACGCGGCGCTGGCCGGCGGCGGGACCGTGGTGTGGGACGCCACGTCCCTCAACCCGCACCAACGTTCCCTGGTACACGGGGTGGCACGGCGCCGCGACGCCCTGGTCACTCACGTGGTCGCGCTGGTCGACGAGGACGAGCTGGCACGGCGCAACGAGAGACGTGCGCACCCGGTGCCGCCCGCGGTGCTCACCTCGCAGCTGCACCGGTTCACCCCGCCCTACCCGGCCGAGGCCCACCGCACTTGGTACGTCGGAGCGGGCGGAACCGTCGACGACACCGAGGGCACGCTGGACGGCACCGTGGACGGAGGAGAGGCGTGATGCGTACGAGCGACGAGGTCTATCACCGGGTCCGTTGGGACCCGCGGTTCGATCCGGCCCGGTTCGTGCTGGGGATCACCCAGCGCGGTGCCGCCCCCAAGCGGGTCCCGCTGCCCTCGTTCGTGCCCGGCGGCGACATCCCGTGGCACCGGGTGCTGTTCGTCGAGGCGGACGGCGAGCTGGTCTGGGACCGCGCCACCGGTGTGGACCGCATCGACACGTCGGACGCCGGCCGGGTGCGGCACCCGCGCCTGCTGCGAGCGCCCTTCTTCACAGCCGGGACGCCCTACGGATGGGAACCGGCAGAGGGGTGGCGCCCCACGGACGGCGCACCCCGGACGACCGTGCCGAGCGCGGGAAGTCTGCGCGTACTCACCTGGAACACGCTGTGGGACCGGTACGACAGCGACCGCATCGACACCGCCCGGCGCCGCCCCCTGCTGCTCGCAGCCCTGGAGGACGCCGATGCGGACGTCATCGCGCTCCAGGAGGTCGAAGCCGGTCTGCTCGCCCTGCTGCTGCGGGCGCCCTGGGTCCGCGCCGGTTACACCCTGGGCACCGACCCGGGAGGGAAGGACGTCGAGAACAGCGGGCTCCTGCTGCTCAGCCGGCTGCCCGTACGGGAGGCGGGGCGGCACGAACTCGGACCGCACAAGGCCGTCACCGCCATCACCGTGGAGACCGGCTCCGGTCCCCTCGTGGTGGCCACGACCCATCTGAGCAGTGACCACTCCCACAACGGCCCGGCCCGGCGGCAGGCCGAACTGGGCCGACTCGCCGAGGGACTCGGCGGCGTGGACGGCGATCTGATCCTGGTCGGTGACTTCAACGACGGCGGCGACGAACCGGCTGCCGCGCTCGGGCTGCGGGACGCCTGGACGGAGGTCCACGGGCCCGGCGACCGGACGCCCACGTTCGACCCGGGCGTCAATCCGCTGGCCGCGGTGTCCTCGCTGTCCGGCCGGGCCTCCCGGCTGGACCGGATCTTCCTGCGCGCGGGGCGGGTGCGGGCGACCGGGGCCTTCCTGCGGGGCGACTCGCCCACAACGGACGGGCTCTACGTCTCGGACCACTACGGCGTGGAGGCGGACCTTCAGCTGAGCGGTACCGGGCCCACGGGGGTCCTCGACGCCCGGCCGACAGCCCGCACCGCACTGGCGTGGATACCTCCCCAGGAGCTGTGGCCGATGCTCCAGGGCATCCGCCAGGAGCACGATCCGCAGGTCCACCGCTGGCCGCCGCACGTCAATCTGCTCTTCGGTTTCGTGCCGGAGTCCGACTTCGAGCAGGCCGCCCCGCTGCTGGCCGAAGCGGCGGCCGGCACGGCGGCCTTCACCGCTCGGCTGGACGGGGTGCACACCTTCGGGCACCGGGACGATGCCACCGTCTGGCTCGACCCGGCGGCCGACGAAGCGCCGTGGGCAGGACTGCGCCGCGCTCTGGAGGAACGCTTTCCGCGCTGCCGCGGGCGCGCCGAGGGCTTCACCCCCCACCTCACCCTGGGTCGGACGAGGGATCCGCAGCGCCTCGCCGCCGCATGCGCCGCCCGGCTCGACGGGATGTCGGCACGGGTGGGAGAACTGGTCCTGCTCTCCCGCCGGGGCGACGAACCGATGCGTCCACGCGCCACGATCGCGCTCGGAACGGGCGACGTACGGTGGCTGCCCGACACCCCCGATCCCGCCACCACCGAGCCGGCCGCGGAGAGCGGGGCCCGGGCCGCCCTGGCGCGCAGGACGGCGCAGCGCATCTCCGCGGCGCTGGATGACGGGGTCGTCCACATCGTCGGATCACGGCGCATGGGCTGCGCTCTGGCCGGAGCGGACCTGGACCTGGTCGCGGCGCTGCCGGGCAGCGTCGACCTGGCCGACGTCCGGGCACGGGTGACCGCCGCGCTGCCGGACGGCACCCGGGTGCGGCAGGTGACCGGCGCTCGGGTGCCGGGCCTGCGGCTACGCACCGGTGATCTGGACGTCGACCTGGTCGTCGTCGCCACCGGAACGCTCGACCCCGGCGAAGCAGTGGCCCGCCGCGCCGAGTTGGACCAGGCGGCGGCGATCGCCCTGAGCGCGGTGAGCGACGCGCACGCGGTACGGGCCGCGGTGGGCGACCACCACACCGCTTTCACCCGGCTCGCCAGGCAGGTGAAGGCGTGGGCCGGGGCGCGCGGCCTCGACTCGGCCCCCTTCGGCGGACTGCCGGGCCTGGCCTGGTCGGTGCTCGCGGCCCGCACGACACGCGAGGCCACGGACTCGGCCGCTCCGGACCTGCTCCGCCACTTCTTCGGCACCTGGGCCGCCTGGGACTGGAGGGACCCGGTCGGCCTCACACCCACCGGAACGGGACCGCACACGCCCGTGGCACTCATGACGCCCACCGATCCCGTCCGCAACTGCGCCGGACAGGTCGGCGCCGGCTTCCGGGACCTGCTGACCGATGAGCTCTACCGCGCCTGGACCATCCTGGAAACGGCAGCGGATGCGGACACGAATCCCTGGCCCGAGCTGTTGTCGCCCCCCTCCCTGCACCGGCAGCACGCGGCCTGGGCGATCCTGGCCGTGCGCCCGGGCCCCGCCGAGGAGTTCGAGGAGACTTCGGGGCGCGTCCGGGGGCGTCTGCGAGCGCTGCTCACCGCTCTGGAGGACGCCGGAGCGGCGGACGCGTACGCCTGGCCCCGCCCGTTCGAGACGGGGCCGGGATTCGTACGGTACGCAATCGGCCTCGGCCGCACCCCGCCCGATGCCGCCCGGCTCGCGGAAATCTCCGAGGAGTGGGGCAGAGGACTGCGCGGGGTCGACGTCACGTGGGCGGAGTGCGGCACCGTACCGACCCTGCGTTGACCGGTTGACCGGGGGATGGTGCGTCAAGGCGCTGTCATGGTGTCGCGCTCATCGGCCAACGCGGCTGTACGGGAACTGACTTCGGCCTCCAGCGCGGCGGCTGGCGTCCGCCGTGCGCCTTCCCGGACGATCTCGTCCAGCAGTGAGCTGCCACTTGGCGTGGTGCCGTCCTCGTCGACTACCGCGAGCACGGGCACATCTCTCCGACCGACGCGGCAACGCCGGCCTTGCTCGATGACCTGTCGATCGACCCGTCGGGAGGCACGCCCGCTTCCGTCAGGGCTGATCCACAGGTACCGAGCACTGCTCCACCTCGACAAATGTCCCGACGGAAATGTCCCGACGGAGTCGAGCTCAGGACGAAGGGACCGACAGCTCGGCGGTCGGTCCCTTCGTGGTCTTCCGATTCAGGTGGTGCGCCGGTCGGCTGTGGCGTCGACGGTCAGGCTGCGGTGTCTCTCCGGGTGTGCTGCTCGGCGTCGCGGAGCGATTCGATCAGGGAGATGCGCGCGCGGGCCACCCGGGAACGCACCGTTCCTATGGGGCAGTTGCTGAACAGCGCCGCTTCCGCGTAGGGCACCCCGAGTAACTGGGTGAGGACAAAAGCCTCGCGGCGTTCGTCGGGCAGGTCGGCCAGCAGGTCGGCGAGGGCGATGCCGTCGTCGAATCCGGGCAGGTTGTGCGGCTGGGCGCGTTCGGCCGCGGCCTGCCAGTCGTCGGTGTCCGACAGCCGAGGCCGGGTGGCGGTGTACCGGAAGCTGTCGACCACCGCGCGGCGAGCGATGGTCAGCAGCCAGGAGCGGGCCGAGGAGCGGCCTTCGAAACGATGCAGGCTGCCGAGCGCCCGCAGGAAGGTGTCCTGGGTCAGGTCGTCGGCGGACTGGGGGTCGACACCGAGACTGGTCACGTACCGGCGGACGTCTCGGTGCAGGGCCCGGACGAAGCGCTCGGCGGCCTCGGCGTCACCAGTGCGGGCAGCGAGCGCCCAGACCGTCGCCGAGTCGTCGGGCGAGATGGGCAGGGCAGGAGCGGTCATGTGGCGTCCTTCTCGGGAGTCCGGACCCGGCGGCGAACGGCGGCGGGCCCGGTGACGGCGTGCGACCACGCAGGGGTGAGCGAGGTACGACCGCACGGAGGCGTACGGCCGATGCCCGAGCCGCCTGGGCGCGGGGAGCCTCGGCGGCACCGGGAAACCGGCTGTCAGGTGACAGCGGTTGCGGTGGGCGGGCCCCGAGAAGTGATGGTGTGGACGAGGAGGAACTGCCGTGGTGCGCGGGCCGATCGGTCTCGCTGGGGGCGGACGCCCGGACGGTGCGGCGGTGTGGGCAGCAGGAGCGGCAGCCGCAGCGGTGCGACGAACCACCCGGCGAGTGTCCGCAGGATGCGGAAGGCGGCGCGTTCGCCGTAGCCGAGCCACAGGCCGCACAGCAGCACCACCAGTACGTGGGCCGCGAACATGCCGACCGACGAGATGCCGGCCGTGTCGCTGCCCATGTGATCCAGGTGTGCCACGTGTTCCAGCGGCGTGCCGTGTGCCCTGGCGGGGTGACGAGTGGTGGGCCGGGCCAGGTGCGGCTCGTGGCGCTGCGCGATCGCCTGGGCCAGCGAGTACCACGTGTGCAGGACTGCCTGGGTGGCCATCGCGACGGAGACGACCAGGAGGAGCCCACGCTCTCGTCCGGCCAGGCACCAGGTGGCTCCGCCGACCGTTACGGCCGCTGCGGCGACGGCCCACCACGGCACGGCGGAGCCGGACACCGTTCCGTGCCCCAGGGCGGCGAGCAGCGCACAGACGGCCGCGAACACCGCGGCCCGTACCGCGCGACAGCACCACCCAGCAGTCATGGCGGGCTCATCCTCGCATCCGTGCTTCTCGCTTCGCGGCTGTTCCTGCCGGATCAGTACGGAGGGTGGCCGAAAACCCGACTCACCCCCGCCCCTGTGAATCAACTCACAGTACTGACAAGGAACTTGAGGAGGGATGGAGCCGACGCGGTCGGCGCCGTCCGTCGTCGACCGCCGGGAACCGCCTGCCGGAAGCAGCCGACTTCTCAGAGGAAGGTGAGTGACAGGAGACGACGACCGGGGCCGACGGGCCCAAGAGGAGGCCGAGCGTCATGAAGTGGTACGAGGACGATTCCCTGTGGTCCGACTTCGCGCCCACGATGTTCTCCCCGGAGCGTGCGGAGTCCGTCGCGGAGCTGGTGGCCACCTCGCCCCTCCTGCGCTTCCCGCCCGGATCGCGGGTGCTCGACCTGTGCTGCGGTCCCGGTCTGTTCCTGGTGCCGCTGGCCGGGCAGGGCTTCGACGTCACGGGTGTCGACCTCAGTGAGGCGATGCTGGACCGGGCGAGGAGCGCGTGCGAGGAGGCCGGAGCCGACGTGCGGCTGGTACGGGCGGACATGCTCACCTACACGGCCCCCGAAGCATTCGATGTTGTCCTGAACATGTTCACGTCCTTCGGGTACTTCGACGACCCGGAGGACAACCTCCAGGTTCTCCGCAACGCCTGGAAGAGCCTCGCCCCTGACGGGCAGCTCCTCGTCGACGTCATGGGCAAGGAGGTCCTGGCCGGCTGGATCGGGCGTCCTCAGGCCGTCGACCTGCCGGACGGCTCGTACGTCGTCCAGCGGGACGTCGTCTTCGACAGCTGGCGGAAGCTGCGGACCGACTGGACGTTGGTGCGGGGCACGTCGGCGCGCACGGCGTCCCTGACGTCCTGGCTCTACAGCGCCGCCGAGCTGCACGACCTGTTCGTGGCTGCCGGGTTCGCGGAGGTGGAGTGCTTCGGCGGCTTCGACGGTTCCGCGTACGACCACCACTCACGGCGGCTGATCGTTCGGGGGCGCAAGAAATGACGCGGGCCGTGACGTCCGCCCGCGTCGCGCCACGGGCGGGTACGGCCGCGCGTGGTCCACCGAGCCCCGGCACGGGCGGCAACCGAACGCGCACGCATCCACTGCCGTCCGCTCGTGGCCAACTGTTCGGCGCCCGTATCACTGGAGGACCGGTACGACATGCCACCGCACCACGAGAACCACGACCGCACGCGTATCCTCGCAGCAGCGGCCCGACCGCCGGAACGCGACCCGTGGGCGGTGCCCGGGGAAGCACGGACGGCCGTCGCCGCTTCACGGTCGCCCACCGCCACGGCCGAATCGACCGCACCGGTGCACGACCACATCACCGATGCCATCAAGGCACCCGCCCTGATCCGGCTCGGGGACAATGTCGTGCTCGCCCGCTTCGAGACGATGAAGGTCTACGCGGCGCTGGGCGCCGTCCGCACGCTGCTGCGCCGTGGACGCGTCGTCCCCGGACAGACGCTCGTCGACAGTTCGAGCGGCATCTACGCCCTGGCACTCGCGATGGCCTGCCATCGCTACGGCCTGCGGTGCCACATCGTGGCCTCCACGACGGTCGACTCGGTCATGCGGGCCCAGCTGGAGGTGCTCGGCGCGACGGTCGACCAGATGCCTCCGTCCCGGAACCTCAAGCTCGACCAGGAACGCCGCGTACGCCATGTGCGAAAGCTGCTGGCCGCCCGCCCCGACTTCCACTGGATGCGGCAGTACCACGACTCCGTCCACTACGTCGGCTACCGGGAGTTCGCGGACCTCGTCACCGGGACATTGGCCGACGTACCCCTGACCGTCGTCGGCGCGGTCGGCACCGGCGCCTCCACCGGTGGACTGGTGCAGGCCCTGCGCGAGACGGGACGGGCGGTACGCCTGGTCGGGATCCAGCCGTTCGGCAGCGTCACCTTCGGCAGTGAGCGGTTCAGCGACCCCGAGGCGATCATCGCGGGCATCGGGAGTTCCATACCCTTCGACAACGTCCGGCACGAGCTGTACGACACCGTGCACTGGGTGGACTTCCGGCACGCCATGGCCGGCGCCGTCGGCCTCCTGCGGCAGCACGCGGTCTTCGCGGGTCTGTCCACCGGAGCCGCGCACCTGGTCGCCTCGTGGGAGACGGACCGCGATCCCGAACGTCTCCACCTCGTCCTGGGCGCGGACACCGGCCACCGCTACGCCGAACGGGTCTTCGCCCGGCACACCGAGGCAGAGGACATGCGGGCGCTCCGGCCGCGCCGCATCCGTGCGCTCGGCGAACTGCGGCCGCCCTGGTCGGTGATGGAGTGGGCCCGGCGGCCCGATCCGGGGAACTTCCGGCCGGACCGGTGCCCCGACGAGGACAGCGCCGACACCGCCGGACACGTCTCGTCCACGGAGGTGACGCCATGACCATCGCAGCACTGGAATCGCTGTCCTTCGGTCTGGGCCGCATGGTCGCGGCGGCAGCCGACGCCGGGCACCGGCTGTGCCTGCTCACCGCGGACCGGTCCGTGTACCGCCATGAACTCGACACCCTGCCCGGGGACGCGCTGACCGTCATCGACGTCGACACGTTCGACGAGACGGCTACCCGGCGCGCGCTGGCAGCCCTGCCTGACCTGGCCGCGCTGCTCAACACCACCGACACCTGGAGCGTGCCGGCCGCCGACCTCGCTGCCGAGTTCGGGCTGCCCGGCCCGGACCCGGAAACGGTGCGGCTGCTCCGCGACAAGTACAGGGTGCGCGACCTCCTGCACCGCCGGGGACTGAGCCGGAGCGGTGCCGTGCGCGTGGCGCCGAGGCCGGACAGCGCCGAGGACATCTGCCGTGCGGTCGGTCTCCCGGCGGTGCTCAAGGACAGCGCGGGGACCTCCTCGCGGAACGTGTGGATCGCCCACGACGAGGAAGCACTGCGCGGTGCTCTCGCCGACGCCGGCCGGCAGCAGCTGATGGGTGACCTCTTCGCGGAGGCGTTCCTGTCCGGGCCGCTGTACAGCGCGGAGACGCTCAGCTGGGACGGCACCACGAGACTGCTGGGCGTCCTCAGCCGGCAGACGTCCCGGCAGCCGGCCGTGCGGGAGGAGGCCGCCGCCTTCCCCGTCGCTCTGCCCCAGGCCGAGTCGGATGCGATCGAGCGGTGGGTCGGGGACGTTCTGCACGCGACGGGCCACCACAGCGGCTTCGCCCACGTGGAGTTCGTCGTCACCTCCACCGGACCGGAGCTGGTCGAGATCAACCGCAGGATCGGCGGAGCGCTGGTGGGGGAGGTCCTGTGCCGCTCGCTCGGCACCAACGTGTACACCGCCATGATGGAGGAGGCGCTGGGCTCACGGCCGCGCCTCATGGACGCGCCGCTCGAGCACGACGGACCCGCACACGCTTTCGTCCTCGTCTACGCGGACCGGCCGGGCGTCCTCAAGGGCTGGCACGGGCTGGAGGAACTCGCGGCCTTCCCCGGAGAGGTGCGCTGGTACCCGACCAGGGCACCGGGGGACGTCCTGCCCCCTGTGGGTGACCAGCGCGGCTGCACCGGCATCGTGCTGGCCGAGGCCGCCACGGCGGAGCTGGCGCAGCACCGGGCGTGGAGCGCGGCCGTCCGCGTGTGGCCCGTCGTCGCCGACGATGGGCCGTAGGGCGCGGCCCGGCGGCCGGCGGATCACGGGCCCGCAGGCGTTCCTGCTGGCCGCCTCGTTCCTGATCACCCTGGGCAGCTTCGCCGTCCTGCCGTACATGTCGGTGTTGCTGCACCAGCGGCTCGGGCTGGGGCTCGGCACGGTCGGCATGGTGCTGGCCGTCGCCTCCCTGGTGCAGTTCTCCGGGGGCGTGGCGGCGGGCGCGCTGACCGCGCGCGTCGGTCTGCGGGCCACCATGCTGACGGCGCTGGCCGTGCGGACGGCCGGGTTCGCGGTGTTCGTGCCGGGGATGACCAGCCCCGTGCTCGCGGTCGTCGCCTTGTTCCTGGTCTCCTGCGGGGCGGCCCTGTACCTTCCGGCGAACAAGGCGTACTTGGTGGAAGGATCCGCGGAGGCCGACCGGCCCCGGCTGCTGGCGGTGAGCGGGACGGCGTTCAACGCCGGAATCGCCCTCGGTCCGCCGGCCGCGGCACCCCTCATCGTGGGTTCGCCCACGGTGCTCTTCTCCTGTGTCACCGTGCTGTTCGCGCTCGTCGGCGCCGGCCACGCGCTGCTGCCGGCGGCCGCACGGCCGGAGGCCGACGCGGTGGGGGCGGACACCGGTGACGCCGACGGCAGGCAGGCACACCACGACTGCGGACCGCCGCCCTTCGCCGTGACCGTCCTGAGCGTGTACGTCTTCATGTTCTTCCAGCACTATCTGGCGCTCTATGCCGTCCCCCGCACCTCGGCGGTCTTCTACGGAGCAGTGCTGACGGGCCACGCCTGCCTCCTGGCCGTCACGCAGCCGCTGCTGGCGCGGTGGACCGCCGCACTCACCTACCGGGATGCCATGAAGGTGGGGTTCGGCAGCATGGCGGCCGGGACGGCCGTCACAGCACACGGCGGGTACGTGGCCATCGGCGCGGGAGCGGCACTCATGTGCCTGGGCGAGGTCGTGCTCTTCCTCAAGAACGACCTGGAGGCGCTCGCTCGATCGTCCTCCCCGCCGGCTGTGGTCTTCGGCCGGCAGCGGCTGGCGGCCGGCCTCGGCGCGTTCGCCAGCGGGGCGGTCGGCGGCCAGCTCTACGCGGGGGCGGAAGCCGCGGGCTCGACACGGCTGTTCTGGATCGCCGTGTGCCTGCAGGGCCTGCTGCTTCCCCTCCTGCTGACGGCCGCGGCGCGTCGCCGCCGCACCGGCGGCCACCTTCCGGAAGCCGGTCGGCGACAGGAGCGGAAGCGGTCGTCGCGGGAGTGAGGGACGACATCCGCCGACACCGACGTCATGTGACTCACGCCATACGGCACTGCGGGGAACTTTCCCTCCTGCCGTCCCGACTTCTCCAACAGGGCGGCCGCACACAGCATCCTGTACTTCCCCAGTGGACGCACCGCTCACCAGCCGAAGCGACTGAAGAGGCCGCACGATGACGTCATCACCAACTCGATCCGCCCCCGGAGAGGCCGACGGCTCCGCCGTCCCCGGTGCCGACTCCGGTGAGCGGAAAAGACGAGCCACCCTGCGTTCCGATCTGCGGGCGTCCTTACCGGACGGTGTCATCGCGCTGGTCGTCACCGCTGCCGTCTTCGCCCTCCTCTACCACCGCATCCGTGCCGAGACCTCGTCGACCGTGTCCGTCATGCCCTTCATGGTCGACACGGGCGAGTTCTGGATGTACTTCCTCAGCCAGGCATTCGGCTGGTCCGCACTGCTGTGGGCCTGGATCACCGTCGTCCTCGGCCTCTTGCTCTCCGGCCCCCGCCCCTCCTGGAGCCGGCTGTCCGGCCAGCGCCTCGAACGCCTCCACCGCACCACGAGCCTCAACAGCATCGCCCTCATCGCCGCCCACGCCCTGCTGTTCGCCGCCCAACTGGTGCGCAGCGACACCGCGAGGTGGTACTCGGCGCTCGGCACGGCCTTCGTGGAGACCTTCGTCCCGGGCGGTTACGACTCCGGCACCGGCAAGCTCGCCATCCCCCTCGGACAAGCAGCGCTCTACCTGGCCATCCCCCTGGGGCTGCTCTTCTACGTCAAGCACCGCATCGGTCCCAGGACCTGGCGAGTCCTGCACCGCTTCGTGATCGTCGTCTACATCCTGAGCGTCTGGCACACACTCCTCTACGGAACGAACGTCTGGTACGACGGCTGGTTCCGTACCGCCGTATGGCTGCTCCAGCTCCCTGTCGCCGCGCTGCTTCTGCTACGCCTGGTGCGACCCGCCCGCCGCTCGGAGAAGCTGCGCGGTCCCCGCGTCCACTCGGGTTCACCCATGGGCTGGGCCCTGCGCCTGAGCGGGCGCCTTGCCGTGGTCGGCGTGATCCTCGCCCTCATCGGTGTGGTCGTCAGCGGGAACGACGGCGGCCGGACCGTTCCTCCCGCCGACACCTCGTCCAGTCACGATCACGACTGAGGCGGCGCCCCGGGCCGGGCAGTGTCGCGTCGAGTGCGGCGGCCGGTTCGGCCACCGGGGACCGGCACGACGGATCGGTCCGAGGGCAGCCGTCGATGGCCGCCGCGAGCCCCGGGCAGACACCGCCGCGAGCCGATCGGCGGGACGGCCCCTTCCCGCTGCGGATACCAGCCGTCCCGGCCGCCCGTGACACCGCCGTCGCAGGGCGCGTCACCTTTCTTCCCGCGGGGAGGAACCTCGCGGGAACCCCTCGGCCGAACGGCACGTCCTCAGCGGCGACCTCGTACGACGTGATGCCGATCAGTGCCGTGCCTCGCTCCAGAAGTCGTAGAAGTCGAGCAGGCGCCGGTGCGCGCCGGATGCGCCGCGACCTCGTAGCCCGGGGCCGGTCTCGTGCCGGGCGCCGGGGGCGGGGCGGCCCGCACCGCCGGGACCCCTCATGGCAGCACCGTCTTGGGGGCCGAGGGCCCGGCTGGGGCGGCACCGGTCAGGGCGTTCAGCCGGTGCAGCCGGGCGTACGTCCCGCCGCGCTCGAGCAGGTCGTCGTGGGCGCCGCACTCGACGATCCTGCCCTGGTCGAGAACCACGATGCGCGTGGCGTCCCGGACGGTCAGCAGGTTGTGGGAGATGACGACGGTCGTCCGCCCGGCCATGAGCCGGCGCAGCGGGTCCATGATCCGCCGGCCGGACCGCGCATCGAGGCCGGTGGTCGGTTCGTCGAGGAGGAGCACGGGTGCGTCCCTGATCATCGCGCGGGCGATCGCCAGGCGCTGGCGCTGCCCGCCGGAGAGCGTCCGGCCGCGCTGGCCGACCATCGTGTCGTAGCCCTCCGGGAGCAGCTCGATGAACTCGTGCGCGTCCGCGGCGCGCGCCGCCGCGACGATGTCCGCCTCCGTCGCCTCCGGTCGGCCGTAGGCGATGTTGTCCCGCACGGTGCCGTGGAAGACCAGCGTCTCCTGCAGGACCACCGCGACGCTCTCCCGCAGGTCGGACAGGCTCAGGTCCCGCAGATCCGTCCCGTCGAGGCGGACCGCGCCCCGGTCGGGGTCGTAGAAGCGCAGCTGCAGCTTCGCGACCGTCGACTTGCCGGCCCCGCTGGCCCCGACCAGCGCCAACGTCTCTCCGGCGGCCACGTGGAACGACACGTCCGACAGTGCCCAGGACGGCGTACCGGGATAGCGGAAGGAGACGCCGTCGAACTCCAGGTCACCCCGCGCACGGCCGATCCGGCGGGCGCCGGCGGCCTCGACGACCTGCGGCCGCTGGTCCAGCAACTCGATGATCCGCTCGGCCGCGGCGGACGCCGCGTAGAAGGTGGTGCCGAGGTGGGACAGGCCGCGGACCGGACTGTAGAGGTTGCCGATCAGCGCCAGGAAGACCAGCAGTCCGCCCAGCGTGAGCTGTCCCTGGGCCAGCTTCCAGGTGCCCAGGCTCATGACCGCGAGGACGCCGGACACCTCGATGACCTCGACGACGGATCCGTAGACGGCGCGGATCCGGGTCGAGGCCATCGTGGCCCGGAACCTGCCGACGTTCTCACGCTCGAACCGGCGCTCCTCCCACTTCTGCCGGTTGTACGCCTGCACCAGGGCGACGTTGCCCAGCGACTCCTCGGCGATCGCGCTGATCGAACCGCTGCGGCGCCTGCGTTCCCGGGACGCCTCCTTGATCAGCCGCGAGAAGTGCCGTGCGGCGCGCCAGAACAGCGGCACGATGACGAGGGCGAGGAGGGTCAGGTCCCACTGCAGATAGAACAGCAGACCGAGGAAGACACCCAGGCGGATCACGTAGTAGAGGGCGTCCGCCACCCCCGAGAGCAGGAACGTCTCGACCGTGTCGACGTCGCCCGTCACACGCGACAGCACGTCCCCGAGCCGCCGGCGTTCGAAGAATCCGAGCGACAGGCCCTGGACGTGCCGGAACACATCGGAGCGGAGCGTCAGCAGGAAGCGTTCGCTGACCCACGTGGACGTCACGTCGTCGGCGAACCCCAGAATGCCGGAGCCGAGGATGAGACCCATATAGGTCGGTGCGATCCACAGGAGCGGTCCGACGTCGCGGGGAACGAGCACATCGTCCACCACGATCTTGAAGAGCCAGATCTCCGTGGCGTCGAGGGCGGGGCCGATCAGACTGAAGAGGACGATGGGAGCGAACCAGCGCCGACCGCCGCGGGTATAGGGCCAGAACCGCCGGAACACCTCGCGCGGAGACACCGGAGGCGCGGCCGCCACCACATCGGAAGCCTCACCCACCGACAGCAGACGCCGCAGGACATGCACCATGGCATGCGTTCCTCGTGGAGGGACGGACAGAGCGGACCAGGACCTTCCGGTCTATGGTCCGCCCAGCCTCCGTGGTGTGGTTACCGGTGACCGTGGCCGTGGCCATTGCTGTGACCGTGACGGCCGCCGTGGCCGTGACGGTCGCCGTGACCGCGGTCGTGCCCATGACCATGCTTCGAGGAGTCGTCGCGGCGCGACGTGTCGTTGTGGCGGTCCCGGCGATAGGCAGGAATCAGATTGCTGAAGATAGCCATTGCGTTCCTCCTGAAACTTGCTATGCCTGGGGTACGTCTCAGGGCGGGACTTGGATGGCGTTCCGGGGCAATAAGTTGAAAATAGTTGAGTATCGCCCGAAGTCTCGACACCGTCCGGCCCAGCCGCGCCGCGCGCTCGGGCACTTCTTCGAGCGGCACACGACCGACCTATAGTTGGCCTCATGAGCCGTTGGAGGGAGCTGACCGGGGAGACGTCCGGAGAGGACTACGCCGCACGCTTCGCGGCCCTGGCCCGCAGCGGGAAGGACGTGCACGGTGAGGCGCGGTTCTGCGCAGCTCTCGTGCCTGCCGGAGCGCGGGTGCTGGACGCCGGGTGCGGTACCGGACGGGTCGTGATCCGGCTCGCGGAGCTCGGGTACGACTGCGTCGGGGTGGATCTCGACGCGTCGATGCTCGCAGTGGCGCAGAAGCAGGCGCCGGGACTGCCCTGGTTCCAAGTCGATCTGGCCGAGTTCGAGCCGGGCCTGCTCGGCATCGCGGCGGACTTCGATCTCGTGGTCGCTGCAGGCAACGTTTTCCCGTTGCTCGCCGCCGGCACCGAGGCCACGGTGGTCAAGCGCCTGGCCGCGGCCCTGCGTCCGGGCGGTCTGCTGGTCGCGGGCTTCGGCCTGGACGAAGCCCACCTGCCCGTGCCGCCCAGCATCACGCTGTCGGAGTACGACGACCACTGCGCCGCAGCCGGCTTCACCCTGGTCGACCGCTTCGCCACCTGGGACGCCGCCCCTTACGACGGCGGCGGCTACGCCGTCAGCGTCCACCGCCGGTGAGGATCTGCCGGACGTCTTGATCGCATGTGCCCGCCGGGCTGCCATGCGCCGGGTTCGTGACAGTGGAACGGCCGACAGTCGCTGTCGGCCGCTTTCCGCCGCCTTTTCGCTGGTCACGGTGGGGGCGAGTGACTGCCCGCTGCTGACACGAGGGTGACCCGGGCGCCGGAGCTCACTGTCACGACGCGGTATGTCCCCTGGTGGGTTCACTGCCACGAGGCCGGGACATCGCGACGACGCCTCCGGCCGGCCTGATGGTCATGGGCTGGGTGGTGCCGCGTCCCGGTGGTGCCGCAGCGGGGTCCTTCCGGCTGATCACCGTTCCTGTTCCACGTACTCCTTGAAGTGCTCGAGGTCGCTGCGGACGAGGCGTTCTATGGCGTTCGCCTGGGCGAAGCCCTTCGGTCCGCCGAAGGTGTCCCTGATGGTGCCGGGTTCGTACTCGAGCCGTGCCTGGATCCGGGTGTGGTTCTCGTCGATCGGCTGCAGGGAGAAGGAACCCATCAGGTCGGGAGCGCCGGTGGTGTGCCACTCCATCACGTGTTCCGCCTCGCGGTCGGAGACTTCGGCCTCGAACTCCCGGGACCGACCGCCGGCCTCGATGCCGAGGTGTGCTCGGCCCTCTGCCTGCGTACGGGCGTTTCGCAGTCCATTCACGAAGCGCGGGTAGTTCTCCACCCGGTGGAGGCTGTCCCACGCCTTGCCGATCGGGACTCCGACGTCGATGTGTTGTTCGAGGGTGCTCATGGCCCACCTCCATGTCCGGCTCATGTGCGTGTGTGGCCCTCTGGTTCCAGTGTGCGTCGGCACCGGCCGGTCGGCCGGAACACGGGACGGGGCCCAGGGGCACCCTGGGACCGGTCGAGGAGGCCGGCATCGTGCCGAAGCCCCTCGGCCCGCCCGACCCGCGCTCGGCTCCGGCCCTCCGCCCGGCGGACGCGGCGTTCCGCAGTCGGTCGTGCAGCTCGGCTGTCAGGCCCGTATCGCGCCGGCGGACGGTGAGGGCGGAGCCCCGTGGTCGAGGCGGGAAGTCGGCGGGCATCGCCCGCCACTTGATGCCGTTGTCGACGAGGTAGCGGATCGCGTCGATCATCTGCCGGTGGCAGTAGCCCTCCGGCCGCCCGCCCCGGCCCGCCGGCCATCCGGGAACCGGCAGCAGATCCCGCACCCGTGACCACTCCGCATCGCTCATGTCCGAGCTGTATCGGGGCCGGCGCTCCGGCCGGTCGGCCGCGTTCCCGAACCGATGGGCGAGACAGTCACACCCAGGAGTGGACGAACTGGACTCGGCGACCACGACCACGCGACACTTCGACACCAGGGCCTCTTGCTCCTCGCTGGATTCGACAACCGCGAGCTACCAAGAGGCCCTTCTTCTATGCACCCACACCGGCCGACTCACCCGGACCAGGGACCTGTTCGAGCCCGATCGACTCCACGAGCGGATAGAGAACAGCCAGTTACCGTGCTCAACGTATAGCGCACCGGGGGGCTTGCGGCAAGGCCCC
>NZ_MSGP01000236.1 GCF_002078235.1 Streptomyces viridosporus
CCTCGCTGCCGATCCTCCCGCCCGCCTCCCCGCGGCCGACGACATCGACGCGGTCGTCCTCGACTTCGACGGCACCCAGACCGACGACCGGGTGCTGATCGACTCCACCGGACAGGAGTTCGTCGCCGTGCACCGCGGCGACGGCCTCGGCATCGCCGCCCTGCGCAGGAGCGGTCTGAAGCTGCTGATCCTGTCCACGGAGCAGAACCCGGTCGTCGCCGCCCGCGCACGCAAGCTGAAGCTCCCCGTGCTGCACGGCGTCGACCGCAAGGACCTCGCCCTCAAGCAGTGGTGCGAGGAACAGGGCATCGCGCCGGAGCGCGTGCTCTACGTCGGCAACGACGTCAACGACCTCCCGTGCTTCGCCCTCGTCGGCTGGCCCGTGGCGGTCGCGAGCGCCCACGACGTCGTACGCGGCGCCGCACGCGCGGTCACCGCCCTCCCCGGCGGCGACGGCGCGATCCGGGAGATCGCCGGCTGGATCCTCGGTCCCTCTCTCGATTCCCTCCCCAAGTAAGGAACCCCCTGTCATGAGCAACTCCCGCATCCGCACCCTCGGTCCCCGCGAGGCCGGCCCCGGCCGCCCCGTCTACGTGACCGGCGAGATCGGCATCAACCACAACGGCGACATCGAGAACGCCTTCAAGCTGATCGACGCCGCCGCCGAGGCCGGCTGCGACGCGGTCAAGTTCCAGAAGCGCACGCCCGAGATCTGCACCCCGCGCGACCAGTGGGACATCGAGCGCGACACCCCCTGGGGCCGGATGACGTACATCGACTACCGCCACCGCGTGGAGTTCGGCGAGGAGGAGTACCGCCAGATCGACGCCTACTGCAAGAAGAAGGGCATCGACTGGTTCGCCTCCCCGTGGGACACCGAGGCCGTCGCCTTCCTGGAGAAGTTCGACGTCCCGGCCCACAAGGTCGCCTCCGCCTCGCTCACCGACGACGAGCTGCTGCGCGCCCTGCGCGCCACCGGCCGCACGGTCATCCTCTCCACCGGCATGTCCACCCCGAAGCAGATCCGCCACGCGGTCGAGGTCCTGGGCAGCGAGAACATCCTGCTCTGCCACGCCACCTCCACCTACCCGGCGAAGGCCGAGGAGCTGAACCTGCGGGTCATCCACACCCTCCAGCAGGAGTACCCGAACGTCCCGATCGGCTACTCCGGCCACGAGACCGGCCTGCAGACCACCCTGGCCGCCGTCGCCCTCGGCGCCGTCTTCGTCGAGCGCCACATCACCCTGGACCGCGCCATGTGGGGCTCCGACCAGGCCGCCTCCGTCGAGCCGCAGGGCCTGACGCGCCTCGTCCGCGACATCCGCACCATCGAGGCGTCCCTCGGCGACGGCGTGAAGAAGGTCTACGAGTCCGAGCTGGGCCCGATGAAGAAGCTGCGCCGCGTCCCCGGTGCGGTCGCCGAGGCGGAGATCGCGGCGGCGGCGGGCGAACCGCTGACGGTCTGAGCACACCGAATCCTCCACTCCCCTCAAGACGGGAACGGCGTACGTCGATGAGCCCCCGTGCCGGGAAGGCCGGCCCCCACACCCTCGCCTTCGTCGAGAGTCCGGTACAGCTGCTGAACGTGCTGGAGTGGGCGCACGCGCACGCTCCCGGCGCGGGGCTCGCCCTCGTGGTGCTGTCCCCCGTCGACCCGATGACGCGCGGCCAGTTGCGCCGCATGTCCGAACTGGCCCGCGAGGAGGGCCACGAGGTCCGCTGGGAGGAGGCCCGGGGCGGCCCGGCCGCGCCGCTGCAGACGATCGGCGGCCTGGCCGGCCCGCTCCGCCGGGCCTCCCGGATCGTCCTCGGCGACCCCTTCTCGCGGTACGTCCAGCTCCTGCTGACGATCACCCGGGCCCGTGACCTCGTCGTCGTCGACGACGGCACGGCGACCATGGAGTTCGTCGGCCAGCTGGCCCGGGGCGAACGCCTGGTCCGCTGGCACCGCAAGGGCGGCCGCCCCGGCCCCCGCGACCTGCTCCTCGCCCCGGTGTCGGCCGTCGCCCGGCACCGGCTCACCCCGGGCGAGCAGCGCCGGGTGGAGGTCTTCTCCTCGATGCCGATGGAGGACACCCCGCCCGGCGTCACGCTCACCGCCCACACCTTCGCCTGGACCCGGGACCGCTTCGGACCGCCCCGCATCACCCGGGGCGCCGACCTGGTGGGCACGTCCCTGGTGGAGACCGGTGTGGTGGACGCCGACGCCTACCTGGAGGCCGTCCGGTCCCTGGCCGGGACCCACGGGGCCACCCGCTACTTCGCCCACCGCCGCGAGAGCACGGAGAAACTCCACCGGCTGGCGGTCGGGACGGGCCTGGAGATCGTCCGCCCCGAACTCCCCCTGGAACTGATCGCCCGCCGCGGCCCCATAGGCCGCACCGTCGTCAGCTTCCCGTCCACGGTCGTCCACACCCTCCCGCTCGCCCTGGCCGGCACGGGGGTCACCGTCGCGGTCTGCGACATCGACCCCGCCTGGCTGACCCGGAACGCCTCCCCCCGGGCCCGGGGCTTCCTGGCGAACGTCACGGACACGGCGCGGGACGCCCACCACCTGCCGGCGGTGCCGGCGGTCTGACCGCGCGGCCCCGGGCATCGCGGGCCCCGGGCGTCGCGGGCCCCGGGCGTCGCGTGGCCCGGACGTCGCGGGGTTCGCGGGCATCGCGCGGCGTCGCCGACACGCGCCCTCGGACACGC
>NZ_MSGP01000237.1 GCF_002078235.1 Streptomyces viridosporus
CAGCACGTACACCCGGGTGTTGACGATCGGGGTGCCGATGGGAGGCGCTGTGCCGGCACCGGCGACCAGCGGTTCGCTGATCGTGGCCACGACGGTGGATTCGGTGGGGCCGTAGGCGTTGATCATGCGGCGGCCGGGGGCCCAGCGGTCCACCAGGGCGGCGTCGGTGGCGTCGCCGCCCACGATCAGGGTGGTGAAGTCCGGCAGGTCCGTGGCCGGGACGGTGGCCAGCGCGGCCGGCGGGATCAGCGCGTGGGTGATCCTCCGGTCGGCGAGGACCCGGCCCAGGGCCTCGTCGGCCAGCGGGCCGGGCGGCGGGACCACCAGGGCCGCGCCCCGGGGCAGGCTCATGCACAGTTCGAGGACCGAGGCGTCGAAGCTGGGCGAGGAGAACTGCAGCACCCGGCTGTGCGGGCCGACCGCGCAGCGTTCGGCCAGGACGGTGGCGAAGGCGGCCAGGCCCCGGTGGGAGACCACCACGCCCTTGGGGCGGCCCGTCGAGCCGGAGGTGTAGATGACGTAGGCCGGGTGGGCCACGGTCAGCCGCGCCGGCCGGTCGGTGTCCGTCGGGTCGGTCGCCGGTGCGGCGGCCAGGTCGAGGCGGTCCAGGAGCAGGCGGCCGGCGGCGGTCGATTCGGGCAGGCGGTCCGCGTCGTGGCCGGTGGTGATGACCAGGACGGGGTCGGCGTCGTGGAGCATGTAGGCGATGCGGTCGGCGGGGTAGTCGGGGTCGACCGGCAGGTAGGCGGCGCCGGCCTTCATCACCGCCAGGCGGGCCACGACGATGTCCACCGAGCGGGGCAGCAGCAGGGCGACGATCCGCTCGGGGCCGACGCCCCGGTCGATGAGGTGGTGGGCGAGCCGGTTGGCCCGCTCGTTGAGCTGCGCGTACGACAGCGAGGTGTCGTCGGACACGACCGCCGGGGCGTCCGGGGTCCGGGCCACCTGCGCCTGGAACAACGCCGGGAACGTCGCGGGCTCGATCGCCCGGCGGGCGCCGTTCCACGTGTGGAGGACGCGCTCGCGCTCCGCCCCGGTGAGGTGGTCCAGCCGGCCGACCGGGAGGTCCGGCTCGGCGGTGATGCGGGCCAGCAGGTCCGTCAGCCGGTCGGCCATGGCCTCGGCCCGGTCGGCCGGCAGCAGTTCCGGCCGGTGGTTGAGGCGGAACTCCAGCCGGTCGCCCGGCAGGACGACGAACGTCACCGGGTAGTGGGTGGCGTCGCGGCCGTCGATGTGGGTGACGTCCAGCGCCCCGGGGGCCCGCAGCTTCTCCGGGTCCAGGGGGTAGTTCTCCAGCACCGCCAGCGTGTCGAAGAGTTCACCGTGACCGGCGATGCGCTGGATCTCGGACAGGCCGAGGTACTGGTGGTCCATCAGGTCCAGTTGCTCCGCCTGCAGGCGGGTGAGCAGCTCCGCGACGGTCTCGTCGTGGCGCAGCCGGACCCTGACGGGCAGCGTGTTGATGAAGAGGCCGGCCATCGACTCGATGCCCGGGACCTCCGGGGGACGGCCGGAGACCGTGGCGCCGAACACCACGTCCCGGCGTCCGGTGAGCCCGGCGAGCGTCAGCGCCCACGCGCCCTGCACCAGGGTGTTGAGGGTGAAGCCGTACCTGCGGGCGAGGGCCGTCAGCGCGGCGGTGGACTCCTCGGAGAGCCACCGGGTGACCCGGCCGGGCGTCACGGTGGCGTCGGAGGTCCCCGGCACGAGCAGGGTGGGCTCCTCCAGCCCGTCCAGCGCGGTGTGCCAGGCCCGCCTCGCCGGCTCGTCGTCCAGGCCGGCGCGCCACGTCAGGTAGTCGGCGAAGGCCGGGGCCGGAGGCAGCGCCGAGGCGTCCCCGCGGGTCTCGTAGAGCGCGAACAGCTCTTCGAGCAGGACGGGCATCGACCAGCCGTCGAGCAGGATGTGGTGGTTGGTGAGGAGGAGGCGGTGACGGTCGGCGGCGAGCCGGACCAGGGTGAAGCGGATCAGCGGTGCGGTCGTCACGTCGAACCGGGTGGTCCGGTCCGCCTCCATCACCCGGTCGAGTTCGGCGGCGCGCCCGGCTTCGTCGAGGTGGACGAGATCGATGTCGGTCCAGGGCAGTTCCACGGCGTTCGGCACGAGCTGCACGGCGTGCGGCAGCCCGTCCTCACGGAAGCAGACCCGCAGGTTCGGGTGGCGGGCCAGGAGCCCGGCGGCCGCGGAACGCAGCGCCGTGACGTCCAGGGGACCGGCGAGGTCCAGGTGGAGCTGGACGTTGTAGACGTCCGGAGCGCTGTCGTCCAGCAGGCTGTGGAAGAGCAGGCCCTCCTGGAGCGGGGCCAGCGGCAGGACGTCCGCGAGGCCGGGCCGGTCGGCCTCCAGCAGGTCGATGTGGTGCTGCTCCAGGGAGACGAGCGGCAGGTCGGAGGGGGTGAGGCCGGTGACCGGGCCGGACGGGCCCGCCGGGGCGGCGAGCCGCTCCAGCGCCTCGAACCACAGCCCGGCCAGTTCGCGGACCGCGGACTCCTCCAGGATCTCGCCGGCCCAGGTCCAGGTGGCCACGAGGTGCGGCCCGTCGGGGCCGTCCTGGGTGACGGCGTTGATCTCCACCACGTGCGGCATGGCCATGTCGTCGTCGGCGCCGCCGCCGATCACGCCCGCCGGGGCCCAGTCCCCCTCGCCCGGGGAGCCGAAGCGGCCCAGGTAGTTGAAGCCGATCTGCGGGGCCGCCAGGCCGTGCATCAGCATCGCCGTCTGGGGGTTGAGGTGGCGCAGCAGCCCGTGGCCGACGCCACCGTCGGGGACGGACAGCAGCCGCTCCTTGACCCGCTTGACGGTCTCGGCGGGGTTCTGCCGGCCGTCCGCCTCCAGGCGTACGGGATGCAGGCCGGTGAACCAGCCGACGGTACGGGAGAGGTCCGCACCGGTCAGCGACTCGTCGCGGCCGTGGCCCTCCAGGTCGATCAGCACGCCCGCGGCCGTGTCGTGGCCGCGGCGGCGTCGCCACTCGGTGACGGCGAGGGTGAGCCCGGCGAGCAGGACCTCGCCGACGCCGGTGCGGAAGTCGGCGGGCACGCTGGTGAGCAGCGGTGCCGTGGCCTGCGGCGGGAGGGTCAGCGACAGGCTGCGGGCGGTGGCGACGGTGTCCCGGCGGGCGTCCAGCGGCCGGTCGCCGAGCGGTGCGTCGGGCACGGCGAGCATGTCGGTCCAGAACGCGATCTCGTCGAGCCGCTCCGGTTCCTGGGCGAGGGCGGTGAGCTGTTCGGCCCAGCGGCGGTAGGAGGTGCCGACGGCCGGGAGGCGCGGGGCGCGCCCCGCGCGGACGGCGTCCCAGGCGGCCGACAGGTCGGGCAGCAGGATCCGCCAGGACACCCCGTCGACGGCCAGGTGGTGCACGGTCAGCAGCAGCCGGCCCGCCGTGTCCGGTCCGGCGTCGAACCACACGGCCCGCAGGACGACGCCGTCCTCGGGCGCCAGCGCGGCCCGGGTCCGGGCGGTGTGGTCGGCGACGAGCTCCGCGAACCGCTCGTCCCCCATGTCCTCCGAGGGGAAGCGGGAGAGCACGGACGCGGCCGTGACGCTGCCGCGGTCGGCCACGTCCAGGCCCCAGAGCGGTCCGCGGCGGGTCAGCCGCACCCGCAGCATGTCGTGCCGGTCGAGCACCGCCTGGAGGACGGCGGCGAGGTCCCGCTCCGTCGCACCGGCGGGGGTGCGCACCAGCACGGACTGGCTGAAGGCGTCGACGGTGCCGGGCAGGCCGCGCAGCCAGTGCATGATCGGGGTGAGCGGCAGCGGGCCGAGGCCGTCGTCCGCGTTCTCCTGCGCGGCCTCCTCCGGCGCGTCCTCCTCGGTGGCCCGGGCGACGACCGCCAGGGCGGCGGCGGTGCGGTGCACGAAGACCTCGCGCGGTGTGATGACGAGGCCGCGGGCACGGGCCCGGGAGACGAGCTGGATGGAGACGATGGAGTCGCCGCCCAGGTCGAAGAAGCTCCTCTCGGCGCCCACCGCGGGCAGGCCGAGCACCTGGGCGAACAGTTCGCACAGGATCCTCTCCCGCTCCGTCGCCGGGGCCCGGCCGGTGTCGGCGGGCGTCCCGGGGGCGGGCAGCGCCGCACGGTCCAGCTTGCCGTTCGGCGTCAGCGGCAGCGCGTCGAGCACGACGACGGCGGAGGGCACCATGTGGTCGGGGAGTTCGCGGGCGACCGCGGAGCGGAGCTCCGCCGGGTCGGCCGCGGCGCCGTCGGCCGGTACCGCGTAGCCCACCAGCCGGCGGGGTCCGGCGGGCTCCTCGCGCACCACGACGACGGCTTGGGCGACCTGCGGCAGGGCGGTGAGCACGGACTCGATCTCGCCCAGCTCGATCCGGAAACCGCGCACCTTGACCTGGTGGTCGACCCGGCCGAGGAACTCGAGCTGGTCGTCGTGGTTCCAGCGCACGACGTCGCCCGAGCGGTACATCCGGGCACCCGGTACGCCGAACGGGTCGGCCACGAAACGGTCGGCCGTCAGGTCCGGCCGGCCCAGGTACCCGCGGGCGAGACCGGCGCCGGCGATGTACAGCTCGCCCGCGACGCCGGGCGGCACCGGCCGGAGGTGGGCGTCCAGGACGTACACCCGGGCGTTGACGACGGGACCGCCGATGGGCGGCAGTCCGCCGCCGCCGAGGGGGGCGCTCATCGTCGCGCAGACCGTGGTCTCCGTGGGGCCGTAGGCGTTGACCATCCGGCGGCCGGCCGCCCAGCGTTCGACCGTCTCGCCGGCGGTGGCCTCCCCCGCGACGACCAGCGTCGAGACCGAGGAGAAGTCGCCGGGGGAGGCGGCCCCGAGGACCACCGGCGGCAGCGTCGCGTGGGTGACCCGGTGCCGGGCGGCGAGCGCCGCCAGGGCCGGGCCGGGGGTGACCTCCTCCGCGGTGCCCACGACCAGGGCGGCCCCGGACAGGAGCGCCATCGTCAGCTCCCAGAACGCGGCGTCGAACGACGGCGAGGCGAACTGCAGCACACGGCTGTCCGGTCCGACGTCGAAGCGCTCGGTCTGGGCGGCGATCAGGCTCGCCACGCCGGAGTGGGTGACCACCACGCCCTTGGGGCGGCCGGTGGAGCCGGAGGTGTAGATCACGTACGCGGGGCTCGCGACGTCCGCCGGGACGACGGGCGCGACGGGCCCGGCGAGGTCGTCCGGGCGGTCCACGAGGAGCCGCGGCACGTCACCGGGGATCGTGTCCGCCACCGCCGACGTGGTGATGACCAGCGCGGGACGGGAGTCCCGCAGCATGTAGGCGACGCGGTCGGCCGGATAGTCGAGGTCGACCGGCAGGTACGCGGCGCCCGCCTTGAGGACGGCGAGCACGCACACGACGAGTTCCGCCGAACGCGGCACCGCGACGGCCACGATCCGTTCGGGGCCGACGCCCCGGTCGGCCAGCACGGCCGCGAGCCGGTCGGTGCGCTCGTCCAGCTCCCCGTAGGTCAGCACCCGGTCGCCGAAGAGGACGGCCGGGGCGTCGGGGGCGGCGGCGACCCGCGCGGAGAACAACTGCGGGAAGGTGGCGTACGGGACGTCGCGCGCGGTGCCGTTGACGCCGCGGACCAGGTGTTCGTACTCGGCGGCGGGGAGGACGTCGATCCGGCCCACCGGCTCCTGCGGGCGGTCCGCCCAGAACTCCAGGACCGCCTGGAAGCGGCCCACCAACTGCCGGACGGCATCGGCGTCGAACAGGTCGGGCCGGTAGTTGACCCGCAGGTGCAGCCGCTCGCCGGGCATCACGGCGAGGCTCAGCGGGTAGTGAGTGGCGTCCCGGCCGTCGATGGCGGTGACGGCGAGGCCGGGCACCCTCAGCCGCGCCGGGTCCAGCGGGTAGTTCTCCAGCACGGTGATGGTGTCGAAGAGCTCGCCGATCCCGGCGATCCGCTGGACGTCGGCGAGTCCGATGTGCTGGTGCTCCATCAGCCGGGCCTGCTCGTCCTGCAGCCGGGTCAGGAACGCGACGGCGCTCTCCCCGGGCACGATGCGGACCCGCACCGGAAGGGTGTTGATGAACAGGCCGACCATCGACTCCACGCCGGGGACCTGGGGCGGCCGGCCGGAGACCGTGCCTCCGAAGACGACGTCGTCGCGTGCGGTCAGCCGGCTCAGCACCACGGACCAGGCGCCCTGGAGCAGGGTGTTGAGGGTGAGACCGTGTGCGCGTGCGGTGTCCTGGAGCCGCGCGGTCAGATCGGCGGGCAGGTCGGCCGTCAACTGGTCGGGCACGACCGGCTGCCGGTCGGGGACGGAGGGGGCGAGGAGGGTGGGCTCGTCGAGCCCCTGGAGCGCCTCGCGCCAGACGCTCGCGGTGGCGGACGCGTCCTGTTCGGCCAGCCAGGCGAGGTGGTCCCGGTGGGGCGGGATGCGGTCCGGGGTCCGGCCCGCGTAGAGGTCGAGGAGTTCCCGGACGAACAGCGGCATGGACCAGCCGTCGAGCAGGACGTGGTGGTGCGTGAAGACCAGCCGGTGCCGGTCGTCGGCGAGCGTGACCAGCAGGAAGCGCATCAGCGGAGGGGCCGCCAGGTCGAAGCGGTTGCCGCGGTCCTCCTGCAGCATCCGGTCCAGGACGGTCTGCTGCTCGGTCGGGTCCAGGTGGCGCAGGTCCAGGTCCGTCCAGGGCAGTTCCACCGACTCGGGGACCACCTGGACGGCATGGTCCAGCCCGTCGAGCCGGAAGGCCGCGCGCAGACCGGGGTGACGGCGCAGCATCTCCTCGGCCGCGCCCCGCAGGGCCGCGGCGTCCAGCCGGCCCTCCAGGTCGTAGAGGAACTGGACGGTGTAGACGTCCGGGCCGCCCTCGTCGAACAGGGTGTGGAAGAGCAGCCCCTGCTGGAGCGGCGTCACCGGGAGGATGTCGACGGTCGCCGGGTGCGCGGCCTCGATGCTCCGGATCTGCTCCTGGGTGAGCCGTACCAGCGGCACGTCGGAGGGGGTGAAGCCGCCCGCCCCGGGCTGCGAGGACGCGTCCACGAGCTCCCGCAGGGCCCGGAACCACAGGTCGGCCAGACCGCTCACCTCCGCCTCGGTGAGCAGGCCGCCGGCCCAGTTCCACACGGCGGTGAGCACCGGGCCCTCGGCGGTCTCCCGGGTGTACGCGTTGAGGTCGACGGTGTGGGCCACGGGCATCGACGGATCGTCGGCGCCGGTCAGGGCGCGCTCCCCGGCCACCGGGGACCAGTCGCCGCCCGACGGACCACCGACGCGGCCGAGGTAGTTGAAGCCGATCTGCGGGGCCGGCAGGCCGGCGAGCGCGGCCCCCGCCACCGGGTGCAGATGACGCAGCAGACCGAAACCGATGCCGTTGTCCGGCACCGCCCGCACCTGCTCCTTGACGCGCCTCAACGCCTCCCCGGCGTCCTCCCCGCCGGCGTCCAGGCGGACGGGGAACAGACTGGTGAACCAGCCCACCGTCCGCGACACGTCCACGCCCTCCAGCACGTCCTCCCGGCCGTGCCCCTCCACCTCCAGCAGCACCTCGGAGGTGTCCACGCCCCGGGCCCGGCGCCACCGCGGCACCGCCAGCGCGAGCCCCGCCAGCAGCACCTCGTGCGCACGGGCGCGGAACACCCGCGCCACCTCGCCCAGCAGGGCCGACGTCTCCGTGGGCGGCAGCGACACCGTGAGCGACCGCACCGTCGCCGCCGTGTCCCGCTCCGGGTCCACGGCACGGCTGCCCAGCAGCGGGTCCGGACCGGAGGCGAGGTGCTGCCACAGTTCGGCCTCGGCCACCCGCTCGGGGCGGTGGGCCAGCCGGTGGAGCTCGCGGGCCCAGGTCCGCAAGGAGGTCCCGTACGGGGGGAGCGCGGGGGTGCGTCCGTCGGCGGCGGCCTGCCACGCCTCCGCGAGGTCGGACAGCAGGATGTGCCAGGAGACGCCGTCGACCACCAGGTGGTGGGCGACCAGCAGCAGCCGCCCGGGAGCCTCGTCCCCGGCGTCGAACCACACGGCCCGCAGCATCACGCCGTCGTACGGGGCGAGTTCGGCGACGGCGGCGCCGGTCCGCTCGTCGAGCAGCTCCGGCGGGAGGCCGGCGGCCGGGTCCGGGACGCCGACGCGCCGCAGGGTGTCCCGGGCCTCGACCGAGCCGGCCGGTGCCACCTCGAGGGTCCATCCGCCGTCTCCGGTGGCCACGGCACGCATGCGCAGGGCGTCGTGGCGCTCCAGCAGGGCCTGCAGGGCCGCGGTGAGGTGCTCCTGCCGCAGACCGGCGGGGACCTGGACGAGGGTGGCCTGGTGGTACTGGTCCATGCTGCCGCCGCGGCCGGCGAGCCAGTGGACGACCGGGGTGGCGACGAGCGGGCCGACGGGCTCGTCCCGCACCGGCTCGGCGGCCGCCGAGCCGGTGGCCGCGACGGCCGCCAGGGCCGCCGGGGTGCGGTGCTTGAAGACGTCCCGGGTGGTCATCCGCAGTCCGGCACGGCGGGCGAGGGAGATCATCTGCAGGGAGACGATGGAGTCGCCGCCCAGGTCGAAGAAGTTGTCGTCCGGGCCGACGGCGGGGAGACCCAGCGCCTCGGCGAAGACGGCGCAGAGCGTCTCCTCCGTGCGGGTGGCGGGGGCACGGCCGGTGGTGCCGGCGGCCACCACGGGGGCGGGCAGCGCCTTGCGGTCGAGCTTGCCGTTGGAGGTCAGCGGCAGGACGTCGAGCGCGACGAACGCGGCGGGCACCATGTAGTCGGGCAGCAGCGCGGCCAGGTGGTCCCGGAGCGCGGCCGGGTCGCAGTCCCGGCCGTCGGCCATGACCGTGTAGCCCACCAGCCGCTTGTCGCCCGGCCGGTCCTCGCGGACGACGACGGCCGCCTGGACGACGTCGGCGTGGGTCTCGAGGCAGGCCTCGATCTCGCCGAGCTCGATGCGGAAGCCGCGGATCTTGACCTGGTGGTCGGCGCGGCCGATGTACTCCAGCTCGCCGTCGTCGTCCCAGCGCGCCAGGTCTCCGGTGCGGTACATCCGGGTGCCGGGCGGGCCGTAGGGGTCGGCGACGAAGCGCTCGGCGGTCAGGGCGTGCCGGCCGAGGTAGCCCCGGGCCAGGCCCGCGCCGGCCACGTACATCTCACCGACGACGCCCGGCGCGGCGGGCCGGAGGGCGGAGTCCAGCACACGTATCCCGAGGTCGGGGATGCCCCGGCCGATGAGGCTGCCCGTGGCGGACTTGGCGGTCAGCCGGTCCAGCTCGCGGTGGGTGACGTGGACGGTGGTCTCGGTGATGCCGTACATGTTGATCAGGCGGGGGGCGTCCTCGGGGTGGCGGCCGTACCACTCCCGCAGCCGCCACAGGTCGAGTGCCTCGCCGCCGAAGACGACGTAGCGCAGGGCCAGCCGGGCGCCCAGGTCCGGGCGGTCGGCCTCGGTCCGCATCAGCTGGTAGAAGGCGGAGGGGGTCTGGTTGAGGACCGTCACCTTCTCGTCGGCCAGCAGTTCCAGGAAGTCCTCGGGCGAGCGGGAGACGTCGAAGGGGACGACCACGAGGCGGCCGCCGTGCAGCAGCGGGCCCCAGATCTCCCAGACGGAGAAGTCGAAGGCGTAGCTGTGGAAGAGGGTCCACACGTCGGCGGGGCCGAAGCCGAACCAGGGGTCGGTCGCGGCGAACAGGCGCACCACGTTGCCGTGCGGGATCACCACGCCCTTGGGGCGGCCGGTGGAGCCGGAGGTGTAGATGACGTAGGCGGCGGAGCCGGCGGTGAGCGGGCCGCCGCGGTCGGCGTCGGTGAGGTCGTGGCCGGGCAGGGCGGCGACCTCGGCGAG
>NZ_MSGP01000238.1 GCF_002078235.1 Streptomyces viridosporus
GTACACGGCGGATCCCTCTTTGCGGGCGAACCTGGTGGTCGCCCGCAAAGAGGGATCCGCCGTGTACTACTCGCTGACCAGCCCGCACGTGGCGGAACTGCTGCGTGCGTCACGGGGGCCGGGCGGTCAGACCTCGCCCCGCCAGGAGCCCGACTCCAGGCCCCGCCGCTCGATGAACTCCTTGAACCGCTTCAGGTCCCCGACGGCCTGCCGCTTGACGAGGCCGAGCTTGTCGCCCACGCTCTCGGCCAGTCCCTCGGGGTCGAAGTCCATCTGGAGCATCACCTTGGTGGAGGTGTCCCCGAGACGGTGGAACGTGACGACGCCTGCCTGCTTCGCCTCACCGTCCACGGTGGTCCAGGCGACGCGCTCGTCCGGGACCTGCTCGGTGATCCGGGCGTCGAACTCCCGCCGCACGCCCCCGATCCTCGTCACCCAGTGGGTGAGCGTGTCGGTGCGCTGCTCGATGCGCTCGACGCCGTCCATGAACTCCGGGAAACTCTCGAACTGGGTCCACTGGTTGTAGGCGGTGCGGACGGGGACGTCGACCTTGATCGATTCCTCTACCTGCGACATGAACCGGGTACCTCGCTTTCCGATGGGGACGGGGCACGGGTACCGCCTCCGCGGCGGAACAATCATGGTGACCGCGGCACACCGGCCGGCCCCTCCCGCTCCGCGTCAGCCGGCGGGCTCCGTCCCCCCGCGGCGGCAGTACAGGAAGAGCTGGGGCTCCGGCCGGGCGTCGGGGTGGGACGGGGTGAACAGCACGCTCTCCTCCGACAGCACCGCCAGCCCCGCCCCGCGCACCAGGGCGGTGACGTCCTGGGCGGCGAAGCTGGTGACCCGCACGGGCTGCCCCATGAACGCGCCGTCGAAGTCCTCGACGTCCAGCGGCACGGTGGCCAGCACGAGGAGTCCGCCCGGCCGCAGCGCCCGGGCCAGTCGGCGAACGAGCGCGGACTGCTCCGCCCGGGACATCTGGAGCAGCGCGAAGTACACGCAGACCGCGTCGAACGTCTCGTCCCCGAGCGGCATCCCGCGGACGTCGGCGCACCGGAACTCGGCCTCGGGCACCTGCCGGGAGGCAATCTCCACCATCACCGGCGACACGTCGACCCCCAGCACCCGGTGACCGGCCGCGGCGAGCACGGCGGCCGTGGGACGCCCCGTCCCGCAGCCTACGTCCAGCACCTCGCTGCCGGGCTCCAGTCGTTCCAGCAGCCACTCCAGCGACGCCCGGTGGGCCGCCGAGGAGGCGAACGCCTTCTCGTACTCGCTGCCCAGCGCATCGAACACCACCGCTGCCGGTGGCCTGCGACCCTCGTCGGCCAAGACGCACCCCCGTCCTCCGTGTACCGATGCGGGGCATCGTGCCATCCCGGTCCCGCGGCCACAACGGAACGCGGCCCCCGGCCCGGCTTGCGGGCACGGGGACCGGCACGGCAGGGTCGGGGGGTGCCGACTCTGCTGATCGTCCACCACACGCCCTCGCCCCACTGCCAGGAGATGTTCGAAGCGGTCCTCTCCGGTGCCACGGCTCCGGAGATCGAGGGCGTCCGGGTGGTGCGGCGGGCGGCCCTGTCCGCCACCGCCACCGACGTCCTGGAGGCCGACGGCTGCCTCCTCGGCACCCCGGCCAACCTCGGCTACATGTCGGGCGCGCTCAAGCACTTCTTCGACCAGATCTACTACCCGTGCCTGGACACCACCCGCGGCCGGCCCTTCGGTTTCTACGTGCACGGCGGGAACGACGTCACCGGGGCGGTGCGGGGCGTCGAGGCGATCACCACGGGCCTCGGCTGGCGCCGCGTCGCGGACCCCGTGGAGGTCACCGGCGCACCGGGGAAGGCCGACGTCGAGCGGTGCTGGGAACTGGGCGCCACGCTCGCCGCCGGCCTGATGGAGTGAGCACGCGCGAGGGCCCTCAGGCCTCGTCCACCCGGCGCCGGTCCTGCTCGTCCCACGCCTGGGTGTCCCGCGGCCGGGTGTACGGCTCGGCCTCGGGCGGATGCCCGCCGGCGATGGCCCGCTGCCGGGCGATCTCCGCGTCGAACTCCAGTCCCAGCAGGATCGCCAGGTTGGTGATCCACAGCCAGACCAGGAACACGATGACACCGGCCATCGTGCCGTACGTCTTGTTGTACGAGGCGAAGTTGGCCACGTAGAACGCGAACCCGGCGGAGGCGATCAGCCAGATCACCAGGGCCAGGAGGCTGCCCGGGGTGATCCAGCGGAACCCCCGGATCTTGGTGTTCGGGGCCGCCCAGTACAGCAGCGCGATCATGATCGTCACCAGGACGACCAGCACCGGCCACTTGGCGATGGACCACACGGTCACCGCGGTGTCGCCCAGGCCGAGCGCGTCGCCCGCCCGGCGGGCGAGCCCACCGGTGAAGACCACGATGAGCGAACTGATCACGGCCAGCACCATCAGCACCACGGTCATGCCGACCCGCACCGGCAGCACCTTCCAGATCGGGCGCCCCTCGGGCATGTCGTAGACCGCGTTCGCCGAGCGGATGAACGCCGCCACGTAACCGGAGGCCGACCACACGGCCAGGACCAGACCGACGACCGCCACGACCGAGCCGACGCCCGCGCTGCCCTCCAGCTGTTCGACCGCCCGGGTGATGATGTCGCGGACCGCCCCGGGGGCGAGCTGCTGGAGGCTCTCCAGCACGTTGTCCGTGGCCGACTTGCCGACGACGCCCAGCAGCGACACCAGGACCAGCAGCGCCGGGAAGAGCGACAGCACGCCGTAGTACGTGAGCGCGGCGGCCCGGTCGGTCAGCTCGTCGTCCTTGAACTCGCGCAGACTGCCCTTCAGCGCCGCGCCCCACGCCCCCTTCGGCAGTTTGGTAGGCGTGTCCGGTGCCGCCCGCTCCACCTCGTCGCCCGGTCCGGGCTCCTGTGCCGCACGCTCGGACCGGGACTCCGGACCGTGCTCGTTCTTCGCGGACTCGCCGGAGGTCCGGCCGTTCCGCCCCGGGATATGCAGCTTCATGGCCGTCGGGTAACCAGGGAGCGGCGCGTTAAGCCACGGGCGCGGGCCGGGTCCCGTCCCCGCAAGGGTTTTGGGAGCGCTCCCATGTCGGGCAGGATCCGGGGCATGACCGTGGCTCCCGCGATTCGCCCGTACCGTCCCGACGACCGGCCGGCTCTCGACGACGTCTGCGTCCGCACCGCGCACAACGGCGGGGACAGCCGTCCCTTCTACCGCGACCCCGGCATCCTCCCCGTCATCTTCGCGGCTCCCTACGTCCACCTCGAGCCGGAGCTGGCCTTCGTCCTGGACGACGGGCGGGGCCGGGCGGTCGGTTACGTCCTGGGCACCGCCGACACCCCCCGGTTCGCCGAGGCCTTCCGTACCGCATGGCTGCCCCTGGTCGCCGACCGCCACCCCGAGCCGTCCGGAACGCCGGGCACCCCGGACGAGGCGATGGCCCGGCTGCTGCACCACCCCGAGCGGATGGTCGTCCCGGAGCTG
Source organism: Streptomyces viridosporus (assembly GCF_002078235.1). GTDB lineage: Bacteria > Actinomycetota > Actinomycetes > Streptomycetales > Streptomycetaceae > Streptomyces > Streptomyces viridosporus. Next base: position 3,491 of record NZ_MSGP01000238.1, read on the forward strand.
GCCGCCTACCCGGCGCACCTGCACATCGACCTGCTGTCCGAGTGGCAGGGGCGCGGGTACGGCAGGCGGCTGATGCGGACCTTCCTCACGGCCCTGCGGGACCGGGGGGTGCCGTCCGTCCACCTCGTCATGGTGGCCGCCAACCGGCCCGCCAGGATCTTCTACGACCGCGTGGGCTTCCACGAGATCGACGTGCCGCTGGACGATTCCGTCGTCTGCCTCGGGCGCACGACGCGGGACGCCGAACGGCTCTGAGGGGCCGGTCCCGCGATCCCGGCCGGCCCCGGTCGGCTCCATGGGTCGGCCCCGGACGGTTCCGGTCGGCCCCGGTCGGTTCCGGCGGGCGGGCATCGCCGTCGAATGCATCGAACACGCCACGGCCCGGGCGAAAGTGGCGTGAACGGGCGCTACCGCCTCCGTCCCAGGAGGCGCAGCCTGTGCTCTGGGAGCGCTCCCATATCTCTCGTGACCCGATCACCCACCCCCCCACATCGGAGAGAAGGTCATCATGACTTGGCATGGTCATGCCTTATCGGCCGCCCGGTCCCGGCTGACGCTCGCCCTGAGCGTCGTCGTCGCGGCGCTGCTCTGTCTGATCCCCTGGAGCGGCACCGCCGTCGCCCACGGCTCGGTGGTCGACCCGGCGTCCCGCAACTACGGTTGCTGGCAGCGCTGGGGAAGCGACTTCCAGAACCCGGCCATGGCCCAGCAGGACCCCATGTGCTGGCAGGCCTGGCAGCACAACCCCAACGCCATGTGGAACTGGAACGGCCTCTACCGTGACGGCTCCGGCGGCAACTTCCGGGCCGTCGTCCCCGACGGCCAGCTGTGCAGCGGCGGGCGCACCGAGAGCGGGCGCTACAACTCCATGGACGCGGTGGGCCCCTGGAAGACCACGGACGTGGGCAGCAACTTCACCGTCAAGCTCCACGACCAGGCCGGCCACGGCGCGGACTACCTCCTGGTCTACGTCACCCGGCAGGGATTCAACCCCGCCACCCAGCCGCTGACCTGGAACGACCTGCAACTGGTGGCCCGCACCGGCGCGTACGCCCCCAGCCAGAACTACTCGATTCCGGTGAGCACCTCCGGGCGCAGCGGTCGGCACGTCGTCTACACGATCTGGCAGGCCTCGCACATGGACCAGACGTACTTCCTGTGCAGTGACGTGAACTTCCGCTGAGAAAGCGGCCGTTAAGCTGGTCTCGTCCCGAAGTCCCCGCCGGACGCGCGCCGTTCGGCGGGGAACGGCGCTCCGGACCGGCCCCCGGTTCCTGAAAATCCGCCAGGAATCCGCGCGGTGGTTGAACGAACGGCGGTCCCCCTGCGTATGGGGCGTGGGAATCCCCTGCCCACCCCCCGCGACAGAAGCGTAGGAGTACCGTCTTGGCACGCAACACACGCAGACGCCCCAAACAGCGCGCGACGCTCGCAGCCTTCGCCCTGATCCTGGGCGGAGGCGGGATGATGGCGGCCAACGTCTACGCGTCCGCGTCGGAGGACGGCGGGTCGGGCGACGCCCAGGTCCTCTCGGGCGCCACCATCGACTGCCCGGACGTGGCCATCCGGTTGACGTCGGTGCCGCAGGAGGCGCGGCCGGAGGTCGACAAGGAACTCGCCGCGCTGGACGCGCAGATCGCCGATGCCTACAAGCGGCTCGGGGAGTCGGCCGAAGCCCTTCGGCAGGACCCGGGATTCGCGGAGAACGCGATAGCCGGGCCGCTCGAGGAGAAGCGTTCCGCGACTCTTGCCCGCATCGTGACCGCCATCGACCGGGTGGGCGACCGGCCCGAGGGCCTCGAGGAACTCGCCGCCTGCGCCGTGCGCGAGTCCGGTAACGCCCCCGCCCGGCCGGACGCCGGCCAGGAGGGCGACGGCAACGAGGGCGAGCAGGCGGGCGACGGAGGCGACGGCCAGGACCAGCAGGGTCAGGACCAGGGCGGCGGCAACGGCGGCCAGGCCGGCAACGGGCCCGTCGCCGGCGACTACGTCGACATCGAGAGCGTCCAGCCCAACGTCTCCGCGCCGAAGCAGACGGCGAACGCCTCCCGCGGCACCTTCACCAGCGAATGCGGTGTCAACGAGAACGGCCTGTTCAACTCGGACAACGTGATCGCCGCCCCGGGTGTCGCCAACGGCGCCCACCACTTCCACGACTACATCGGCAACCAGGCCACCAACGCCTTCTCCAGCGACGAGGAACTGGCGCGGGCGGAGACGAGCTGCGTGGACCAGGGCGACAGGTCCTCGTACTACTGGCCCGTGCTGCGCCTGCAGAACGGGACCCAGGAGCAGGACGCCAACTCCCCGGGCGGCGGCATCGAGGGCAACGTCGGTGAGATCGTCACGCCCAAGGAGGTCACGCTGACCTTCGTGGGCAACCCGCAGGGCGAGGTCACCGCCATGCCCCGGTTGCTGCGCATCATCACCGGCGACGCCAAGTCGTTCGTCAACGGCCCGGCCAACGCCAACGCCTCCTGGAGCTGCACCGGGTTCGAGGACCGGCAGCTGAAGGACAAGTACCCGCTGTGCCCGCAGGGCAGTGACGTGGTGCGCACGTTCAACTTCCAGAGCTGCTGGGACGGACGCAACACCGACAGCGCCAACCACCGCACCCACATGGCGTTCGTGGACGCCGAGGGCAACTGCCCGGCCGGCTTCGAGCCCGTGCCGCAGCTGGTGCAGCGCATCGTCTACGACGTCGACGCGCCGAGCCTCGAGGACGGTGGAAAGACGACACCGCTGTTCGCGGTGGACTCCTTCCCGGAGCAGCTGCACAAGCCGATCACGGACCACGGCGACTTCATCAACGTCTTCGACGAGGACCTGATGGACGAAATGGTCGACTGCATCAACGAGGGCCGCACCTGCGGTTCCGGCGCCGGCGGCGGCGACGGTGACGGCGGCAACGGTGGCGACGGTGACGGCGGGCAGGGCGAGGAGCCCCAGCAGCCGGAGGAGCCCACGGCCACGCCCGACGACCCGGGCCGGGGCGGCGACGGGAACCAGGGCGGCGACGGCGACCAGGGCAACGGCGGGGACAAGCCCGGCAACGGTGGCGACCAGGGTGACGGCGGACAGGAGCAGCCGTCGAAGGACCCGGCCGGGACCCCGGCCGCCGAGGAGCCCGCGGGCGGCGGCACCGCCCGGCCCGAGCAGCCCGACGTCAAGGCCTCGCTCCCGGCCGAGGGCGGCAAGGACGCCGGCGCCGGAAACCAGGACGGCGGCAAGGGCGGCAAGGACGACGCCGGTCAGGCGGCTCAGGCCGCCGAAGTGCCCGGCAGCCTCCCGGAGCTCGGGACCGAGGACAGGACCGAGGCACAGGCCGGGACCGGCAGCCTGGCCGAGACCGGGGCCCAGCTCTGGCCGGCCGCGCTCGGCGGAGTGCTGGTGATCTTCGGATTCTTCGTCCTGCGGAGCGTGCGGCGCGGGGCCTGACCCTCAGCGCCACCCGAGGCGGCAGGTCCCCTCAGGGGGCCTGCCGCCCCGGTTTTCCCGCGTCCCGTCCGCCACGGCGGAGTACGGTCCGGGAGCCACGGCGTACCCTTCCCCCTCCGCGTCGATGTGGGGCACGACCTTGTCCGGCCACCGCGGTGCCCACCACGTGCCCAGCCGGCGCAGCGCTCCCGCTCCCGGCTTTCCCTCCGTCCCCGCGTCGACGCGTCTGGGAGGCATGGGCGGCCCCCGCTGCCCGGCCGAGCCGTTCCCGGCCTCTCCTCCATGACAGGGACAAGGGATCACCCATGACAGGGACAAGGGATCACCCCGGCGTCCCGGATCCGTGGAAGGGGGCGCCTCACCGGCTCGGGGCGTCGTCGACGACGGCGTCGGACGCCCTGCCGCCCCGGTCCGGCACGCAGGGAGCCGGCCGCCGGGGCCTGTGCGGGGCGCGGGTGAGGCGCGGGCGCGCGAGCGTGCCGAGGACACCGGACCCCAGGGCGACCCCGGCGCCGACCAGGGCACTGCCCACCGCCTGCGCCGGACCGTAGGACCCGGTGCCGACGAGCGGCGCGGTGCAGGCGGCCGCCACCGGGATGAGGCCGGAGAACAGGGTGGCGCGCTCGGCGCCGATCCGCTGCATGCCCATGTACCAGCACACGAACCCGACGACGGTCACCACCACCGCCTGCCACAGCAGCGCCGCCGTCTCGACCGTGTCCGGACGGCGCAGCCAGGCGGACCCGTCGAGCAGGACCCCGGCCGCCGCCGACTCGACCGCGGCGACCCCGCACACCGTGGCGGACAGCAGCCGGGGTCCCAGGGGCCGCAGCACCGGCACGGCCAGCACGGCGAACCCCACCTCGCCGGCCAGCGCGCACACGGAGAAGGCGATGCCCGCTCCGTCCGTGCGCCCCCAGCCCTGCACCGTGAACGCGCCGACGGCCACCGCCGACGCCCCGTACAGGACCGCCCGCTGCGGCCGGCGGCCGTCCGCCAGGGGGACGAGGACGGCGACCACCACGGGCGCGCAGCCCACGAAGACGCCGGGCACCGCCGGTTCCGCGGTCCGTTCCGCGGCGAGGACGGCCAGGTTGAACCCGACCATGCCGACCGCCGCGAGCAGCGCGAGGCGGCCCCACAGCCGGGGCGTGAGCGACCGCAGCGCGGCCACCGCCCCCTTCCGGGCCAGGGGCAGGAGCAGCAGGCAGGCCAGTCCGTAGCGCAGGAACTGGCCGCCCGCGTACGGGTAGTCGCCCAGGACGCTGTTGGCGGTGAAGGATCCTCCGACGAGGACGCAGGCGAGCGCGGCGAGCAGGGCCCCGCGCGTGGTGGCGGCGTTCATGGCACCGACGCTAGGGAGCGCGGCGGCCCGCTTCGAGGACCACTTCCACCCCGCCGTGCAGGACCAATCGGGGCGGAAGGCGTCGCGGGCGGGCGCACCGGAGAAGGACGGCCGGACGTCGCCCGGAGGACCTCGGTCGCGCGCCGCCGCGCGACGGGGGCCGCCGGGGCCGCCCCGGTGCGCGAAAGCCGTGAGGGCGATGTGCCCGCGCGGTGCGTCAGACGCGGCGTCCGGGGTAGGAGCGGCGTACGTCCCTGCTGTTCCACCAGGGGCGTACGCAGCCCCTCTGGCGGGCGGGCAGCCCTCCCGTCACCGGACCGGAGGACACCATGTCCGGGATCAGCGAGCCACTTCCGGGCGCCGCGTCGCTGGACGAGGCCCTGGGCGCGTCCCTGGCCGACACCGTGCGGGGCACCGGGGCCTCGGCCGGCGGGCTCTACCTGCGCGAGGAGGCCACCGGCATGCTGCACATGGTGTGGCTGTGCGGCCTGCCGGTGGAGTTCTTCACCCCCTGGCAGCGTCTGCCCCCGGACAGCCCGGTGCCCGTCGCCGACGCCCTGCGCGAGGACCGGCTCGTCTGGATCGGCGGCCAGGACGAGCTGGCCCGGCAGTATCCCCGGACCGCCGCCGTGCTGCCCTACCCGTTCGCGCTGGCCGCGATCCCGGTCACCGGGGTGCGCCGCTGCTGGGGCGGCCTCACCCTGATGTGGCCCGCCGACCGCCCGGGACGGTTGACCGCCCGCGAACGGCACGCCCTCACCACCGGCGCCCGCCACCTCGCGCGCCTCCTGGACGACGCCGACCGGCCGCCGACCCTGCCCGACCGGCCGCGGTTCGTCCCGCCGGGCGCCGCGCCCCGTCCCGCGCAGATGAACCTGGCCGCCTCCGACTACCTGGAACGCCTGCCCGAGGGCGCCGTGTCCCTCGACCTGGAGGGCCGGATCACCCACCTCAGCGCCGCCGCCGCCCGGCTGCTCGGCCGCGGCGCGGAACGGCTTCTCGGCACCCGTCCCTGGGAGGCCCTCACCTGGCTGGACGACCCCGTCCACGAGGACCACTACCGCACGGCGCTGATCAGCCGCTCGCCGGTGGCCTTCCTCGCCCGCCGCCCGCCGGACCAGTGGCTGGTCTTCGAGCTCTACCCCGACACCAGCGGCATCAGCGTCCGGATCACCCCCCGCGCGGAGCACCCCCTGGGCGAGGATCCGGCCTCCGCCGTGCGGCGCCCCTCACCGGCCCCCGCGGGACGCCTCTACCAGCTGGTCCACCTGGCCGCCGCGCTCACCGAGACGGTGACCGTGCGGGACCTCGTCGAGCTGACCGCGCACCAGATCCTGCCCGCCTTCGGGGCCCAGGGCCTGGTGCTGTCCGTCGCCGACGCGGGACGCCTGAAGATCACCGGCCATCACGGCTACGACGCCGAGGTCGTGGAACGGCTCGACGCCCTGGCCCTGGACACGCACCTCACCCCCGCGGGCGCCGTCCTGGCCGGCGCCACCCCCGCCTTCTTCGCCGACCGGGCCGAGATGGCCGTCCGCTACCCGGAGGCGCCCCTGCTGAGCGACAAGGAGGCCTGGGCCTTCCTCCCCCTGGTCGTCTCGGGTCGGCCGGTGGGCTGCTGCGTCCTGGCGTACGACCGGCCGCACGCCTTCACCGCCGACGAGCGCGCCGTCCTGACCTCCCTGGCCGGCCTGATCGCCCAGGCCCTGGACCGCGCCCGCCTGTACGACACCCAGCACCGTCTGGTCCACGAACTGCAGCGGGCCCTGCTGCCTCGCGCCCTGCCCTCCCTGCCCGGCCTCGACGTCGCCGCGCGCTACCTGCCCGCCGGCCACGGCCTCGACATCGGCGGCGACTTCTACGACGTCCTGCGCCTCGACGACACGTCCGCGGCCGTCGTCATCGGGGACGTGGAGGGACACAGCGTCACCGCGGCCGCGCTCACCGGCCAGCTCCGCACCGCCGTCCACGCGCACGCGACCGCCGGCGCGGCACCGGACGAGATCCTGGCCCGCACCAACCGCCTGCTGGCGGACCTGGACTCCGAACTGCTGGCGTCCTGCCTGCTCGCCCACGTCGACCTGGCACGCCGTCGGGTGACCCTGGCCAGCGCGGGACACGTGCCGCCGCTGCTGCGTCACGCCCCCGGCCGGGCCGAGGTGCTGGACGTCGAGCCGGGACCGCTCCTCGGCATCGACCTGCGCGCCCGCTACCCGGTCACCACCGTGGAGCTGCCCCCGGGCGCCGTCCTCGTCCTGTACACCGACGGCCTGGTGGAGACCCCCGGCACCGACGCCACCCGGACCACCCGGCGCCTCGCCGACCGCCTGGCCGGCGGCGGCGACCCGGCCCCGGACCGCCTCGTCGACCGTCTGCTGCGCTCCGCGAGCCGCGGCGCCCAGTACGCCGACGACGTCACCGTCCTCCTGCTGCGCGCCACGGGCGCGCCCGCCGAAGGGCGACCACCGGCCACGGCCGACCGGGCCGGACGCCGGGCCTGACCGGCGGGCGCCGACGGGCGGGGCCGTCCGCGGCACCGCCGTCAGCGCCCGCCCTCCCCGCGGAACGCGGTGAGCAGCAGCGCCACGTCGTCCGGCCGGTCCTCGGTCCGGCGGGCGGTCCTGACCAGCCGGTCGGCGAGCTGCTCCACCGAGTCGGTGCGGCTGTCGGCCAGACACCGGCGGACCGCCCGGATGCCCGTCTCGATGTCGCTGCCGGGCATCTCGACGAGCCCGTCGGTGTACAGCGCGAGGACGCTGCCGGGCGACAGGGTGAGCGCCGTGACGGGATAGGCCGCGCCGGGGTGCACCCCGAGCAGCACGCCGCCGGCCAGGTCCAGGGTCTCGACGCGGCCGTCCGGGTGGCGCAGCAGCGGCGGGGGGTGGCCCGCCCGGGCCGCCAGGGCGCGGCCGGTGCGCGGGTCCAGCTCGATGTAGCAGCAGGTGGCGAAGACCTCCGCCTCCAGCTCGGCCAGCAGCCGGTTGGTGTGGGCGATGACCTCCTGCGGCGGCCGGCCGCTGGCGGCGAAGGCGTGCACCGCGCTGCGCAGTTGCCCCATGACGGCCGCGGCGCCGACGCTGTGCCCCTCGACGTCGCCGATCACCAGCGCCACACCGCGCTCCGTCCTGATCACGTCGTACCAGTCGCCGCCGATGGCCATGCCCTGGGTGCCGGGCAGGTAGCGGCCGGTGGTGAGCAGCCCCTCGATGACGGGCAGCCGGTGCGGCAGCAGCGCCTCCTGCAGCCCGCGCGCGACGGTGGACTCGGCGTCGTACATGCGGGCCCGCTCCATCGCCTGGGCGGCCAGCCCGCCCAGCGCGGTCAGCGCGCTGCGCTCCTCGGGAGTGAACCGGTGCGGCGCGTTCCAGCCGAGGATGCACGAGCCGACCGGATGGCCGGAGGCGATCAGCGGCAGGAACGCCCAGGCGCCCCTCCGGTCGAGAAGGATCCCGGGATAGGCGTCGGCCAGTTCCTCGGGCGACTCGAAGAAGAGCGGAAGCCGTGCGGTCAGGGCGTGCACACCGGGCAGGTCCCGGTCGAGGGGCACCCCGTCGAACGCGTCGAGGAACCCTTCCGGGTAGCCGGACTCCCACAGCAGGTACATCCGGTTGTCACGGACCGTGTACAGGGCGATCTCCCGGGCGCCGAACGCGGGCAGCAGCTGTTCGGCGACGGCCCGGCACACGTCCCTGACGGTGACGGCCTCGGTGAGCGCGCTGGCCATCTGCACGACGTGGTAGAGGGCTCCCGCACGGGCCGTGGCGACCGGCTCCGACGGCGCGGCCACGGCGGTCCCGGCGTACCGGCCCGGCGACGCGGACTGGGCGTCGACGGGCGCGCTGGTGCGGAAGACGCGGCCGGTCAGCCCGTGCGCACCGGGATAGAGCACGAATCCCAGCCAGGCGCCGTCCGGGGCGTGCGCCAGGTACGACACCGGCTCCTGCGACAGCATCGCCGCCCGGTAGCGGTCCTCGTAGGCCGGGTCGCGGAGCCAGGGGAGCGCGTCCCACGGGTGGTGGCCGAGCAGGTGCTCCAGCTCGCAGTTCAGCAGTTCCTGGCAGCGGCGGTTGGCGTAGACGATCCGGCCGTCCTGGTCCAGGGAGAACAGCCCGTCGGGCAGCCGCTCGGCGGCCTCGGCCGCGGTGACCCCGCCGGCCACGTCCACGAGGGCGCCCACCAGCAGCCGGGTGGCTTCCCTCGACGGCACGACGTGCCCCCACAGCTCGATCGGCCGGTAGCGGATCCGCCCGTCCTCGTCGGGTTCGTCCAGCACCCTGAAGTGCCGGGACCTGACCTGGCCGGTGGCCGCCGCCTCCCGGCGGCTCGCCCGCAGTTCGTGCAGGTCGTCCGGACTCACCCGGGACTCGACCTCCGCCGTGGTGCCGCCGAAGTCCTCCGGGGCGACGCCCAGCAGGCTCAGCGCGTCGTCGTCCCCGGTCCACCGGTCGCCGTCCAGGTCCCACTCGACCATGCCGACCCTGAGGGCCGGGACCGGCGGTGTGGGCAGCCGCACGCCGACCGGCTGGTCGTCGTACTCGATCCCGTACGCGACGGCGTCCGGGCCCGTCCGGCCGGGCACCCGGCGGGCGAACTCGGTCAGGCGCTCCTCCATGTCCCGCGCGGCGGCGTCCAGCGCGGCCCGCACCGCCTGCTCGCCCACCGGCTCCCGGGCGGCCGAACGCAGCACGGCCAGGACGCCCACGGGCTCACCGTCGACCCGCACGGGGCAGTAGGCCGAGGCGAACGGATACGGCAGCGCGGCGGTGAACTGCGGGAAGCGCAGCATCGTCGCCCGCTCGTCCGGCAGCCACAGGCCCTCCTCCGCGCGGTACACCTCCGCCACCGGCATCGCGCCGCTCACCGGCACCCGCCACCAGGACGTCAGCAGCGCCCGCGGGACGCCGGTCACCACGCAGAGCACCAGCGAGCGCCGGTCGCGCGAGCGCAGGTACACCAGTCCGCCGTACCCCCCGAGGTCCTCGACCGCCGCCACCACGGGCCCCGCGAGCGCGTCCTCGATCCGTGCCGCGCCCCCGGTCCGGTCCCCTTGCGCGCCCCGGCCGAGCACGTCCGCCGGCCGCTCTCCGCGCGGTACGGCGGCTGACTCATCCATCTCGCGTCCTCCCGGTGCGGACGCACGGGACATCGTTCGCTTCCCACCAGGATGTGCCATGCGGGCCGCTCCGGCGCGGCGGATGCGCCCGCCTCCCGCGGCCGGCCGTCGCCCCGGCCGTCCCCGCCGCGCGAGGACCCGACGGGAACAGCGCAACCTTCGGGCGAACCCGGTCGTCTCACCCGATACCAGAACGATGCGAGCCCAGGGGGCAGAAATGATGCGAACCAGAACGATCTGTGCGGCAGTCGTGCTCGTCGGCACCGTGCTGGGCACGGCGGCGGTCCCGGCCGCCGCCGCCCGCGCCGCGGCGTGCCCCACCGGCTGGGGGAGCCAGGCCAAGACCGACGGCGACGCCACGGCCACGCCGGTGCGCGACATCAGGACCGGCCGCCACGACTGCCACGACCGGATGGTCGTGGACCTGCCCGGCGCCGACCGCCTCGGCTACTCCGTCCGGTACGTCGACCGTCTGTACCAGGACGGATCGGGTCGTCCCGTTCCCGTCGCCGGCGGTGCCGTGCTGGAGGTGCGGGTGGCCGCGCCCGCCTACGCCCCCGAGACCGGTGAGCCCACCTACCCCGCGCGGGCCGGACACCCCCTGCCGGGCGTGGACCTCACCGGGTACCGCACCTTCAGGGACGCCCGGTTCGCCGGCAGCTTCGAGGGCGAGACCCAGGTCGGCCTCGGAGTGCGCGCACGCCTGCCCTTCCGGGTCCTGGAACTCCAGGACCGCATCGTGATCGACGTCGCCCACTCCTGGACCGACGGGAGCTGAGCGCGCCCGCCGGGAACGCCGGGGCGCCCGCGTCGCGCGGGCGCCCGTCCGGGTGGGCCGCGCTCACCGCTCCGCGGTGCCGGTCTCGCAGATCCGGCGGGCCACGTCGCGCAGCTTGGTGTTCGTGCGCTGCGACTGGGTGCGCAGGATCTCGAAGGCCTGGTCCTCGGTGATGCGGTGGCGCCCCATCAGGATGCCCATCGCCTCGCCGATCATGTGCCGGGTGGCGATGGCCTCCTGCAGCTGGGCGTCGTTCAGGGCGCTGGAGAAGGCGACCGCCGCATGGGACGCCAGCAGCCACCCGGCCGTCTCGCTGTCCTCGGTGAACGCCCCGGGCTCGTACGCGTACATGTTGAGGGCCCCCAGCTCCTCCTCCCGCGTGTACAGCAGGAACCCCATCATGCTGCCCATCCCCAGCTCCCGGGCGCCGGGCACGTAGCGCGGCCAGCGTCCGGCGGGCCGGGTGAGGTCGGGGATGCGGAAGACCCGTTCGTCGTTGCCGGGCCGGGCCGCCTCGAAGCAGGGCCCCTCCTGCAGGCGCTCCTGGAGACGGTCGCTGTCGATCACGCGCTGATCGGTGGGGGCCAGCGAACTCACCCGGTTCCCCTTGAGGACGAGGATCCCGGCGGCGTCGCAGCCCTCGACGAGTTCCACCGCCGATCCCGTGATCTGCTCCAGGGTGGCGTCGAGCGTCTGCTCGGCCAGGAGATCACGGGCCAGGGAGGCCATCTGCTGAGCGAAGTTCCGCCAGTCCACCGTCCGCCTTCCCGTCGATGCGGTCCGGATCATTCTCCCCATCCTGGCACGCCCGTTCCGGTCGCACCCCCCGGTGCCGCAGGTTTGCGAAGCGCGCCGCGGGCCACCCGAACGACGACGGGAAACGCACACGGACATCGTCGGGAGTGAACAGAGTGGCTGAGGACCAGAAGGCCAAGGCGAAGACGGAACAGGCCAAGGGCAAGGCCAAGGAAGCGGCCGGTCGCGTGCTCGGGAACGAGCGGCTCGAGGCCGAGGGCCGGGCCGAGCAGTCCAAGGGCGACGCGCGGCAGGCGAAGGAGAAGACGAAGGACGTCTTCCGGCACTGACGGCTCGTGCGCAGGGGCGATGCCCCAGTGATGTCCCATCCGGGCGGGGCCCCCGCGGCAGCGGGGGCCCCGCCCCCGTGTGCGGCACGCCGGTGAACGGTCCGATCCCGGGCAGACGGCGTGAGTGATCGTCCCGGGGTCCCGCGACCCCGGGACGCGCTTCGCGCCGACCGCACAGAGAGGAACCACCACGGTGACCATGTCCGAGCGCCGTACGCGTCCGCTGAGCCGCGGGCGCCGCTTCGACCTGCGTGCGACCGCCATGTCCTTCGCCCTGCTCGCCGCGGCCCTGGTCGCCGCGGGCCTCGCGGTGCGCGCGCTGGCCGGGGTCGTGCAGCGGCGCCCGGTGTGGGGCGTCGTCCTGCTGTGCGTGGCCGTCGCGGTCGTCCTGGCCCACGGGCGCAGACGACGGAGGCTGTCCGCGGCGAGGATCGCCCGCCGGGCCGGCGAGGCCCTGGAGCAGGGCACGACGACGGCACTCGACGCCCTGGACGCGCCCGCGTCGGCCCCGTCCGCCGCCCCGGCCCCCACCGGACCGTACGGGGAGGGCGCCCTCCCCGCGGTCGACGCGCCCGGCGTCCCCGGTATCTCCGGTGTCCTTGACTACGACGCCCTGAGCCCCGAGGAGTTCGAGGAGGCGATAGCGGCCCTGTGCGTGCGCGACGGCTGCTCGGACGTGCGGGTCGTCGGCGGAGCCGGTGACCTGGGCGCCGACGTGGTGGGGCTGTCCCCCGGGGGCCACCGCCTGGTCATCCAGTGCAAGCGCTACGGCGACGACAACAAGGTCGGTTCACAGGACCTGCAGCGGTTCGGCGGCACCTGCTTCACCGTCCACGAGGCGGACGTCGCCCTCGTCGTCACCACCGGCGACTTCACCGCACCGGCCCTGGAGTACGCCGAGCAGTGCGGGATCACCTGCGTGGACCGCGGCGACCTGCTCGCCTGGAGCGCCGACCCGGCACGGCGGCCCTGGGCGGCGGGCACCGGCGGGGCGGACGCGTAGGGCCGGCCGGTTGTCAGTGGGGGATGCCATCCTGCCGGACATGGACGAACTGGAGTTCATGCGCGGCCGGGTCTACGGGGCGGACCACGACGACCCCGGGCCGCGCGACGGGCGAGCGTACGTGGAGCTGGCGGGCGGGCCGCTGGACGGCCTCCTGCTGGACGTCACCGACCGCAGCGACACGGAACTGAGACACGGCGTCGGCCTGCCCACCGAGATAGGCCGCTACGGCGCGGGCGGACGCGCGTTCTACGCGCCCCGCGGCACGGACGGCCGGGTGTTCGACTGGCGGGGCGACGTCCCCTGAGCGCACGGGGCCGTGCCTGTGGCGGCCGTGACGTGGACGAACCGCCCGCCCTGGGTACCGGTACCGGACGGGGGACGGGGCAGAGGCAGCCGTAGGGCGCCGCGTCGACCGGTCGTCGCGGACGTGAGGAGGGCGGAGCGGCCATGGGACTCCTGACCGAAGGCGAATCGGCGCTGCGCGGCCGCATCGGCCACGCGATCTTCTCCCGGGTGGCCGGGCCGGACGGCCCCGCCCGCCGCGCGCGCATCCACGGCACCCCCGGCCCGCGCTGGTTCGGACCCGAGCGGCCGATCAGAAGGGTGCACGGGGACGCCTCGATGTTCACCGGCGGACTGGCGGCCCTGCTGCTCCAGTCGCTCCACCCGTTGGCCATGGCCGCCGTCGCCGGACACTCCGGCTTCCGCGGCGACCCCTGGGGCCGCCTGCAGCGGACCAGCGCCTTCCTGGCCGTCACCACCTACGGGACCGCCACGGACGCCCAGCGGGCCGTCGACCGGGTACGGACCGTCCACGACACGGTGCGCGGCACCACCGCCGACGGCGAGGAGTACCGGGCCGCCGACCCCCGTCTGCTGTGCTGGGTGCACGTGGCGGAGGTCGACTGCTTCCTGCGCGCCCACCAGCGCTACGGCGCCCGCCCCCTGGACGACGAGGGCTGCGACGGGTACGTCGCCGACATGGCGCGCGTCGCCACCGCGCTCGGCGTGCCCGATCCTCCGGTCGACCGCGCCGAACTCGCCGAGCGGCTGACCGCCTACCGCGCCGAGCTGCGCGCGACCCCCGAGGCGCGCGGCACGGCCCGCTTCCTGCTGTTCCACCCGCCCGTTCCGCTCCTCGCCCGGCTGCCGTACGGGGTCCTCGCCGCCAACGCCGTGTCCCTGCTGCCGACCTGGGCCTCCCGCGCGCTGTGGCTGCCCCGGGTGCCCCCGGCCGAGGGCGTGTGCGTCCGTCCGCTGGGCACCGCCGTCACCGCGACCATCCGCTGGGCCCTGACCCCGCCCCGCGACCCGGCGTGACACCGGCACCGCACCGCCGGCCCGCACCTCCTGGCGCCACCGCTGCTTGACACGTCCCACAAGGGGCACTCAGAGCTGACCGGCACCGGGTGCCGGGGTCGCCGTCGGACACGGGAGGACTAAGTGGCGGTCCGTAACCATCTGATCAGAACGAGCCCGCAGACCGTCTGGTCCGTCCTCGAGGACGGCACCCGCTACGCGCAGTGGGTGGTGGGCACCTCATCGTCGGAGCCGGTGCGGGGACAGTGGCCGCAGGTCGGCTCGGCGATCCGGTACGAGGTGCGCTTCGGCCCTCTGTCCCTGACCAACGAGACGGTCGTCCGGCGCTGCGAGACGGGCAGGGACCTGGAGCTCGAGGCCAAGGCCGGTCCGCTCGGCTCGGCCCGCATCGCCATCGAGGTCAAGCCCTGGGGCGACCACTGCCTGGTGGTCGTGGACGAGCACCCCCTGCGGGGAGTGGGCGGCCGGATGCACAACATGGCGGTGGAGGCCCTGCTCCAGGTCCGCCACCGCGCCATGCTCGCCCGGCTGACGAAGCTCTGCGAGGCCGAGGCCGCGCAGGAGGAGCGACGCCGCCCCCTGGGCGGGGTCGTGCCGCCGAAGCCCGGTGCGGGAGGGGCCCGTGCCTGACGCCGTGGTGATCGGGGCCGGCCCCAACGGGCTGGTCGCGGCGAACCTGCTGGCCGACGCCGGCTGGAGCGTCCGGGTGCTGGAGGAGCAGCCCGAACCCGGCGGCGCGGTGCGCCACGACCGGGGCGTCGACCCCGGTTTCGTCAGCGACCTGTGCAGCTCCTTCTACCCGCTCGCCGCCGCCTCCCCGGTCGTGGCCGGACTGGGCCTGGAGGACCACGGGCTGCGCTGGAGCCACGCCCCGCACGTCGTCGCCCACCCGCTGAGCGACGGCAGGTGCGCGGTGCTCGACCGCAGCGTCGACGTCACCGCCGACTCCCTGGAGGCCTTCGCACCGGGCGACGGAGCCGCCTGGCGCCGGCTGCACGACATGTGGCAGCGCCTGCGCCCGGACCTCCTGGACGCCCTGTTCACCCCGTTCCCGCCGGTCCGCTCCACCGCCCGGCTGGCCGTCCGGCTGCGCGGCACGGGCGGACTGCGCACGGCGCGCACCCTGGTGCTGCCCGTGCGCCGGCTGGCGGAGGAGGAGTTCCGGGGGGAGGGCGGCGGACTGCTGCTGGCCGGCAACGCGCTCCACGCCGACCTGGCACCGGAGGCCGCGGGCAGCGGCGGTTTCGGCTGGCTGATGTCGATGCTCGGCCAGACCTACGGCTTCCCCGTCCCGGCCGGCGGCTCCGGCGCCCTCACCGATGCCCTGGTGCGCCGCCTGCGGGCGCGCGGCGGCGAGCTGCGCTGCGGGCAGCGGGTCGACCGGATCGTCGTGCGCGGCGGCCGGGCCGTGGGAGTGCGCACGGCCGGCGGCGAGACGGTCGCGGCCGGCCGCGCGGTGCTCGCGGACGTGGCCGTGCCCGCCCTGTACGGCGAACTCGTCGAACCCGGGCACCTCCCCGCCCAGTTGCTGTCCGACCTGCGGCGTTTCCAGTGGGACTTCGCCACCTTCAAGGTGGACTGGGCGCTCGACGGCCCGGTGCCCTGGCAGTGCGAGCAGGCCGCGGGCGCCGGCACGGTCCACCTCTCGGACGGCATCGACGAGCTCACCCGCTTCGCGGCCCAACTGGCCATGGGCCGGATCCCCGACCGCCCCTTCTCCCTGTTCGGCCAGATGACGACCTCGGACCCGACCCGCTCTGCCGAGGGCACCGAGTCCGCGTGGGCCTACACCCACGTGCCCCACGACGTCGTCGGCGACGCGGGCGACGAGGGGCTCACCGGAGCCTGGGGCGCCAAGGAACAGGAGATCATGGCCGACCGCGTCGAGCGTCAGGTCGAACGCTTCGCGCCCGGTTTCCGGGCCCGGATCCGGGCCCGGCGCATCCTCGCCCCGCCGACGCTCCAGTCCCTCGACCGGAACCTGGTCCGCGGCGCCATCAACGGCGGCACCGCGGCCCTCCACCAGCAGCTGTTCTTCCGCCCGACCCCCGGCACCGGGCGCCCGGAGACACCCGTGAAGGGCCTGTACCTGGCCTCCGCCGGCGCCCACCCGGGCGGCGGCGTCCACGGCGCACCGGGCGCCAACGCCGCGCGTGCCGCGCTGCGCCGGCACCGGGCCCCGGGCGTGGTCCGGGCGCAGCGGCTGCTGGCCCGCCGCGACCGCACCGGCCGCAGGACGCCGGGCCCGGCCGACCGGACCGGCGGCGGATGACCGGCGCGCCGGGGCGGACGGCCGTCGCACGGACCACCGGCCGGGACGCACCCGCCGACGGGTGCGGGACCACACCATCGACCACAGGCGGAGACGAGACGATGACCCGACACGACGACGGCCCCGACCACGCCCACCGGCGCCCCGAGGGCGTCAGCGACGAGATGGTGGAGGCACTCGGATCGCTGTCGAAGGCGCTGGAGACCACCGAGCGCGCCCGGGGCCACCTCTACAGCTTCCACCAGCTCACCGGCACCGCCGACCTGGAACTGGACCGGGCGGTCGAACTGCTGCACAAGGCCGGGCACCCGGACTGGGCCGAGACGGTGCGCACCCAGGTGCTGGGCCGCAACGTGATCCCCGGCCACTGGACGTTCCAGATCGTCGAGGCCTACGACGCCACGTACTACCAGCCGTTCAGGGAACTCGAACGGGCCGCCGTCGAGGAACTGGCCGAGGGCCGGGACCACCTCTACGAGGCCGAGATGAAGGAGGCCCGCCGCACCGTCGGCCACCCCGACCACACCGCCCGCCCCGAGACCGCCCCGGAGACCGGGACCCGCGCCGAGGAGCGCAACCGCCCCGACCGGGACTGACCCCGAAGGGAACGGCCGATGAAGGACAGCCCACTTCGCCGTCGCACCGTCGTGGTGACCGGCGCCGCACGCGGCGTCGGAGCGGCCCTGGCCCGCGACCTGTCCCGGCGCGGCGCCCGGCTGGCGCTGCTCGGCCACGAGCGGGAGCGCCTGGAGGCGGTGGCGGACGACCTGCCCACGGCGGCCCTCGCCCACGAGGTCGACGTCACCGACGAGGCCGCCCTGGCCCGGGCCGCCGAGCTGGTCCGGACCCGTCTGGGCACCCCCTCCGCCGTCGTGGCCAACGCGGGGGTCGCCGAGGGCGGCCCGTTCGCCACCTCCGACCCCGTCCAGTGGCGGCGCGTCATCGACGTCAACCTGTCCGGCAGCGCGGCGACGGCCCGCGCCTTCCTGCCGGACCTGCTGGCGACGAAGGGCTACTACCTCCAGATCGCCTCGCTGGCCTCGATCGGCGCCGCGCCGATGATGAGCGCCTACTGCGCCTCCAAGGCGGGCGTGGAGGCGTTCACCCACTCCCTGCGCGCCGAAGTCGCGCACCACGGCGTGGCCGTGGGCATCGGCTACCTGAACTGGACCGACACCGACATGATCCGCGACGCGGACCGCTACCCGGTCCTGCGGGAGCTGCGCGGCCACATGCCGCCGCCGGCCCGGCGCGTGTACCCGGTGGACGAGGTCGCCGCCCGGCTCGGAACGGCCGTGGAACGCCGGAGCACGGCCGTGTACGTGCCCCGGTGGCTGCGCCTGGCGCAGGCGGGACGGGCCGCGCTGCCGCCCGTCGTGCTGCGGGTGGCCCGCCGGGAGCTGCCCCGCCTGGAGGCCGTGGACCCCCTGCGGTACACCGGGCCCCTGGGTGCCGGAGGGGAGGCCGACCGGGCGTCCGCCCGCGAGGACGCCTGACCGCGGACGGGCGCCCGCGGCGGTCAGCCCGGGAAACGCCCCGTGGAGCGCAGCGCCCAGCGCCGTTCGGCGTAGGCCAGGTCGTCACGCCACAGCCGTCCGGCCGCGGCCCGCACCAGCGGACGCAGCAGCGGAGCCGCACCCCGCGCGACGGCGAACCCCGGGCGCTCGGAGGCCGCCACCACCGCTTCGACGACCGCCGTGCGAGGCCGTCCCCGGTCGTCCCGCCCCAGGGGAGTGGCGTGCGTCTCGACGACGGACCCCACCCCTTCGCCCTCGGTGATGTGCATGACGACCGTGCGCGGTTCCGGCGCGGTGAACACCGCCCGCACCGGCACCACCAACCGTCCCGCGACCTTGAAGGACACGTCCACGGTGAAGGCGTCCCCGTCCCCGTCCGTGTCCGGACCGCCCGGCGAACCGACCACCGTGAGGTCGACGAACGAGTAGGGGTGGAACCAGGCCCCGTGCCAGGGGTCCAGGCGGTTGGCCACCACGTCCTCGGGCTCGCAGGTCCCCACCCCGGTGTACACGGACGACAGGGCCCGCGCCGGAGCGGGCCGCCGCGGCACCACCGGAGCGTCCAGCGGCGCCTCGCCGCCCACCGCGTCCAGCCGTACCCACGCCAGGACGCCGTCGTCGTGCGCCGGGAACGGCTCCCAGCCCGCGAAGGGGCCGCCGTCCAGGGCGAGTCCGTGCCAGTGGCACACCAGGGTGCCGCAGCGCACGGGACTGTCCCGCAGGGGCGCCCCCAGGTGGGGGCAGACGCCGGGTCCGGCGACCGCACGGCCGCCGGCGTCCCGCCAGACCACCACCTCCTGCCCCGCCACGGTGCGCGCCAGCGGGCGGTCGCCGCGCAGGTCGCGGGAGGCCCCCACGACGTACCAGTTGCCCGACGGGCGCGCCTGGGCCCGCTTCAGCGCCTCGGCGATCACGGCGGGCCGTGCCGCGCGCCAGGTGGGGCGCTGCCGCTCCCACGGCACCGCGCGCCTGCGCAGGGACAGGGGCAGGCGCCTGCGCCCGCCCGTGGATCCGGTGGTCACGCGACCTCCTCGGGAACCGGCAGGTACGGCCCGTCGCAGGGGACGAGCCGGGGGACGTCCGGGCGCCGGCCGGCGCCGCGGGTGCGCAGCCGGGCGGCGACCACCCGGGCCAGCCCGTCGGCGGCGACCGCGGCACGCCGCCGGCGGGGGACCACCGCACGGCGGTGGACCACCGCGTACCCGTCCCGGGCCACGGCGTCCAGGATGCCGCCGTACAGCACGAACGCGGTGCGGATGCAGGGGCGGGAGACCGGGTCGAGCATCCCGAGTCCGGGCGCCGCCTCCCGGTACACGCCCCGCGTCAGCGCCTCGAACTCCTTCAGCGCCGCGGTGATCCGCCGGTCGCGGCGTCCGGTGTCCCGGCTCCACTGCAGCAGCGGCCGGTCGGCGCCGTGCGCGGCGAGCAGGTCCGCGGGCAGGTACACGCGTCCCCGGTCCAGGTCCTCGCCCACGTCGCGCAGGAAGTTGGTCAGCTGGAAGGCCACCCCGAGGGCGGCCGCGTGCGGCGCGGCCTCCTCGCGCGGCACGACCGTGCCCAGGACCGGCAGCATCTGCAGCCCGATCACCGCCGCGGAACCGTGCATGTACCGGCGCAGGTCCGCGTAGGTGGCGTAGTCGGTGACCACCAGGTCGGAGCGCATGGCGGCCATGAAGTCGGCGAAGTGGCCGGGGTCGATGCCGTACCGGCGCGCCGTGTCGGCGAGGGCGCGCACTACCGGCTCGCCGCTGCCGCCGTCCCGCAGGCCCTCCTCCAGTTCCCGCTGGAGCGCGGACAGTTCGGCGTCGCGGCGCGCGGCGCCGGCCCCGGTGCCGAGCGCGTCGACGATGTCGTCGGCCCAGCGGGCGAAGCCGTACAGGGCGTGCACGGCCGGCCGGCGTTCGACGGGCAGGAGCCGGGTGGCGAGGAAGTACGTCCTGCCGTGCCGGGCGTTGAGCCGGCGGCACCGGTCGTAGGCCTCGCGCAGCACCGGATCGGTGACGCCCGCCGCGTCGAGTTCCCGAGCGGTCATACGGAGGCCTCCTGGGTACGGGTGGGTGAGGTACGGGGGCGTTTCGGTCCGCCGGTGATCCGCGCCGCGGCCAGCTTCCCGGACAGCAGCACGGTCGGCACCCCGACGCCGGGGGTGGTGCCGCAGCCGGCCAGGACGGCGTTCTCGGTGCCGCGGACCAGGTTGCGGGGCCGGAACGGACCCGTCTGGGCGAAGGTGTGGGCCGCCGAGAACGGCGTGCCGGCGGCGTGTCCCCGGTCGTGCCAGGTGGCGGGGGTGACCAGGCACTCCGTCTCGATCGCGGAGGCGATGCCGTCCAGGCCGCGCCGCTGGAGCTCGCGCAGCAGCCCGTCCCGGTAGCGGGGGGCGAGGTCGGCCCACTCGGCGGCGCCCGGCCCGACGGCGGTGTTGGGGCACGGGGCGAGGACGTAGTGCAGATGGCGGCCCGGCGGGGCGAGGGACGGGTCGGTGGCGGTGGGCCGGGTGACGAGCAGCGACGGGTCGCTCATCAGCCGGCCGGTGCGGGTGAGCTCGTCGAAGGTGGCGTGCCAGGCGGCGCCGAAGGAGAGGGTGTGGTGCGCCAGGTCCGGCCAGGTCCGGTCGGTGCCCAGGTGCAGCACGACCGCGGACGGGGAGTGCCGCAGCCGCACCGGACGCCGTGGCGCGCGGCCGAGCAGCCGGTAGGCGACGGGCAGGTCGGGGGTGAGGACGACCGCGTCGCAGGGGACGCGGCCCCGGTCGGTGACGACGGCGGTGATCCGTCCGCCGGAGCGCTCCAGCCGGGTCACCTCGTGGTCGAACCGCAGTTCGGCGCCCGCGTCGGCGGCGGCGTCCGCCATGGCCCGCGGCAGCGCGTGCATCCCGCCCCGCGGGAAGTACACGCCGGCGACGGTGTCCATGTAGGCGATGACGGCGTACGCGGCCAGGGCCCGGGCCGGCGGGACGCCCGCGTAGAGGGCCTGGAAGGAGAAGACGCGGCGCAGCCGCTCGTCCCGCAGGAACCGCCCGATGCGCGCGTCCAGCCGCCCGAACCCGCCGAGCGCCGCCAACCGTGCGAGGTCGGCGTTCAGCAGGCCCAGGGGGGAGTCGAAGTTGGCGTCGATGAAGCGGCGCATCTGGGCGCGGTGGAGCCGTTCCAGCCAGCCGCGCAGCCGCAGGTAGCCCGCGGCCTCGGCGGCCCCGGCGAAGCGCTCGACCTCGGTGGCCATCGCCTCGGCACCGGTGTGCACGTCGAGGGCGCTCCCGTCGGCGAAACGGGCCCGGTAGGCCGGGTGCAGCGGGATCAGGTCCACGCGCTCGCGCAGGCTGTCGCCGACGGCGGCGAACGGCTCGTCGGCCAGGTCGGGCATGGTCAGCACGGTGGGGCCGGTGTCGATCCGGTAGCCGTCCAGCTCCATGCGGCCGGCGTGCCCTCCGGGCAGCGGGTCCCGTTCGACGACGGTGACGCGGCGGCCCGCGCCCAGCAGGTGCAGGGCGGCCGACAGCCCGGCCAGCCCGGCCCCCACGACGACCACGTGATCGGTGCGGCCCGGCACGGTGCGGGTCATCGGCCGGCCTCCCCGGCCCCGTCGGCGGGCGGCGGGACGGGCACGGCCGGGTCCGGCTCCGTGTCGTGGGGGTCGTGGGGGTC
>NZ_MSGP01000239.1 GCF_002078235.1 Streptomyces viridosporus
CCCGCCGGGGCGGTACGGCGGAGGGGCGCGCCGGGCGGGAGGGGGCGTACCGGCGGGACGCGCACGGCTTCTCCGCAGGCCCGGCCGGGTGGGCCCGGGCGCCGGCGCGGCGAACCGCCGCTTCGACGTCGCGCCCGAGCAGTTCCGACAGGCCCGGACCGGGCGGGCTCCCGCTCCACGCCGTGCGTGCCGCTGGAGGGGGGATCCGGCCCGTGACACCCGCCGGGCCCCCTGGAGGACTTCCAGCGCGCCCACTTCCCCGCCACCGCGAAGACGCCGAACTGCCGCGGAACCTTGCGGACCGGTCGGCGGGTGGGTTTGACCCGCGCCACCTCCGGGGTAATCTTTTCCGCTCGATTGGCCAGTCCCCCGCCCGCTGTGGCAGACTGTCCGAGTTGCTCGGTCGAGTGTTGATGCTGCGCGCCTCCCGCCGGGAGGACCGGAAGCGAGTCCCACAGTACTCGTCGTCCCTGATCAGGGGCGGACGTACGGGAATCTTCCGGGAAGCGTGAGTGCGGCGCCGACCAGGCGCCCGGTGGGCCTTTCGCCCCCGGCCCGCGGTTCTGGTAGGACCGTGTCCAATCCCGCAGGGGTGTTCGAACAAGGGACATTCATGTCAGCGGGACCGCGACACGCCCGACCGCGTGGGTCGGAGAACGAGGGGAGCCGCTCCGGGTTCCAGAGCGTTATGAGAGACAGGACTACGAAGTAGCCATGGCGGGACAGAAGATCCGCATCCGGCTCAAGGCCTACGACCACGAGGTCATCGACTCCTCGGCGAAGAAGATCGTCGAGACGGTGACCCGCACTGGTGCGTCGGTCGCGGGCCCGGTGCCGCTGCCCACTGAGAAGAACGTGTACTGCGTCATCAAGTCGCCGCACAAGTACAAGGACTCGCGCGAGCACTTCGAGATGCGCACGCACAAGCGCCTGATCGACATCCTCGACCCGACCCCCAAGACCGTTGACTCTCTGATGCGACTCGACCTCCCGGCCGGTGTCGACATCGAGATCAAGCTCTGAGGCCGGTGATCTGAAGAGATGGCTAAGCAGATCAAGGGCATCCTGGGCGAGAAGCTCGGTATGACGCAGGTGTGGGACGAGAACAACCGTGTCGTCCCGGTCACCGTCGTCAAGGCCGGGCCGAACGTCGTCACCCAGGTCCGCACGAACGACGTCGACGGCTACGAGTCCGTCCAGATCGCCTTCGGCGAGATCGACCCGCGCAAGGTGAACAAGCCCCTCAAGGGCCACTTCGCCAAGGCCGACGTCACCCCCCGTCGTCACCTCGTCGAGATCCGCACGTCGGACGCCTCCGAGTACACGCTCGGCCAGGAAGTCACCGCCGAGGTGTTCGAGGCCGGCGTGAAGGTCGACGTGACCGGCAAGAGCAAGGGCAAGGGCTTCGCCGGTGTCATGAAGCGCCACAACTTCGGTGGCCTCGGCGCCGGGCACGGTACCCAGCGCAAGCACCGCTCTCCCGGCTCCATCGGTGGCTGCGCCACCCCGGGCCGTGTGTTCAAGGGCCTGCGCATGGCGGGTCGCATGGGCAACGAGCGGGTCACCACCCAGAACCTGACCGTCCACGCCGTTGACGCGGAGAAGGGTCTGCTGCTCATCAAGGGCGCGGTTCCCGGTCCGAACGGCGGCCTCGTCCTGGTCCGCACCGCGGCCAAGGGGGCCTGAGGTAACCGATGAGCACTGTTGACATCCTTTCGCCGGCGGGCGACAAGGCCGGTACCGTCGAGCTCCCCGCGGAGATCTTCGGCGTTGAGAAGGTCAGCGTTCCGCTGATCCACCAGGTCGTCGTCGCGCAGCTGGCCGCCGCCCGCCAGGGCACCCACAAGACCAAGACGCGCGGTGAAGTCCGTGGTGGCGGCAAGAAGCCGTACCGCCAGAAGGGCACCGGTCGCGCCCGCCAGGGTTCGACCCGCGCGCCGCAGTTCGCCGGCGGTGGCATCGTCCACGGCCCCCAGCCGCGCGACTACTCGCAGCGGACCCCGAAGAAGATGAAGGCCGCGGCCCTGCGCCACGCCCTCACCGACCGGGCCCGCCACAACCGCATCCACGTCGTCACCGGCGTGATCGAGGGCGAGACCCCCTCCACGAAGGCCGCCAAGAGCCTGTTCGGCAAGATCAGCGAGCGCAAGAACCTGCTCCTGGTCGTCGACCGCGCCGACGAGGCCGCGTGGCTGTCCGCCCGCAACCTGCCCCAGGTCCACATCCTGGAGCCGGGCCAGCTGAACACGTACGACGTTCTCGTCTCGGACGACGTGGTCTTCACCAAGGCCGCTTTCGAGTCCTTCGTCGCCGGCCCGAACAAGGCCAACGACAACGAAGGGAGCGAGGCCTGATGGCTGCCCGTCACCCCTCCATCGCCTCCAAGGCGGCCAAGAAGGCGAAGGAGGCGCGCGTAGCCAAGGCGCGCCGCCACGCCACCGAGGGCAAGAACACCGTCGTCACCCCGGCGAGCAAGGCGTACACGGACCCCCGTGACGTGCTGCTCAAGCCGGTCGTGTCCGAGAAGAGCTACGCGCTCATCGACGAGAACAAGTACACGTTCCTCGTCGACCCGCGTGCCAACAAGACCCAGATCAAGGAGGCCGTGCAGTCGGTCTTCTCGGTCAAGGTCACCGGGGTCAACACGATCAACCGCATCGGCAAGCGCAAGCGGACCCGCACCGGCTTCGGCCAGCGTGCGGCCACCAAGCGCGCGATCGTGACCCTCGCCGAGGGCGACCGTATCGACATCTTCGGCGGTCCGACCGCGTAAGCGGTCAGGATCGTTCGATATCGGACGAGGACTGAGAAATGGGTATCCGCAAGTACAAGCCGACGACTCCGGGCCGTCGTGGCTCCAGCGTCGCCGACTTCGTCGAGGTCACGCGGTCCACGCCGGAGAAGTCGCTGGTCCGTCCCCTGCACAGCAAGGGCGGCCGTAACAATTCCGGTCGTGTGACCGTCCGCCACCAGGGCGGTGGCCACAAGCGCGCC
Organism: Streptomyces viridosporus; assembly: GCF_002078235.1. Lineage (GTDB taxonomy): Bacteria > Actinomycetota > Actinomycetes > Streptomycetales > Streptomycetaceae > Streptomyces > Streptomyces viridosporus. Next base: position 2,995 of record NZ_MSGP01000239.1, read on the forward strand.
TACCGCGTGATCGACTTCCGTCGTCACGACAAGGACGGCGTGCCGGCGAAGGTCGCGCACATCGAGTACGACCCCAACCGCACCGCGCGCATCGCGCTCCTGCACTACGCGGACGGCGAGAAGCGCTACATCCTCGCGCCGCGCGACCTGAAGCAGGGCGACCGCGTCGAGAACGGCCCCGGGGCCGACATCAAGCCGGGCAACAACCTTGCCCTGCGCAACATCCCGGTCGGTACGACGCTGCACGCCATCGAGCTGCGTCCCGGCGGCGGCGCCAAGTTCGCCCGCTCCGCCGGCGCCTCGGTGCAGCTGCTCGCGAAGGAGGGCACCATGGCCCACCTCCGCATGCCGTCCGGTGAGATCCGCCTGGTCGACGTCCGCTGCCGCGCCACCGTCGGCGAGGTCGGCAACGCCGAGCAGAGCAACATCAACTGGGGCAAGGCCGGCCGCAAGCGCTGGCTGGGTGTCCGCCCGAGCGTGCGTGGTGTGGTCATGAACCCGGTGGACCACCCGCACGGTGGTGGTGAGGGCCGTACCTCCGGTGGTCGCCACCCGGTGTCCCCGTGGGGCCAGAAGGAAGGCCGTACTCGTTCGCCCAAGAAGGCGTCGAACAAGTACATCGTCCGCCGCCGCAAGACGAACAAGAAGCGCTAAGGACGGGTTGAGATGCCTCGTAGCTTGAAGAAGGGACCCTTCGTCGACGACCACCTGATCAAGAAGGTGGACGCCCAGAACGAAGCCGGTACCAAGAACGTCATCAAGACCTGGTCCCGCCGCTCGATGATCGTCCCGGCCATGCTCGGCCACACGATCGCGGTGCACAACGGCAAGACCCACATCCCGGTGTTTGTCACCGAGTCGATGGTCGGCCACAAGCTCGGCGAGTTCTCGCCGACCCGCACCTTCCGGGGCCACGTCAAGGAAGACCGGAAGTCGAAGCGCCGCTGACAGGCGGGGTGCAAACGACCAATGACAAACACTGAAGGGACAACCATGGAAGCCAGGGCCCAGGCGCGGTACATCCGCGTCACGCCCATGAAGGCCCGCCGTGTGGTGGACCTCATCCGTGGCATGGACGCCACGGAGGCTCAGGCGGTCCTGCGTTTCGCCCCGCAGGCCGCGAGCGTGCCGGTCGGCAAGGTGCTGGACAGCGCCATCGCCAACGCCGCGCACAACTACGACCACACCGATGTCGACAGCCTCTTCATCTCCGAGGCCTACGTCGACGAGGGCCCGACCCTGAAGCGGTTCCGTCCGCGCGCCCAGGGCCGTGCCTACCGGATCCGCAAGCGGACCAGCCACATCACCGTGGTCGTCAGCAGCAAGGAAGGAACCCGGTAATGGGCCAGAAGGTAAACCCGCACGGGTTCCGGCTCGGTGTCACGACCGACTTCAAGTCGCGTTGGTACGCCGACAAGCTGTACAAGGACTACGTCAAGGAAGACGTCGCCATCCGTCGGATGATGACGTCCGGCATGGAGCGCGCCGGCATCTCCAAGGTCGAGATCGAGCGCACCCGTGACCGTGTGCGTGTGGACATCCACACCGCTCGTCCGGGCATCGTCATCGGCCGCCGCGGCGCCGAGGCCGACCGCATCCGCGGCGACCTCGAGAAGCTCACCGGCAAGCAGGTCCAGCTGAACATCCTCGAGGTCAAGAACCCCGAGACCGACGCTCAGCTCGTGGCCCAGGCCGTCGCCGAGCAGCTCTCCTCCCGCGTCTCCTTCCGCCGCGCCATGCGCAAGAGCATGCAGTCGGCGATGAAGGCGGGCGCCAAGGGCATCAAGATCCAGTGCGGTGGCCGCCTCGGCGGCGCCGAGATGTCCCGCTCGGAGTTCTACCGCGAGGGCCGTGTGCCCCTGCACACGCTCCGCGCGAACGTGGACTACGGCTTCTTCGAGGCCAAGACGACCTTCGGCCGCATCGGTGTGAAGGTCTGGATCTACAAGGGCGACGTCAAGAACATCGCCGAGGTCCGCGCCGAGAACGCCGCCGCCCGTGCGGGCAACCGCCCGGCCCGCGGTGGCGCCGACCGCCCGGCCCGTGGTGGCCGCGGTGGCGAGCGGCGCGGTCGCAAGCCGCAGCAGCAGGCTCCGGCTGCCGAGGCCCCCAAGGCCGACGCGCCCGCCGCCGCTCCGGCTGAGAGCACCGGAACGGAGGCCTGACCACCATGCTGATCCCCCGTAGGGTCAAGCACCGCAAGCAGCACCACCCCAAGCGCAACGGCATGTCCAAGGGTGGCACGCAGGTTGCGTTCGGCGAGTACGGCATCCAGGCGCTGACCCCGGCGTACGTGACGAACCGCCAGATCGAGGCGGCTCGTATCGCCATGACCCGCCACATCAAGCGTGGTGGCAAGGTCTGGATCAACATCTACCCGGACCGCCCGCTGACGAAGAAGCCGGCCGAGACCCGCATGGGTTCCGGTAAGGGTTCTCCGGAGTGGTGGGTGGCCAACGTCAAGCCCGGACGCGTGATGTTCGAGCTGTCGTACCCCAACGAGAAGATCGCGCGCGAGGCCCTGACCCGTGCGGCCCACAAGCTGCCGATGAAGTGCAAGATCGTCAAGCGCGAGGCAGGTGAAGCGTGATGTCGGCCGGTACCAAGGCGTCCGAGCTGCGCGAGCTGGGCAACGAAGAGCTTCTGACGAAGCTCCGCGAGGCCAAGGAAGAGCTGTTCAACCTCCGCTTCCAGGCGGCCACGGGTCAGCTCGAGAACCACGGCCGTCTCAAGGCGGTCCGCAAGGACATCGCCCGGATCTACACCCTCATGCGTGAGCGTGAGCTCGGCATCGAGACGGTGGAGAACGCCTGATGAGCGAGAACAACGTGACTGAGAACACTGAAGCGCGCGGCTTCCGCAAGACCCGTGAGGGCCTTGTCGTCAGCGACAAGATGGACAAGACCGTCGTCGTCGCCGTCGAGGACCGCGTCAAGCACGCTCTGTACGGCAAGGTCATCCGCCGTACGAACAAGCTCAAGGCCCACGACGAGCAGAACGCCGCGGGTGTCGGCGACCGCGTCCTCCTGATGGAGACCCGGCCGCTGTCCGCGACGAAGCGCTGGCGCGTCGTCGAGATCCTCGAGAAGGCCAAGTAATTCTCCTGCGGGGCAAACCCCGCAGGGTAGTTCCGCCAGGCTCCAACGGGGCTGATCCATCAGCCCCGTTGGGGAACCGGCAGACGATCAGGAGATAGACGTGATCCAGCAGGAGTCGCGACTGCGCGTCGCCGACAACACGGGAGCGAAGGAGATCCTTTGCATCCGTGTACTCGGTGGCTCCGGTCGCCGCTACGCGGGCATCGGTGACGTCATCGTCGCCACCGTCAAGGACGCGATCCCCGGTGGCAACGTGAAGAAGGGTGACGTCGTCAAGGCGGTCATCGTTCGCACCGTCAAGGAGCGCCGCCGTCCGGACGGCTCGTACATCCGCTTCGACGAGAACGCCGCCGTCATCCTCAAGAACGACGGCGACCCTCGTGGCACCCGTATCTTCGGCCCGGTCGGCCGTGAGCTGCGCGAGAAGAAGTTCATGAAGATCATCTCCCTCGCGCCGGAGGTGCTGTGAGCATGAAGATCAAGAAGGGCGACCTGGTCCAGGTCATCACCGGCAAGGACAAGGGCAAGCAGGGCAAGGTCATCGCCGCTTACCCGCGCGAGGAGCGTGTCCTGGTCGAGGGTGTCAACCGGGTCAAGAAGCACACCAAGGCCGGTCCGACCGCTCGCGGTTCGCAGGCCGGCGGGATCGTGACCACCGAGGCCCCGATCCACGTCAGCAACGTTCAGCTGGTCGTGGAGAAGGACGGCAAGAAGGTCGTGACCCGCGTCGGCTACCGCTTCGACGACGAGGGCAACAAGATCCGCGTTGCCAAGCGGACGGGTGAGGACATCTGATGGCTACCACCACCACTCCGCGTCTCAAGACGAAGTACCGCGAGGAGATCGCGGGCAAGCTGCGTGAGGAGTTCTCGTACGAGAACGTCATGCAGGTTCCCGGCCTCGTCAAGATCGTGGTCAACATGGGTGTGGGCGACGCCGCCCGCGACTCCAAGCTGATCGAGGGCGCCATCCGCGACCTCACCACGATCACCGGTCAGAAGCCGGCCGTCACCAAGGCCCGCAAGTCCATCGCGCAGTTCAAGCTGCGCGAGGGTCAGCCGATCGGTGCCCACGTCACGCTCCGCGGCGACCGCATGTGGGAGTTCCTGGACCGCACCCTGTCGCTCGCGCTGCCGCGCATCCGCGACTTCCGCGGCCTGTCCCCCAAGCAGTTCGACGGCCGTGGCAACTACACCTTCGGTCTCACGGAGCAGGTCATGTTCCACGAGATCGACCAGGACAAGATCGACCGTGTCCGGGGTATGGACATCACCGTGGTCACCACGGCGACCAACGACGAAGAGGGCCGCGCCCTTCTCCGTCACCTCGGCTTCCCGTTCAAGGAGGCGTGAGCGAGATGGCGAAGAAGGCTCTCATCGCGAAGGCTGCTCGCAAGCCCAAGTTCGGTGTGCGTGGCTACACCCGCTGCCAGCGCTGCGGCCGTCCGCACTCCGTGTACCGCAAGTTCGGCCTCTGCCGCGTGTGCCTTCGTGAGATGGCTCACCGTGGCGAGCTGCCGGGCGTGACCAAGAGCTCCTGGTAGTCCCCGCAAACAGGGATTCACAGGGCTCTCGGTAAGCAACTGGGTCGGCAGGGGCCCGGCCCCCCATGCCTTAGGCTTGTGGGGTTGGGCGCCTGCCGCGCCCGCACGACTTACTACGCCGCAGGTCCACCGCGCCGCACCCGTCCCGTCTCGGATCGGGGAGAGGGATGGCGCACCAGGAAACCCCGGCGAGAGAGGCCGAAGGCCAATTCATGACCATGACTGATCCGATCGCAGACATGCTTACGCGTCTGCGGAACGCGAACTCGGCGTACCACGACTCCGTGGCGATGCCGCACTCGAAGATCAAGTCGCACATCGCGGAGATCCTCCAGCAGGAGGGCTTCATCACGGGCTGGAAGGTCGAGGACGCCGAGGTCGGCAAGAACCTCGTCCTGGAGCTGAAGTTCGGCCCCAACCGTGAGCGCTCCATCGCGGGCATCAAGCGGATCTCCAAGCCCGGTCTCCGGGTGTACGCGAAGTCCACCAACCTGCCGAAGGTGCTCGGCGGCCTCGGCGTGGCGATCATCTCCACGTCGCACGGGCTCCTCACCGACAAGCAGGCCGGCAAGAAGGGCGTGGGTGGGGAAGTCCTCGCCTACGTCTGGTAGCGGAAGGGAACGGAGGAAACAGCTATGTCGCGCATCGGCAAGCTCCCCATCGCGGTTCCCGCCGGCGTGGACGTCACCATCGACGGCCGTACGGTCTCGGTCAAGGGTCCCAAGGGCTCGCTGACCCACACCGTCGTGGCGCCGATCGAGATCGCCAAGGGTGAGGACGGCGTGCTGAACGTCACCCGCCCCAACGACGAGCGTCAGAACAAGGCCCTGCACGGCCTGTCCCGCACGCTGGTGGCGAACATGATCACCGGCGTGACCCAGGGTTACGTGAAGAAGCTCGAGATCAGCGGTGTCGGTTACCGCGTTGTCGCCAAGGGTTCGAACCTGGAGTTCTCCCTCGGCTACAGCCACCCGATCACGGTCGAGGCTCCCGAGGGCATCACCTTCAAGGTGGAGACCCCGACCCGTTTCTCGGTCGAGGGCATCGACAAGCAGAAGGTCGGCGAGGTTGCGGCCAACATCCGCAAGCTGCGCAAGCCCGACCCGTACAAGGCCAAGGGCGTCAAGTACGAGGGCGAAGTCATCCGCCGCAAGGTCGGAAAGGCGGGTAAGTAAGCCATGGCATACGGGCAGAAGATCCTCAAGGGCGACGCCTACAAGCGTGCCGCTATCAAGCGTCGCCACATCCGGATCCGCAAGAAGGTCGCCGGTACCGCCGAGCGTCCTCGCCTGGTCGTGACTCGTTCCAACCGCCACATCGTGGCGCAGGTGATCGACGACCTGAAGGGTCACACCCTGGCGTCGGCGTCCACCCTGGACGCGTCGATCCGCGGTGGCGAGGGCGACAAGTCCGCGCAGGCCAAGCAGGTCGGTGCCCTGGTCGCCGAGCGCGCCAAGGCCGCCGGTGTCGAGGCCGTCGTGTTCGACCGTGGTGGCAACCAGTACGCCGGGCGCATCGCCGCCCTGGCGGACGCCGCCCGCGAAGCCGGCCTGAAGTTCTGAGCCGGTTCCGTAGCTAGCGGAAACAGAGAGAGGTAATTCCAATGGCTGGACCCCAGCGCCGCGGTGGCGGTGCCGGTGGCGGCGAGCGGCGGGACCGGAAGGGCCGTGACGGCGGCGCAGCTGCCGCCGAGAAGACCGCATACGTTGAGCGCGTCGTCGCGATCAACCGTGTCGCCAAGGTTGTGAAGGGTGGTCGTCGCTTCAGCTTCACCGCGCTGGTCGTGGTGGGCGACGGTGACGGCACCGTGGGTGTCGGGTACGGCAAGGCCAAGGAGGTGCCGGCCGCCATCGCCAAGGGCGTTGAGGAGGCCAAGAAGCACTTCTTCAAGGTCCCCCGGATCCAGGGCACCATCCCGCACCCGATCCAGGGTGAGAAGGCTGCCGGCGTCGTGCTGCTCAAGCCCGCGTCGCCCGGTACCGGTGTGATCGCCGGTGGTCCGGTGCGTGCCGTGCTCGAGTGCGCCGGTATCCACGACGTGCTGTCGAAGTCGCTCGGCTCCGACAACGCCATCAACATCGTGCACGCGACCGTGGAGGCCCTGAAGGGCCTGCAGCGTCCCGAGGAGATCGCGGCCCGCCGCGGTCTGCCGCTCGAGGACGTCGCCCCCGCGGCCCTGCTGCGTGCGCGTGCCGGGGCGGGTGTGTGATCATGGCGCAGCTCAAGATCACGCAGGTCAAGTCCTACATCGGCAGCAAGCAGAACCACCGTGACACCCTGCGTTCGCTTGGCCTGAAGAAGGTCAACGACGTGGTCGTCAAGGAGGACCGTCCCGAGTTCCGCGGCATGGTGCACACCGTCCGCCACCTCGTGACGGTCGAGGAGGTCGACTGATCATGGCGGAGCAGAACCCGCTCAAGATCCACAACCTCCGTCCCGCCCCGGGCGCCAAGACCGCCAAGACCCGTGTCGGTCGTGGTGAGGCGTCGAAGGGTAAGACGGCCGGTCGTGGTACGAAGGGCACCAAGGCCCGTTACCAGGTTCCGGAGAGCTTCGAGGGTGGCCAGATGCCGCTCCACATGCGTCTCCCGAAGCTGAAGGGCTTCAAGAACCCGTTCAAGACCGAGTACCAGGTCGTGAACCTCGACAAGCTGGCCGCGCTCTACCCCGAGGGTGGCGAGGTCACGGTCGAGGGCCTCGTGGCCAAGGGTGCCGTGCGCAAGAACAGCCTCGTCAAGGTCCTCGGCCAGGGCGAGATCTCCGTGGCGCTGCAGGTGACGGTCGACGCCGTCTCCGGCTCCGCCAAGGAGAAGATCACCGCCGCCGGCGGTACCGTCACCGAGCTCGTCTGAACCTTTCAGGCGTCTTGATGACTTGAGCGAACCCGACCGGGGGTGCCCCACAAATGGGGCATCCCCGGTTGGTCGTTCCTAGGGCGGCAGTCTCGCCGGTAAGGTGACCTGCGCTGCCCATTTCTCCCGGGAGTCCCGTGCGGGCACTCGGGGCGGCAGTTGACCGTTACGTATTCGTCCTTTATCGGAATCTCAGACCGTCACCCTTGACGCACTGGCGCGGGGGTCGCAGGAGGCACCGTGCTCACCGCGTTCGCCCGGGCGTTCAAGACGCCCGACCTGCGCAAGAAGCTGCTCTTCACACTCGGCATCATCGTCGTGTACCGGATCGGTACGAACATTCCGATCCCGGGTGTCGACTACCGGAACGTCCAGGCGTGTATCGACAACGCCGAGGCGACCCAGGGCCTGTTCGGTCTCGTCAACATGTTCAGCGGCGGCGCGCTGCTCCAGATCACGATCTTCGCGCTGGGCATCATGCCGTACATCACGGCGAGTATCATCCTGCAGCTGCTGACCGTGGTGATCCCGCGTCTGGAGGCCCTGAAGAAGGAGGGCCAGGCCGGCACGGCGAAGATCACGCAGTACACCCGTTACCTGACGGTCGCGCTCGCCGTCCTCCAGGGCACCGGCCTGGTGGCCACCGCCCGCAGCGGCGCCCTCTTCCAGGGCTGCCCGGTCGCCAGCCAGATCGTCCCGGACCAGTCGATCTTCGTGACCGTCACCATGGTCATCACCATGACCGCCGGCACGGCCGTCGTGATGTGGCTCGGCGAGCTCATCACCGACCGCGGCATCGGCAACGGCATGTCGATCCTGATGTTCATCTCGATCGCCGCGACCTTCCCCTCCGCCCTGTGGGCCATCAAGGAGCAGGGCAGCCTGGCGGACGGCTGGATCGAGTTCGGCACCGTCATGCTCGTCGGGTTCGTCATGGTCGCCCTGGTCGTCTTCGTCGAGCAGGCCCAGCGCCGGATCCCGGTGCAGTACGCCAAGCGCATGATCGGCCGCCGCTCCTACGGCGGCACGTCCACCTACATCCCGCTCAAGGTGAACCAGGCGGGCGTGATCCCCGTCATCTTCGCCTCGTCGCTGCTCTACATCCCCGCCCTGATCGTCCAGTTCTCCAACTCCAACGCGGGCTGGGCGACCTGGATCACGAAGAACCTGGCGAACACGGCCGCCACGCCGCACATCATCCTGTACTTCCTGCTGATCGTCTTCTTCGCGTTCTTCTACGTGGCCATCACGTTCAACCCCGAGGAAGTCGCGGACAACATGAAGAAGTATGGTGGCTTCATCCCGGGCATCCGGGCTGGCCGACCGACCGCTGAGTACCTCAGCTACGTACTCAACCGGATCACCTGGCCGGGCTCGCTGTATCTGGGTCTGATCTCTCTCGTGCCGACAATGGCGTTGGCTGGTTTCGGGGCGAACCAGAACTTCCCGTTCGGCGGGACCAGCATCCTGATCATCGTGGGTGTCGGTCTCGAGACCGTGAAGCAGATCGAGAGCCAGCTCCAGCAGCGCAATTACGAAGGGTTCCTCCGCTGATGCGAATCGTCCTCGTCGGGCCGCCGGGTGCTGGGAAAGGGACACAGGCCACCCGCCTTGCCGAGAAGCTACGCATCCCGCACATCTCCACGGGCGATCTGTTCCGCGCCAACATCAGCCGGCAGACCGAACTAGGGAAGCTCGCGAAGTCCTACATGGACGCGGGCAACCTCGTGCCGGACGAGGTCACCATCGCCATGGCCAAGGACCGCATGGAGCAGTCCGACGCCGAGGGCGGCTTCCTGCTGGACGGCTTCCCGCGCAACGTCTCCCAGGCCCAGGCGCTGGACGAGCTGCTCGAGACCGAGGGCATCGAGCTGGACGCGGTCCTCGACCTGGAGGCCCCCGAGGACGAGGTGGTCAAGCGGATCGCCGGTCGGCGCATCTGCCGGAAAGACTCCAGCCACGTCTTCCACCTGACGTACAGCCCGCCGGCCAAAGAGGGCGTCTGCGACGTCTGCGGCGGCGAGCTGTACCAGCGCGACGACGACTCCGAGGAGACCGTCCGCAAGCGCCTGGAGGTCTACCACACGCAGACCGAGCCGATCATCGACTACTACAAGGCCCAGGGCCTCGTGGTGACGATCACGGCGACGGGGCGGGTCGAAGAGGTCACCGGGCGCGCGCTGGAAGCGCTCAAGCGCGACAAGTAGCGCGTCCGCCCGGCCGCGGTTCCCTGCGGGGGCCGCGGCCGTCGCGTGCGCCGGGGGAGGCGGGAGCCGGCCCCCGTATCGTTGGTGGTGTCCGTTCCTCCCCGGTCCAGAAAGGCCGTCGTCCCCATGGTGCAGATCAAGACCCCCGAGCAGATCGCCAAGATGCGTGAGGCGGGGCTGGTCGTCGCCGCCATCCACGCGGCCACCCGGGAGGCCGCCGTGCCCGGGGCCACGACGAAGGACCTGGACCAGGTCGCCCGCAAGGTGCTCGCCGAGCACAACGCCAAGCCGAACTTCCTCGGCTACGGCGGTTTCCCCGCGACGATCTGCACCTCCGTGAACGAGGTCGTCGTCCACGGCATCCCCTCCGACGACGTCGTCCTCAAGGACGGGGACGTCATCTCCATCGACTGCGGCGCGATCATCGACGGCTGGCACGGCGACGCGGCCTACACCGCCTTCGTGGGGTCCGGTCACTCCCCGGAGCTGATCGAGCTGTCCCGGGTGACCGAGGAGTCGATGTGGGCCGGCATCGCGGCCATGAAGCAGGGCAACCGGCTCGTCGACGTCTCCCGCGCCATCGAGACGTACATCCGCCGCCAGCCGAAGCCGGGCGGCGGCCGGTACGGGATCATCGAGGACTACGGCGGCCACGGCATCGGCACCGAGATGCACATGGACCCGCACCTGCTGAACTACGTCGACCGCCGCCGCGGCAAGGGCCCCAAGCTGGTCCCGGGCTTCTGCCTCGCCATCGAGCCGATGGTCTCCCTGGGCACCCCGAAGACCCGGGTGCTCGAGGACGACTGGACGGTCGTCACCACCGACGGCACCTGGTCCTCCCACTGGGAGCACTCCGTCGCCCTCACCGAGCAGGGCCCCCTGGTCCTGACCGCCCCCGACGGCGGCCGGGCGAAGCTGGCGGAGCACGGCATCACGGCCGCTCCCGACCCGCTCGCCTGACGACGGCCCCGCCCCGGCCGCCGGCCGGGACCGGTGCCGGGGCGGGGAACCCGCTCGGTTAAAGATCTCGTCCCTTGGGCAGACTTCTGCGATTCGTTTTTCCGGGTGCGCTGACGTAGACTGACTCGTCGGCTCTTGTGCACCCGCATGTCCGCATGCACATCGAAACCCTCGATACGGTGCACGCCGGAGTCGATCAAGGTAGTCGATTCGAAGGGCGAAGCGTGGCCAAGAAGCAAGGTGCCATCGAGATCGAGGGCACTGTCGTCGAGTCTCTGCCGAACGCCATGTTCAAGGTCGAGCTCCAGAACGGCCACCAGGTCCTGGCACACATCAGTGGCAAGATGCGCATGCACTACATCCGCATCCTCCCTGACGACCGGGTCGTGGTGGAGCTGTCTCCGTACGACCTGACGCGTGGCCGGATCGTTTACCGCTACAAGTAGATCTTGCCCGCGCCCCGGCTCGCCGGGGTGGTGGCACTGACCCGGAGAACCTCACATCCCATGAAGGTCAAGCCGAGCGTCAAGAAGATCTGCGACAAGTGCAGGGTGATCCGCCGTCACGGCCGGGTCATGATCATTTGCGAGAACCCGCGCCACAAGCAGCGCCAGGGCTGACCGCAGCACGATCGACCCTCTGCGACTTCCGCAGAACTTCGCGCGACGCGAGCAACACACGTTCATACGCAGGGCCCGAGCCGCACGGCTCGACACCCCCGGTTCGGAGGCCGGGGACCCAGTTCGTACCTGGTACGGCGGCTGGGATCCGGTCCTGTGGAAGACCTCCGAAAATCAAACTGGAGCCATTGAATGGCACGCGTTTCCGGTGTTGACATCCCGCGCGAAAAGCGCGTGGAGATCGCCCTCACCTACGTGTTCGGCATCGGCCGGACCCTTTCGCAGCAGACGCTGGCCGCCACCGGCGTCGACCCGAACACCCGCGTTCGCGACCTCTCCGAGGAGCAGCTCGTCGCGATCCGCGAGTACGTCGACAACAACATCAAGACCGAGGGTGACCTCCGTCGCGAGATCCAGGCCGACATCCGCCGCAAGGTCGAGATCGGCACCTACCAGGGTCTGCGTCACCGTCGCGGTCTGCCCGTCCGCGGCCAGCGCACCAGCACCAACGCGCGTACCCGCAAGGGCCCGCGTCGCGCCATCGCCGGCAAGAAGAAGCCGGGCAAGAAGTAGTCCGCAGCGGACCTCAGTCCACGGTCTTCGCTGTAGGACCGACCACCTCCCGTAGGAGTTAAGAGATGCCCCCCAAGGGACGTCAGGGCGCTGCCAAGAAGGTGCGCCGCAAGGAAAAGAAGAACGTCGCTCACGGCCACGCCCACATCAAGAGCACGTTCAACAACACGATCGTCTCGATCACGGACCCGTCCGGCAACGTGATCTCCTGGGCCTCCGCCGGCCACGTCGGCTTCAAGGGCTCCAGGAAGTCCACGCCGTTCGCCGCGCAGATGGCCGCCGAGTCGGCCGCCCGCCGCGCCCAGGAGCACGGCATGCGCAAGGTCGACGTGTTCGTCAAGGGCCCGGGTTCCGGTCGTGAGACCGCGATCCGCTCCCTGCAGGCCACGGGCCTCGAGGTCGGCTCCATCCAGGACGTCACCCCGACCCCGCACAACGGCTGCCGTCCGCCGAAGCGCCGTCGCGTCTGACGCTCCGGCCGGGCCGGCCTCCTGCTGGGGGTGCGGGGGTCGCCCCCGCACCGTCGCAGCACGGCCGCCGTCCGCCGAAGCGCCGTCGCATCCGACGCACGTCTCATGGACGCGGGTCCTCGGGCGGTACGTTCCCCTGCGGGTCGTACCGCCCGTACCCTTGCAGTACCCGCACCGGTCACCGGGTGCGGTTCCCGTCGGGCGTCATATAGCGGGCGTCCACGACTGAAGGATCTGATCCACACATGCTGATCGCTCAGCGTCCCTCGTTGACCGAAGAGGTCGTCGACGAATTCCGCTCCCGGTTCGTGATCGAGCCGCTGGAGCCGGGCTTCGGCTACACCCTCGGCAACTCCCTCCGCCGCACCCTCCTGTCGTCGATCCCCGGTGCCGCCGTCACCAGCATCCGCATCGACGGCGTCCTGCACGAGTTCACCACCGTGCCGGGCGTCAAGGAGGACGTCACCGACCTGATCCTGAACATCAAGCAGCTGGTCGTCTCCTCGGAGCACGACGAGCCGGTCGTGATGTACCTGCGCAAGCAG
>NZ_MSGP01000024.1 GCF_002078235.1 Streptomyces viridosporus
ACGGCACCGGTGCCGGGCCCGCGGTTTCCCGTTCGGCCTCGGGGGCCGTTTCGGGCCCGGCACCGGTGCCGTCCTCGGCTTCGGGCCGGTCGAAGGCCGGGCGGGCGTGGTGCCAGGGGGCGTCCGGGCTGCGCGGTGCGCCGGAGGGCTCCCGTTCCGGCCGGCTTCCGGCGGGTCCGGGCGCGGGGGCGCCGTCCGCCGGTCCGGTTCCGCCCGGCGACGCCGCCCGGTCCGACGCGGCGCGCTGGCTCGCGGACCCCTCGGACGCGCTGCGCGCCCGCCGGGGACCGCCGGCGCCACGGGCCCCGGCACGCTGGGACGCCGATCCCTCGCTCGCGCTCCGGGCACGTCGCACGGGGGGCGCGGGGGGCACGGCGGACGCTGACGGACGGATCGGTTCCGTGGAAGCGCCGGTGTCCGTGACCGGTTCCCCGGGACGCGCCGGCGCGGCCCGGCCCGTCGCTCCCCCGGCGACCTGGCTCGCCGAGCCCTCCGCCGCCGTGCGGGTGCGGCGTACGGGGCGGTCGCCCGCCGACCGGGCCGCGGGTGCGGGGCGTTCCCCGGCCGCTCGCCCCGCACCCGCGGCCGCCCGGCCGGCACCGCGGGCCGTACGGGTCGGGGCAGGCGGGAGCTGGCCCTTCAGCGGGCCCCATTCGTTGGGGTCGGGGACACCGGGCGGCAGCATCTGGCGGCGCCGCGGGCCGCCGTGCTCCGCACCCGCCGCGGGCTCCCCGGGTTCCTTGGCGCCGGGCCAGGCCTTGGCGACGCGGGCCGCGAGGACGAAGTCCTTGCGCAGGGGGTGGCCCTCGAAACCGTCCGGCAGGAGAAGGTGCTCCAGGGCGGGGTGGCCCGCGAAGTCGATGCCGAACATCTCGTACGTCTCGCGTTCGTGCCAGGCCGCGCCCGCGTAGACGTCCACGGCGGAGGGGAGCGTCGGCGCCTCGTGCGGGACCGTGGTGCGCAGCAGCAGGCGCCGCACCGGCGCCAGGGCCACGACGTGCGCCGTGACACGGAATCCGGTGCCGGGTTCGTCGACCGCGCTCAGCCAGTCGAAGAAGGTGCAGCCGACGCGGTCGCGCGCGGTCTCCAGGGCGGAGATCCAGGAGGCGGGGGGCACGTCGACGGTCAGGACGCCGTACGACTCCTCCGCCGTGGCGTCCGTGCCGAACAGCTCCTCGGCGCCGGCGGGGAGCCAGCCGACCGCGGTCATCGCTCCTCCCCCGTGTCCGGCGCCCCGCCACCGGGCTCACCGGCCGCCGGCGGTGCGACCAACCCGCTCTGCAGCGCCGCCGCCGACGGGCGTCCCGCGCCGGGAGCGGTCCCGGGGCCGGTTCCGTACCGCTCCCCCAGTGACTCCCGTGCGATCTTCTCCTGGAGTTTGAGGATCCCCTGGAGCAGTGCCTCGGGCCGGGGCGGGCAGCCCGGGACGTAGACGTCGACCGGGATGATCTGGTCCACGCCCTTGGTGACGGAGTAGGAGTCCCAGTACGGGCCGCCGCAGTTGCTGCACGCACCGAAGGAGATGACGTACTTCGGCTCGGGCATCTGCTCGTACAGGCGTTTCACCGCGGGCGCCATCTTGTCCGTGACCGTCCCGGAGACGACCATCAGGTCGGCCTGGCGCGGTCCCGGCGCGAAGGGGATGACGCCGAGGCGGATGAAGTCGTGGCGGGCCATCGACGCGGCGATGAACTCGATCGCGCAGCAGGCGAGGCCGAAGTTGAAGACCCACAGCGAGTAGCGGCGGCCCCAGTTGAGGACCACCTTCATCGGCTCGGGCGCCAGGCGGGCGAGCGCGCCGAGCCGCTTCGGTTCCGGCAGCAGGACCGGCTCGGCGGCCGACGGGGCCGACGAGGCGGAGGAGGCCGAAGGGTTCGAGGAGGTCGAGGGGGTCACGTCCATGTCAGGACGCCCTTCTTGTATGCGTACAGCAGGCCCACGGCGAGGAAGCCGAGGAAGATGAACATCTCCACGAGGGTGGTCGCGCCGTAGCCGTCGGCGGCGAAGACGGTCGCCCAGGGGAAGAGGAAGATCGAGTCGACCGCGAAGATCACGTAGAGGAAGGCGTAGACGTAGTAGCGGACCTGGGTGTGGGCCCAGCCCTCACCGACGGGGTCGACCCCGCACTCGTACGTCAGGAGCTTCTCGGGGGTGGGCACCACGGGGCGCAGCAGGCGTCCGGCCCCGAAGGCGACCGCGACGAACAGCATGCCGACGACGGCCAGCAGTCCGACGACCGAGTAGGACTGGAAGTAGTCCGCCGCGACGACGGTCGTCTCGACGACGGTCGGTTCCCGCACGTCCGCCCCTCACTCCCTGGCTGGTGTCCCTGGTCCGTGCCCTGATCCGTGCCTGATCCGTGCTGTGAACCGCGCCTCGGTCCGCGCCTTGGGTCCGTACCGGTGAACGTCGCGGTTCGACGATCTGTACGCAGGGGAGTCTAGGCCCTGATAAAGGCACGGTAAGCAGCCCGTCATGCCTCGGCATGCGGGGGGTGGGGTTTTCCTCAGGGCAACGTGGCGGTCCACCTCATGGCGCGGACCCCCGGCTCCGGGCACGCTGATGCACATGACCGAACGACACCCTCCCCTGGGTACCCCGGTGACGGCGGTCCCGGACACGGCCGGGCACGGCGACCGCCCGCCACCGCCCCGTTTCGCCTACGACGCGCACACCTGGAAGGAGATCGCCCACCTCCTGGCGAACCTGCCGGTGTCGCTGATCGGCTTCGTCTACGTGGTGACCGCGCTCTTCACGGGTGTCGGGCTGACCGTCACGGTGATCGGGTTCCCGGTGCTCGCGGCCGGGCTGATGGGCGCGCGGCTGCTGGGCAGGATGGAGCGGGCGCGGGCGAGGAAGCTGCTCGGGGTGCGGGTGGAGGAGCCGAGCCGGCTGCCGTGGCGCGGCGCCCGGGGGTTCTGGCCGCAGTTGTGGATGGCGGTGAAGGATCCGGTCGGCTGGCGCACGGTGCTGTACGAGTTCATACGCCTGCCCTGGGGCGTCCTGACCTTCACCGTCACGCTGGTCGGCCTGTTCGTGCTGTGGCCGGTGCTGCCGTTCGTCGTGCGGGGCCTGACCGACGTGGACCGGATGATGGTGCGCGGTCTGCTGTCGCCCTCCGACGAACTGGAGCGGCGCATCGCCGAGCTGGAGTCCGACCGGGGCGTGGTGTTCGACACGGCGGCGGCGGACCTGCGGCGCATCGAACGGGATCTGCACGACGGGGCGCAGGCCCGGCTGGTGAACCTCGCCATGGGGCTGGGACTGGCCAAGGAGAAGCTGCTGGAGGACCCCGACTCGGCGGCGGCGATGGTCGAGGAGGCGCACGGCGAGGTGAAGCTGGCCCTGCAGGAGCTGCGGGACCTGGCGCGCGGCATCCACCCGGCGGTGCTGACCGACCGGGGCCTGGACGCGGCCCTGTCCTCGGTCGCCTCGCGCTGCACGGTGCCGGTGAAGGTGACGGTCGACCTCGCCGAACGGCCGGCCGCCGCCATCGAGGGCATCGCCTACTTCACCGTCTCGGAGCTGCTGCAGAACGTCAGCAAGCACAGCGGGGCCCGGGCGGCGGCGGTCGACGTGTGGCGGTCGGAGGGCCGGCTGCTCATACAGGTGTGGGACGACGGACGCGGGGGCGCCAGTCTGGACGGCGGTACGGGGATGCAGGGCCTCGCCGACCGGCTGGGCGCGGTGGACGGGCTGTTCGTCGTGAAGTCGCCCGAGGGCGGTCCGACGACCGTCACGGCGGAGCTGCCGTGGCGGGACCGTTCCGGCGTCCCCGCCTAGGACACGCGGGTGGACCGGAGGACGGCCGAGGGGGCGCCCCGGAAGGGAACCGGGCAGGAGGAGGCCCGGAAGGGGGCCGGGAGGGCGACCACGGACGCGGCCGCGACGCGCCCGCGGACGCACCCGCAGGGGCGGCCACCCGCGGCCGGGGTGGGGATAACCCCCGGTCCAGGACTGCGACGGACTCCATGGTCCGCCGACCTGCGGCACAGCAGGCTGGAGGTACGACAGCACAGCCGCGGGACGAGGAGGAGGACCACGTCGATGGCCACCTATGACGGACAGGGCTACGGGCTCGACACGGGGCCCGGGCGTCCCGGGGAACGGCGTCACCGGCTGCCGGCCGCGCTGCGGGCGCCGGTCGAGGGGCGCACCTGGCGGGAACTGGGCCATGTGCTGCTGAGCCTGCCGATCAGCGTGCTGCTGTTCACGTACGCGGTCACGATGGTGTCGCTGGGGGCCGGTCTGCTGGTGACGTTCCTCGGCGTCCCGGTGCTGGCGGCGGCGCTCGCCGGCTGCCGGGGGTTCGGCGCGGTGGAGCGGGCGCGGGCCCGGGGACTGCTGGGCCTGGAGGTGGGCGAGCCGGAGCCGCTGCGGATGAAGCGGCAGGGGTTCATGGCGTGGATCGGTGCCGTGCTCAAGAGCGGCAGCTCGTGGCGGTCCCTGCTGTACGCGGTGCTGCAGCTGCCGTGGGCGGTATTCTCCTTCGCCGTCGTGGTGACCGTCTGGTCGGTCGGCTGGTCGCTGCTGACGTACCCGCTGTGGTTCTGGGTCTTCCCGGTGTACACCGGTCAGGGCGGGATACAGCTGTACGGCGACGAGCAGCACCGGATCTACCTGGACAACCCGTTCGAGATCACGGTGACGGCGCTGGTGGGCCTGCTGTTCACCATCGCCGCGCCGTGGATCGTCCGGGCGCTGACGACGGTGGACCGGGTGATGGTGCACGGGCTGCTCGGGCCGTCCCGGCTGGCCACGCGGGTGGTGGAGCTGGAGTCGGACCGGGGGGTCGTGGTGGACACGGCCGCCGCCGATCTGCGGCGCATCGAGCGCGACCTGCACGACGGGGCGCAGGCCCGGCTGGTGAACCTCGCCATGGACCTGGGGCTGGCGAAGGAGAAGCTGCGGGAGGATCCGCAGGTCGCGGCAGAGATGGTGGACGAGGCGCACGGCGAGGTGAAGACGGCCCTGCAGGAACTGCGGGACCTGGCGCGCGGCATCCACCCGGCGGTGCTGACCGACCGGGGCCTGGACGCGGCCCTGTCCTCGGTCGCCTCGCGCTGCACGGTGCCGGTGCAGGTGGAGGTGGATCTGGCGGAGCGGCCCGCGCCGGCCATCGAGGGCATCGCCTACTTCACCGTCTCGGAGCTGCTGCAGAACATCAGCAAGCACGCGCGGGCGACGTGGGCGGCCGTGGAGGTGTGGCGGACGGAGAACCGGCTGATGCTGCAGGTCGTGGACAACGGCGTGGGCGGTGCCGACGTGTCCCGGGGCTCCGGACTGGCCGGTCTGGCGGAGCGGCTGGACGCGGTGGACGGGATCCTGGTGGTGGACTCCCCGGCCGGCGGGCCGACCCGGGTGACGGCGGAGCTGCCGTGGCGGGCGGAGCGGACGCGGTGAGCGCGGGCTGAGACCGGCGGTCGGCAAGGCGGCGGGTGCGGGCGGTGGGCCCGCGCCCACTCCCTGTGCGCCGGTCCCGTGTGCGCTGAACACGGGCCGGCCGGCGCGCAGCGACGGCGCCCCCGATCGCGTCGCCCCGCAACGTCCCTCCCCGGACCCTCCTGGTGGCGTCGCCCCGCAGCACCCCTACCGGACATCCCCGATCGCCTTGCCCCGCAGCACCCCCCACCGGATGCTGAGATGCTGGACCCGACAGCCGGACCGCCACGGGGGCGGATGCGGCGCGGGGCCGTGGGGGGCCGAGGATCGTGGAGGACAGGGTGCGGGTGGTCATCGCCGAGGATTCGGTGCTGCTGCGGGAGGGCCTGACCCGGCTGCTGACCGACCGGGGACACGAGGTCGTGGCCGGTGTCGGTGACGGCGACGCGCTGATCAAGACCATCGCCGAGCTGGACGGGCAGGACCTGCTTCCGGACGTGGTGGTGGCCGACGTGCGGATGCCGCCGACGCACACCGACGAGGGCGTGCGGGCCGCGGTGCGGCTGCGCAAGGACCGTCCGGGCATCGGGGTGCTGGTGCTGTCGCAGTACGTGGAGGAGCGCTACGCCACGGAGCTGCTCGCCGGTTCCAGCCGCGGCGTCGGCTATCTCCTCAAGGACCGGGTAGCCGAAGTACGTGAGTTCGTGGACGCGGTGGTGCGCGTGGCCCGGGGCGGTACGGCCCTGGACCCGGAGGTGGTCGCGCAGCTGCTGGGGCGCAGCCGCAAGCAGGACGTGCTCGCGGGACTCACTCCGCGCGAGCGGGAGGTCCTGGGGCTGATGGCCGAGGGGCGGACGAACTCGGCGATCGCCCGGCAGCTGGTGGTGAGCGACGGCGCCGTCGAGAAGCACGTCAGCAACATCTTCCTGAAGCTGGGGCTGTCCCCGAGCGACGGCGACCACCGGCGGGTACTGGCCGTGCTCACGTATCTCAACTCCTGAGACCGGGACCGTCCACCGCCCGTGCGCCCCTCGCCGCGCCGTACGAAGGGCCCGGTGGCGGCGCCCCGAACCGGAACGGGCCCGGCCGACGTCTTCGAAGACAAGGGCCGAGGAGTCGTTACCAGGGGTAATCGAAGGAGAAGGCGGGACATGTCCGGGCGCCCGGGCGTCTCGGCCTCGTGTCCAATATGCGAATGACCCAAGGTGAGCGCCCCTTACGGACGTAGGGTTGATCCAGGGAAGGCCCACGGGAAGGCCGTCCCGGACAGCCGCCTCGAGGGAGGTCCAGTTCAGTGACCAGCCAGGTCAGCAGCCCAGCGGAGCAGGCCGACGAAGCAGTCGTGGGAGAGCAGCGCAAAGCGGCGGGAGCGAAGGACGTCCGCCGCCTGGACCGGGTGATCATCAGGTTCGCGGGGGACTCCGGTGACGGCATGCAGCTCACCGGTGACCGTTTCACCTCGGAGACCGCGTCCTTCGGCAACGACCTCTCCACGCTGCCGAACTTCCCGGCCGAGATCCGCGCGCCCGCCGGCACCCTGCCCGGGGTCTCGTCCTTCCAGCTGCACTTCGCCGACCACGACATCCTCACCCCCGGTGACGCGCCGAACGTGCTGGTCGCGATGAACCCGGCGGCGCTGAAGGCGAACATCGCCGACATGCCGCGCGGGGCGGAGATCATCGTCAACACGGACGAGTTCACCAAGCGGGCGCTGCAGAAGGTCGGTTACGGCAGCAACCCGTTGGAGGACGGCTCGCTGGACGGCTACCACCTGCACCCGGTGCCGCTGACGACCCTGACGGTCGAGGCGCTGAAGGAGTTCGACCTCACCCGCAAGGAGGCCGAGCGCAGCAAGAACATGTTCGCGCTGGGCCTGCTGTCGTGGATGTACCACCGGCCGACCGAGGGCACCGAGAAGTTCCTGGCCTCGAAGTTCGCCAAGAAGCCGGACATCGCGGCGGCCAACATCGCCGCGTTCCGCGCGGGCTGGAACTTCGGCGAGACGACGGAGGACTTCGCCGTCTCCTACGAGGTCGCCCCGGCGGTGAAGGCGTTCCCGCCCGGCACCTACCGCAACATCTCCGGCAACCTGGCCCTGGCCTACGGCCTGGTCGCCGCCTCCCGCCAGGCCGACCTGCCGCTGTTCCTCGGCTCCTACCCGATCACTCCGGCCTCGGACATCCTGCACGAGCTGAGCCGGCACAAGAACTTCGGCGTGCGGACCTTCCAGGCCGAGGACGAGATCGCCGGGATCGGGGCCGCACTCGGCGCGGCCTTCGGCGGCTCGCTGGCCGTCACCACCACCTCCGGCCCCGGTGTGGCCCTCAAGAGCGAGACGATCGGCCTGGCCGTCTCCCTGGAGCTGCCGCTGCTGATCGTGGACATCCAGCGCGGCGGCCCCTCCACCGGCCTGCCGACCAAGACCGAGCAGGCGGACCTGCTGCAGGCGATGTACGGACGCAACGGCGAGGCGCCGGTGCCGGTGGTCGCCCCGCGCACCCCGGCCGACTGCTTCGACGCGGCCCTGGAGGCGGCGCGGATCGCGCTGACCTACCGCACCCCGGTCTTCCTGCTCTCCGACGGCTACCTCGCCAACGGCTCCGAGCCCTGGCGCGTCCCGGACCTGGAGGAGCTGCCCGACCTGCGCGTGCGGTTCGCCCAGGGCCCCAACCACACCCTGGACGACGGCACCGAGGTCTTCTGGCCGTACAAGCGCGACCCGCGGACGCTGGCGCGTCCGTGGGCGATCCCGGGCACGCCGGGTCTGGAGCACCGGATCGGCGGCATCGAGAAGCAGGACGGCACCGGCAACATCTCCTACGACCCGGCCAACCACGACTTCATGGTCCGCACCCGCCAGGCCAAGGTCGACGGCGTCGAGGTCCCGGACGTCGAGGTCGACGACCCCCACGGCGCGAGGACGCTGGTGCTGGGCTGGGGCTCGACGTACGGGCCGATCACGGCGGCCGTGCGGCGGCTGCGCGCGGCCGGGGAGTCGGTGGCGCAGGCGCACCTGCGGCACCTCAACCCCTTCCCGCACAACCTCGGCGAGGTGCTGCGGGGGTACGACAAGGTGGTGGTCCCCGAGATGAACCTCGGCCAGCTCGCCACCCTCATCCGGGCGAAGTACCTGGTCGACGCCACGTCGTACAACCAGGTCAACGGGATGCCGTTCAAGGCGGAACAGCTCGCGACGGCGCTGAAGGAGGCCATCGATGACTGAGGCACTGAAGCTGGTCCCCAGGGCCGAGGGCAAGCAGTCCATGAAGGACTTCAAGTCCGACCAGGAAGTGCGCTGGTGCCCCGGCTGCGGTGACTACGCCATCCTCGCCGCCGTCCAGGGCTTCATGCCCGAACTCGGTCTGGCGAAGGAGAACATCGTCTTCGTCTCCGGCATCGGCTGCTCCTCCCGTTTCCCGTACTACATGAACACCTACGGGATGCACTCCATCCACGGCCGCGCCCCCGCCATCGCCACCGGCCTGGCGGCCTCCCGCCGCGACCTGTCCGTCTGGGTCGTCACCGGCGACGGCGACGCGCTGTCCATCGGCGGCAACCACCTGATCCACGCCCTGCGCCGCAACGTCAACCTCAAGATCCTGCTGTTCAACAACCGGATCTACGGGCTGACCAAGGGCCAGTACAGCCCGACCTCCGAGGTAGGGAAGATCACCAAGTCGACCCCGATGGGCTCGTTGGACGCCCCCTTCAACCCGGTGTCGCTGGCGATCGGCGCGGAGGCGTCCTTCGTGGCCCGCACGGTCGACTCCGACCGCAAGCACCTCACCGAGGTGCTGCGGCAGGCCTCCGCCCACCCGGGCACGGCCCTGGTCGAGATCTACCAGAACTGCAACATCTTCAACGACGGCGCCTTCGAGGTCCTCAAGGACCGGCAGCAGGCCGAGGAGGCGGTGATCCGCCTGGAGCACGGCGAGCCGATCCGCTTCGGCCACGAGCAGTCCAAGGGCGTCGTGCGGGACCGGGCCACCGGTGACCTGAAGGTGGTCGCGGTGACGCCGGAGAACGAGGCCGAGATCCTGGTCCACGACGCCCACTCCGCGTCCCCGACCACCGCCTTCGCGCTGTCCCGCCTCGCCGACCCGGACACCCTGCACCACACCCCCATCGGCGTGTTCCGCTCCGTCGACCGGCCGGTCTACGACACCCTGATGGCCGACCAGCTCGACACCGCCGTCGAACAGCGCGGCAAGGGCGACCTCGCCGCCCTCCTGGCCGGCAACGACACCTGGACCGTCGTCGGCTGAGCGCACGGAAACAGACGGAGAGGGCCCCGGCATCCCTGGATGCCGGGGCCCTCTCCGAACGGCGCGTCGGGCGTCTGTCGTGTCAGGCGTCAGGCGTCAGGAATATCCCGCTTGGCACGGAGAAGCGTGTCACGGGTAATCACGACAATGCGCTCGTAGTCCGCTCTCGCGGCGCTTTCCGGAAGCAGCGCATCCAATTCTTCGGTCCGGTCGGTTCCGATGACCGCGAAATTGCCGTCACTCAGTTCGAAGAGGTCGGGGCAGGTCTCGCCCGTCATACTCCCCCGCTGACGCGGGGAGTCGCCGAGGCGCCGGACGATGCTGACGGCAGGGAGTTCGCTGTGCACGCGGGCTCGCTTCCGGGGGCGGGCGTGAATAACCCAACCCTGGGCAGTAGGGTACAGGAGAACCCGGCCAAATTATCGCCCGCCCGACCCATAATCCAATTCCGCTCGAAAAAGTCGAGGGGAAATCATTCCGCACTTCCGGGGATTAATTTGTCGACAATAAGCGAATACCGCTTGTCGACAATTCTCGGATATTATTTGTCGGCCGGACATCAGCCCCCGTCCCCGTCGGGCGGCGGACCGACGACCCACCACTCGTCGGGGTCGTCCGCGAGGTCGTCCATGATCGCGTCGACGGCCTTCCCCACCCTGGCTTCGAGCGACCGGGAGGGCAGGCTCAGCCGGTGCTCCACGGTCATCTCCCAGTACTCCTTGAACACCTGGTTCCGGCACAGCACCCGCAGATGCCCGATCAGCACGTCCCAGTCGTAGCCGCCGACACGGTGGCCCAGCAGGATCGCGCCGTACTGGCGGTTGACGAAGAGCACCTGGCGGCGCCTGCCCTCCGAGAGGTCGTCCAGCGTGCTCATGGCCGACGCCAGCGCCGGGTCGGCCAGGGCGTGGTCCGCCTGCGCCGCCGTGATGCGGTGGAGCTGGATCAGGTTGGCGCAGTGGATCTGATCGGTCAGGCGCGCGAGCTCACGCAGAAGATCCAGAGCCAGTTCCTCCTGACGCCGGCGCCACGGCGAACGCGGGAAAGGGATGCGCACCCGACCGCCTCTCACCCTCGCTGCGGAACCGTTCCTTCGCGCGTCGGGATTCTGTGCGGCCAAGGCGTACCCCCGAGTCAGGCATCCGGGCGCCGACGGCGAGGTCGCGGGAGGCACGACGACCGGCGCGCGGTAGGGCATGGCGCCCCGCCCCCAGGATGCCGGGCGGGGCCGGCCGGCGTGAGAGGCGGAGAGGGGGCGCATGGAAGGACGTGCCGCCCGTGTCGGCCGACGCCCTGGCGCACGTGTGCCCGGCGAGCGCCGTCCGCGTCCCCCGCGACGCCGTCAGCCCTGCTCAGCCCGCCTGCGTGCGGTGTCATATGCCGCCCGCGCCCGTTGCACGTCGTCCATCCGCTTCTCGGTCCACAGGGCCAGATCGCGCACCTGCTCGGCCGCCTCACGGCCCAGGCCGGTGAGGGAGTAGTCGACGCGGGGCGGGATGACCGGCTTGGCGTCGCGGTGCACCAGGCCGTCGCGCTCCAGGGTCTGGAGGGTCTGGGCGAGCATCTTCTCGCTGACCCCGCCGACCGCCCGGCGCAGCTCGCTGAAGCGGTACGACCGCTCGAGGAGCCGGATCAGCACCAGCACGCCCCAGCGACTGGTCACGTGCTCCAGGACCAGCCGGTGCGGACACATCGCCTCGCCGTCGCTCCCCCGGCCACGCTCACTTACCGCCATGTCAGTACCTTACTTCAAAGTGGGTACTTTCCTCTGGTTAGCGCAGAACTTAGGGTTAGTGCACAAGCACCCCCACAAGGAGTTCTCGCATCATGAGCATCGTCGTCACCGGAGCCACCGGGAACCTCGGCCGTCACGTCGTGGAGCAGTTGCTGGAGCAGGTCCCGGCCGAGCAGGTCACCGCCGTCGTCCGCAGCGCGGAGAAGGCGGCCGGTCTCGCGGCCCGCGGTGTACGGATCGCGGTCGCCGACTACAGCGCCCCCGAGAGCCTGGAGGGCGTGTTCGCGGCCGGTGACCGGGTGCTGCTGATCTCCGGCAACGAGGTCGGGGGAGACCGGGTGGGGCAGCACAGGGCCGTCATCGACGCCGCGAAGGCCGCCGGTGTCGCCCTGCTCGCCTACACCAGCGCCCCCGGCACCCTGACCGCCGCCCTCGCCGACGACCACCGCGGCACCGAGGAGGCCCTGCTGGCCTCGGGCGTGCCGTACGTCCTGCTGCGCAACGGCTGGTACCACGAGAACTACACCGAGAACCTCGCTCCGGTGCTGGAGCACCACGCGGTCGTCGGCGCCGCCGGTGAGGGCCGGATCTCCTCCGCCTCGCGCGCCGACTACGCGGCCGCCGCCGTCGCCGTACTGACCGGCGAGGGGCACGAGAACACGACGTACGAGCTGGGCGGCGACGAGGCGTGGAGCCTCACCGAGTACGCGGCCGAGCTGAGCCGGCAGACCGGCGAGGAGATCTCCTACCGGCAGGTCACGGTCGAGGCGCTCACCGGCATCCTGACCGGCGCCGGCCTGCCCGGACCGGTGGCCGCGGTGTTCGCGGGCGTGGACGCCTCCATCGAGAAGGGCGAACTGGTCGTCGACAGTGGCGATCTGTCCCGCCTGATCGGGCGCCCCACCACCCCGCTCGCCGAGGCCGTCTCCGCCGCGCTCAAGGGCTGACCCCGGCCGATCGTCCTCGGCCGGACACCCCCGTCCGTCATGACCGTATTCCGGTACGGGTATGACATGCGGGGGTGTCCGGCGTTACCGTCGTCGACGGGCATCGCGCGTCCACGGCTCAGCGCCGCGCGACACGGGGCACGCGCAGGGACGAAGGAGGACCCGTGACCGAGAAGTCGGCCGCCGAGCGGCGCATAGGACTGCTGAACGGCTTCGCGGCGTACGGGATGTGGGGGCTCGTCCCGCTGTTCTGGCCGCTCCTCGAGCCCGCGGGCGCCGTGGAGATCCTCGCCCACCGGATGGTCTGGTCGCTGTTCTTCGTGGGCGCCGCCCTGCTCGTCGTGCGCCGCTGGGCCTGGCTCGGCGAGCTGCTGCGACAGCCGCGCCGGCTCGCCCTGATCGCGGTCGCCGCGACGGTCATCACCGTCAACTGGGGCGTCTACATCTGGGCCGTGAACTCCGGGCACGTCGTCGAGGCCTCCCTCGGCTACTTCATCAACCCGCTGGTCACCATCGCGATGGGCGTGCTGCTGCTGAAGGAACGGCTGCGGCCCGCCCAGTGGGCCGCGGTCGGGGTCGGCGCCTCGGCGGTGCTCGTCCTCACCGTCGGCTACGGCCACCCGCCGTGGATCTCCCTCTGCCTCGCCCTCTCCTTCGCGACCTACGGGCTGGTCAAGAAGAAGGTCGACCTCGGCGGCGTCGAGTCGCTGGCCGCCGAGACCGCCGTCCAGTTCCTGCCCGCGCTCGGCTACCTGCTGTGGCTGGGCGCGCGGGGCGGCTCCACCTTCACCACCGAGGGCGCCGGGCACGTGGCCCTGCTCGCCTCCACCGGCATCGTCACCGCGCTCCCCCTGGTCTGCTTCGGCACCGCCGCGATCCGCGTGCCCCTGTCCACCCTGGGGCTGCTCCAGTACATGACCCCGGTCTTCCAGTTCCTGCTGGGCGTCCTCTACTTCAGGGAGGCCATGCCGCCCGAGCGCTGGGCCGGTTTCGCGCTGGTCTGGCTGGCGCTCGCGCTGCTCACCTGGGACGCGCTGCGCACCGCCCGCCGGGCCGCCCGCACGCTCGCCGGCACGACGGCCGGGACCGGGGCCGCCGCGGGGCGGCAGGCGGACGTGGCGGAGGCGGAGCCCGCGGGTCGCTGACTCACCCGCCGTCCGGGGCCCGGCGCGCCCGGTGCGCCCGCACCTTCGCCAGGTTCCCGCAGTGCTCCATCGCGCACCAGCGGCGGCGTCCCGGGCGCGAGGTGTCGACGAAGAGCAGTCGGCAGTCGTGGGCGCCGCACTCGCGGATGCGGTGGGCGTACGGGCCGGTGAACAGGTCGATCGCGTCGCGGGCGACGGTCGACAGCAGCTGGGTGCCCGTGGCGCCGGGCGCCCAGGACCGGGTGCCGTCCGGCCCGAGACGGGAGACCAGCGGGGGTTCGGCGGCGGCCGCGTTGACCGCGTCGAGGTGCTCCGGCCGGGGCGGGCGGCCGTGGGCGCGGTCGGCGGCGAGCAGGAAGAGGGCGTTGCGCAGGGTGCGCGCCCGCTCCAGCTCGGCCGCGTCGACGGTGAGGCGCAGTCCGTCCGCGAGGCGGCTGCGCCCGGCCCAGACCACGAGGTCCGCGGGTTCGTGCAGCACCTCGTACCGCGCGAAGGCGCCGGGACCGCCGGTCGGCAGCAGCTCCAGGCACAGGGCACCGGGGTCGAAGCGGTAGGGCTTCCCCTCGTACGAGAACAGGGTCAGACCGGGCCGGTCGTCCGGTGTTTCCGTTGCGCTCCCACTCATGTAACCAATATAACTGGTTACATGACGCAGACACCGGCCTCGCCCACCCCCGTGCACTGGAAGCTCGTCGTCGACGCCGCGGACCCGCACGCGCAGGCCGACTTCTGGGCCGCCGCCCTCGGGTACACGCGGGAGGACCACAGCGCGCTCATCGAGCGGCTGCTCGGCGCGGGCGCCGTACCGGACGGCCTCACCACCGAGTCCCACGGCCGCCGCGCCTGGCGCGACCTGACCGCGGTACGGCACCCCGACGACCCCTACGAGGAGGAGAGCGGGACCGGACTCGGGCGGCGGCTGCTGTTCCAGCGCGTGCCCGAGGCGAAGACGGCCAAGAACAGGCTCCACCTCGACCTGCACCCCGGTCAGGGGCGCCGCGAGGAGGAGGTCGCACGGCTGGAGCGGCTCGGCGCGAAGGTGCTGCGGCGGGTGGACGAACCCTCCGGAGCGTGGGTCGTGATGGCGGATCCGGAGGGCAACGAGTACTGCGTCCACTGAAACGAGCGCTGCGTCCACCGACTCGGCCGGGGCGGCCCCGCGCGCGGGGCCG
>NZ_MSGP01000240.1 GCF_002078235.1 Streptomyces viridosporus
GGCTCCGGCTCCGGCTCCGGCAGCAGCGGACATGGGTGCGGCAGCCCGGCGACACGTCCGTACGCCAGGCCCCGTCGCCCGTTTCGGGCGCCGACTGATCACTGGAACGAGTGTCTTGACTTTCCCGAGGCGCGATATATCGTGAATTACGGAAGACGCGATATGGCGCGTCGTCGGGTTCGTCCCAGGAGGTCTCCCATGTCCGAGTGGTCCGTCGCGGAGCCCACGAAGCTCACCTTCGACGCCCCTGTGAGCGAGCTGCACGTCCGCATCGTCAACGGCATGGTGAACGTCGTGGGGACCGACGAGGGTCCCGCCCGTCTGCAGGTGTCCGACCTCGAAGGGCCACCCCTGGTGGTCACCCAGAAGGACGGCACGCTCACGGTGGCCTACGACGACCTGCCGTGGAAGGGCTTCCTCAAGTGGCTGGACCGGAAGGGCTGGCGCCGCAGCGCGGTGGTCTCCCTGGCCGTTCCGGCACGGACCCGGGTCGAGGTCGGCGTGGTCGGCGCCGGCGCCGTCGTCTCCGGGATCCAGGGCCCGGCGGCGGTGAAAGGAGTCGCGGGTGACACCACCCTGGTCGCCCTCTCCGGCCCGGTCCGGGCGGAGACGGTCTCCGGAAACCTGGAGGCCCAGGCGGTCACCGGCGACCTGCGCTTCGCCTCCGTCTCCGGCGACCTCACGGTCGTCGAGGGCTCCGGCTCCTCCGTGCGGGCGGACTCGGTCAGCGGCTCCATGATCGTGGACCTCGACCCCGACGGCCCCACCGACGTCCGGTTGACCAGTGTCTCCGGCGAGATCGCGATCCGGCTGCCGGATCCGGCGGACGCCGAGGTGGAGGCCAACACCGCGAGCGGCGCCGTCTCCAACGCCTTCGACGACCTGCGGGTGCACGGCCAGTGGGGCGCCCACAAGATCACCGGTCGCCTGGGCGCGGGCAGCGGCAAGCTGCGGGCCACCACCGTCTCCGGTTCCATCGCCCTGCTGCGCCGCCCGGCCGGGGAGGACGAGCCCGGACCGGCGGACGCACCACCCCGCGCCGGAAGCACAGCGGACGCCGCCCCGCACGGCCGGGACGGCGGACCGCGGGGCGGCTCGGGGGACCATTCCCCTACCGGCCGGAGCGAGGGCTCCTCCGACTCCCCGGCCGACGGCACGACCGACAAGAAGGTGCTCTGACATGCCCCCCGTCTTCGCCCACGGACGCCTCCGCCTGTACCTGCTGAAGCTGCTGGACGAGGCGCCGCGCCACGGCTACGAGGTGATCCGCCTCCTCGAGGAGCGCTTCCAGGGGCTCTACGCGCCGTCCGCCGGCACGGTCTACCCGCGCCTGGCCAAGCTGGAGGCGGAGGGCCTGGTCACCCACACCTCCGAAGGCGGCCGCAAGGTCTACTCGATCACCGAGGCCGGACGCGCCGAGCTGGCCGACCGCAGGGGCGAGCTGGCCGACCTGGAGCTGGAGATCCGGGAGTCGGTCGCCGAGCTCGCCGCCGAGATCCGGGCCGACGTCAGCGGCGCGGCCGGCGACCTGCGCCGCGAGATGCGGGCCGCGGCGAGCAAGGCCCGCCAGAGCCGGCGGAACGGGACGTCCGGCGAGGAGGAAGGCGTCGGCCTCGGCGATTTCACGGTCCTCGGCGACAAGGACGCCTGGCGCGCCGCCAAGGAGGAGATGCGCCGCGCCAAGCAGGAGTGGAAGGAGCAGGCCCGGCGCGCCAAGGACGAGAGTCGTCGCGCCCGCGAGGAGGCCCAGCGCGCCCGTCGCCAGGCCGAGGAGGCCCAGGACCAGGCGCAGGAGGAGGTGCGGCGCATCGCGCGACGGGTCCAGGAGCAGGTGCAGGACCACTTCGCCCGGGGCGACTGGCCGACGGGGCTGCGCGAGGGCCTGAGCGAACTGGCCAAGGAGATGGGCGAGTTCGGCAAGGACTTCGCCTTCGGCCGTACCGGCGCGGGAACCGCCGACCGGTCCTCCCGGCCGTCGTACTCCCACACCCCCGAGGACTTCCCCGCCGACTGCACCCCGGCCTGGGCGCACGAGGACGCCGCGGACTCCACCGGCGATCCGGCCCGCGACCTGGACCGGCTGCTGGACCGCTTCCGGGACGACATCCGCGACGCGGCCCGCGACCACGGCATCTCCCAGGAGCAACTCCACGACGCCCGCCGTCACCTGTCCACGGCGGCGACCCGGATCGGGGCGCTGCTGCGCACGCCGAAGCCCTGAGCCCGACGGCGGATCGGGACCCTACGGCAGACCGGGACCCGGCGGCGGACCGGGACCCGGCGGTGCGGCGGGGCCCCGGCCCGTGCGGCCGAGGGGTCCCGCCGTGCCGTCGGACGGGTCGCGCCCTCCTCAGGCGCACGCCTCCCCCGTGCCGCCGAGCACCCTGGTCAGCGACGCGTGGGTCACCCCGTGGTCGGCGAGCACCTCGGCCGGGACGCCGGGGCGGACGGTCAGGGCGAGGAGGATGTGCTCGTCCCCGATGTGCCGCTCGCGCCGGGCGAGGGCGACGCGCAGGGCCTTCTCCAGCACCTCCTTGGCACCCTTGCCGAAGCCGGGGCGCCCCGACCGCCCCTGCCCGTCCTTCCGGTCGCCGGACATCGCCCCGACCCCATGGGTCTCCTCCACCCGGGCGACGATCTCCCGGACGTCGATCCCCAGCCCGGCGAGGGCGTCGGTCTCGGCCCGGGACAGACCGGCACGGCGACGCGCCTCCTCCAGGGCCCGCCGCACCGACTCCTTGCGCTCGCCCACCCCGAGCGCCGCCAGCGCGAAGGAGGCACGGCTGCCCTCGCGGTCCAGCAGGGCGAGCAACAGGTGCTCGGCACCGACGGTCCGCGCCCGCGTCCCTTCGGCACGCTCGACCGCCCCCTTCACCACCGCACGGGCGTCCTTCGTGAACCGCTCGAACATCACTGCCTCCCGTACTTCTTGTGCACGGCCTGCCTGCTGACCCCGAGTTCGGTGGCGATCTCCTGCCACGACCAGCCCTGATGGCGCGCGTTGCGCACCTGCACGGTCTCCAGTTGCTCCAGCAGCCTGCGCAGCGCGGCGACGGCCCGCAGGCCGACCCGCGGGTCGCGGTCGCCCGCACGCTCGGCGAGGTCGGTTGCCTCAGTCATGCCGTCAACTTACGTTGACACATTGGCGACGTCAACCCCGGTTGACAAAGCGACGGCCGGCCCGGAGATCCGGACCGGCCGTCATGAGGTGGGCCGTACCCCGCCGTCAGGGATTCGTGAGCACGATCTTGCCGAACTGCCCGCCGCTCTCCATCCGTTCGAAGCCCTCCCGGGCCCGGTCCATGGGCAGTACCTCGTCGATGACGGGGCGCACACCGGTGGCGGCACAGAAGGAGAGCAGGTCCTCCAGCTCGTCCTTGGTGCCCATCGTCGACCCGACGACCTTGAGCTCCAGGAAGAAGATCCGGGTCAGCTCGGCGTGCGAGGGCCGGTCCCCGCTCGTGGCCCCGGAGATGACCAGCGTGCCGCCGGGCCGCAGCGACTTCACCGAGTGGGACCAGGTGGCGGCCCCCACGGTCTCGATGACCGCGTCGACCCGCTGCGGCAGCCGCGCACCGGACTCCAGCGCCTCCACGGCCCCCAGCTCCAGCGCCCGCTTGCGCTTGGCCTCGTCCCGGCTGGTGGCGAAGACCCGCAGTCCCGCGGCCTTCCCCAGCGCGATCGCGGCGGTGGCGACTCCCCCGCCGGCGCCCTGCACCAGCACCGAGTCCCCCGGGCGGACCCCGGCGTTGGTGAACAGCATCCGGTAGGCGGTCAGCCAGGCGGTGGGCAGGCAGGCCGCCTCCTCGAAGGACAGCTCCTTCGGCTTGGGCAGGACGTTCCAGGTGGGCACGGCGACCTGCTCGGCGAAGGTCCCCTGGTAACGCTCGGTCAGGATGGAGCGGGGCTCCTCGGGCCCCACCCCGTGACCGCTCTGTCCGATCACCGAGTGCAGGACGACCTCGTTGCCGTCCTCGTCGACCCCGGCGGCGTCGCAGCCGAGGATCATCGGCAGTTTGTCCTCCGCGAGGCCTACGCCGCGCAGGGACCAGAGGTCGTGGTGGTTGAGGGAGGCGGCCTTGACCGTGACGGTGCTCCAGCCGGGACGGGCCTCGGGAGCCGGGCGCTCTCCCGACTCCAGTCCGGCAAGCGGCTGGTCGCGGTCGATTCGGGCGGCGTAGACAGCGAACATGACCTTGACGATAGGTTCCCCGCCGCGCGGAAGGAACCACGGCCCGCTGTGAGACACGCCCTCTTGCCAGGAGGCATGGAAAGGCCGGGGCGCCCCTCCCGACAGCGAAATCGGCCCCGTCCCTCGGAGGGGACGGGGCCGACGGGTACCGCGCGCCTCAGCGGCGGGCGACGCCCTCCGCCCGGGCGGCCGCGGCCACCGCCGCCGTCACCGCGGGGGCGACCCGCTCGTCGAACGGGGACGGGATGACGTAGTCGGCGGCGAGGTCGTCGCCCACCACCGACGCCAGCGCCTCGGCCGCCGCCAGCTTCATCCCCTCGGTGATCCGGGAGGCCCGCACCTGCAGCGCCCCCGCGAAGATCCCCGGGAACGCCAGGACGTTGTTGATCTGGTTCGGGAAGTCCGACCGCCCGGTGGCCACGACCGCCGCGTACTTGTGCGCGACCTCCGGGCGCACCTCCGGGTTCGGGTTGGCCATGGCGAAGACGAACGCGCCCTCGGCCATCGACGCCACCGCCGGCTCCGGCACCGTGCCGCCCGAGACGCCGATGAAGACGTCGGCGCCGGCCAGCGCGGCCTCCAGCGGGCCGGAGAGCCCGGCCTTGTTGGTGAAGGACGCCAGTTCCCGCTTGATCGGCGTGAGGTCGTCGCGGTCCCGCGACACCACGCCCTTGCGGTCGGCCACCGCGACGTCCCCGATCCCGGCCTCGATCAGCATCTTGGCGATCGCGACACCGGCCGCGCCCGCACCCGAGATCACGGCCCGCAGATCGCCCAGCGCCCGCCCGCTCAGCCGCGCGGCGTTGCGCAGCGCCGCCAGCGTCACGACCGCCGTGCCGTGCTGGTCGTCGTGGAAGACCGGGATGTCCAGCCGCTCCTGCAGGCGCCGCTCGATCTCGAAGCACCGGGGCGCCGAGATGTCCTCCAGGTTCACCCCGCCGAAGGACGGGGCGAGCCGCACCACGGTCTCGACGATCTCGTCGACGTCGGTGCAGTTCAGGGCGAGCGGAACGGCGTCCACGCCGCCGAACTGCTTGAAGAGGATCGCCTTGCCCTCCATCACCGGGAGGGAGGCCTCGGGCCCGATGTCCCCGAGCCCGAGCACGGCCGTACCGTCCGTCACGACGGCGACGACCGACGACTTCCACGTGTAGTCGTGGACGAGGTCCGGCTGCTCGGCGATCGCGCTGCACACCTTCGCGACGCCGGGCGTGTAAGCCAGGGACAGATCGTCCTTGTCACGGACCGGCACGGTGGCCTGCACGGCCATCTTGCCGCCGCGGTGCAGCGCGAACGCCGGGTCGAAGGAATCGAGGGGCTCTGCCCCGTTCTCCTGCTCCGTATGACCCTGCAGGCTTTCGCTGTCGCTGCGAGGATTGACAATCTCCGCTGCCACTTGGTTTTACCCCTTAAGTGTTTCGGTTTGAGGGTTGCCGCTCCGGGTGAGGAGCGGGCGGGACCGCGCAAGGCCCGAAGGGTGGATAGGCACGAGCCGAACACGACGGGCACGCCGCACACGCGCCCTGAGCCCCGGATGAGGGGTGTAAAGAACCTTCTTACCGGACGGACGCCACCGGCGACGAGTCCATAACGCGAAGGTCACATGACGACACCCCGAATCATCATCTGATATCAGGACAAGACCTGGACGAACGCTCAGCAAGCCCACAAGCACAGCAAAAGGCGCAGTGGACATGTCCGCATCCTGGGACACGCAGAAGATCTTCCGGTCGGAATGATCGATTCCCGAAGAGTCTCCGGTCGTGATGTACCGGAGTGATGCGGTTCGGGTGTCGCCCGTTACCCGATTTTGACATGGCGGCCCCACTGAATGGCTCAATCCAAATGGCAAGATGCGGTAATCACACGAGGTCGCGACACTCGAAGGCGCGTGCTCTCGTCGACCCGCGGCGACGCCGCGCAGGCAGTCGCCGGCCCCATCGGCAACTCCACCCATCCGCCGGAGGAACCCACCATGACCGCAAGCACCACCCGTCGTACCACCGCCGCGCACTCCCGGCTAGCAGCGGTCGGTGCGATCGCGGTCGCAGGCGCGCTGCTTCTCACCGGCTGCGGTGACCAGACCGAGGAGAACGGCCCGGGCACCAGCGACACCGCGTCGACGAGCGCCGCTCCCCTGGCCGACAAGCTCCCCCAGGCGATCCGCGACAAGGGCGTCGTCAAGGTCGGTTCGGACATCGCGTACGCCCCGGTCGAGTTCAAGGACGACTCCGGCGAGACGGTCGGCATCGACCCCGACGTCGCCGCCGCCCTGGGCAAGCAGCTCGGGGTGAAGTTCGAGTTCGAGAACGGCACCTTCGACACCCTCATCACCGGTCTGCGCTCCAAGCGGTACGACATAGCCATGTCCGCGATGACCGACACCAAGGACCGCCAGGAGGGCATCGACTCCGAGACCGGCAAGAAGGTCGGCCAGGGCGTCGACTTCGTCGACTACTTCACCGCCGGTGTCTCGATCTACACCAAGAAGGGCGACGACCAGGGCATCAAGACCTGGTCCGACCTGTGCGGCAAGAAGATCGTGGTGCAGCGCGGCACGGTCTCCGAGGACCTCGCCAAGGCCGAGAACGAGAAGTGCCCGGCGGGCAAGAAGATCGCCATCGAGGCCTTCGACAACGACCAGCAGGCCCAGACCCGGCTGCGCGCGGGCGGCGCCAACGCAGGCTCCTCCGACTTCCCGGTCGCCGCGTACGCTGTGAAGACCTCCGGCGGCGGCAACGACTTCCAGCTGGTCGGCGAGCAGGTCGAGGCCGCTCCGTACGGCATCGCGATCGCCAAGGACAACACCCAGCTGCGCGACGCCATCAAGGCCGCACTGGACGCGATCATCGAGAACGGCGAGT
Organism: Streptomyces viridosporus; assembly: GCF_002078235.1. Classification (GTDB taxonomy): domain Bacteria; phylum Actinomycetota; class Actinomycetes; order Streptomycetales; family Streptomycetaceae; genus Streptomyces; species Streptomyces viridosporus. The sequence continues at coordinate 7,057 of NZ_MSGP01000240.1, forward strand.
ACCAGAAGATCATGGAGAAGTGGGGCGTCACGGAGGGCGCCGTCGAGGAAGCCACCATCAACGGCGGCAAGTGACCGCGCGCCGGCGGCACTGAAAGGCAACACCCGTGACTGTTGACATCGACAAGACGACGGGTCCGGCCGACACACCCCCGGCCGGACCGGAAGCCATCAAGGCCATCCCGGTCCGGCACTACGGGCGGTACGTCTCCGCCGTCGTCGCCCTCGCCCTGCTGGGCGGGATCGTCTACGCGTTCTCCCAGGGCAAGATCAACTGGGGCACGATCCCGGACTACTTCTTCGACGACCGCATCCTCAGCGGTGTCGGCAAGACGCTGCTGCTCACCGTGCTGGCCATGGCGATCGGCATCGTCGGCGGCATCCTGCTGGCCGTGATGCGCCTGTCGAAGAACCCGGTGACCTCGTCGATCGCGTGGTTCTACATCTGGTTCTTCCGCGGCACCCCGGTCCTGGTGCAGCTGATCGTCTGGTTCAACCTGGGCCTGGTCTTCGAGTACATCAACCTCGGGCCGTTCTACAAGGACGAGTGGTCGGACTTCATGACCCCGTTCCTGACGGCGCTGCTGGGGCTCGGTCTCAACGAGGCCGCTTACATGGCGGAGATCTGCCGGGCCGGCCTGCTCTCGGTCGACGAGGGCCAGACCGAGGCGTCGCACGCGCTGGGCATGAGCCACGCGAAGACGCTGCGCCGGATCGTCGTCCCGCAGGCGATGCGCGTGATCGTGCCGCCGACGGGCAACGAGGTCATCAACATGCTGAAGACGACCTCGCTGGTGTCGGTCGTCCAGTACCCCGAGTTGCTCCGCGCCGCCCAGGACATCGGCCAGACCTCCGGCGCACCGGCCGAGATGCTCTTCCTGGCCGCCGCCTGGTACCTGCTGCTGACGTCGGTCTTCAGCATCGGCCAGTACTACCTGGAGCGCTACTACGCGAAGGGCTCCACGCGTCAGCTGCCGCCGACGCCGTGGCAGAAGGTGAAGGCCAACATGCTGTCCCTCGGCCGCCCGAAGGGAGGCATGGCATGAGCGAGAAGCTCGTCGAGTCGGACGCGCCCGTGAAGGGGTCCGCCGTCCCCATGGTCAAGGCGGAGGGCGTCCACAAGTCCTTCGGTCCCGTCGAGGTCCTCAAGGGCATCGACCTGGAGGTGAGGACCGGCGAGGTGTTCTGCCTCATCGGCCCCTCCGGCTCCGGCAAGTCGACCTTCCTGAGGTGCATCAACCACCTGGAGAAGATCAACGCCGGCCGTCTGTACGTGGACGGCGAGCTGGTCGGCTACCGCCAGAAGGGCGACAAGCTGTACGAGCTCAAGGACAGCGAGGTCGCCCTGAAGCGCCGGGACATCGGCATGGTCTTCCAGCGCTTCAACCTGTTCCCGCACATGACGGCCGTCGAGAACGTCATGGAGGCGCCCGTACAGGTCAAGGGCGCGAGCAAGGCGCAGGCCAGGGAGCGCGCGATGCAGCTCCTGGAGCGCGTGGGCCTCGGCGACAAGGCCGGGAACTACCCCTCGCAGCTCTCCGGCGGCCAGCAGCAGCGCGTGGCGATCGCGAGGGCGCTCGCCATGGACCCCAAGCTGATGCTGTTCGACGAGCCGACCTCGGCCCTCGACCCGGAGCTGGTCGGTGACGTCCTCGACGTCATGCGGGACCTGGCCGAGTCGGGCATGACGATGGTCGTCGTCACCCACGAGATGGGCTTCGCCCGCGAGGTGGGCGACAGCCTGGTCTTCATGGACGGCGGCGTGGTGGTCGAGTCGGGCGACCCGCGCCAGGTGCTGACCGATCCGCAGCACGAGCGGACCAAGTCGTTCCTGTCGAAGGTGCTCTGACACCTCCCGCGGGCACGCGCAGCGAGGGGCGGTACGGACTTCCGTACCGCCCCTCGCCCGTGGCACGGCCTACTTCAGCGCCAGCAGCAGCGTGTCCGACGGCGAGCACCACACCGGGCGGGCCTCGGCGAACCCCTGCTCGCGCAGCACGCGCGCGTGCCAGGCCGCGGACGGCATGTCGCCGTCGGCGTGGTCGCCGTAGATCTCGAAGCGGCGGGCGGTGGGCTCGGCGAGGACGGGGTCCTCGGCGGCGAGCCGCCACCATTCGGCCCAGTCGAGGGCACCGCCCTCCCTGGCCCGGTCCATGCGGGCGTGGCGCAGGGCGCGCTCGGCCGCGTTGATCCGGGGCGTGGTCTCGTCGATCATGTGGTCCGCGTTCATGAAGACACCGCCGTCGCGGACCAGGCCCGCGACGTGCCCGTAGAGGTCCGCGAGAGGTTCCCGGTGCAGCCAGTGCAGAGCGGTCGCGGTCAGCACGGCGTCGTAGGAGTCGTGCGGCAGCGCCGCCGTCCAGTCGGGGTCCTTGAGGTCGGCGGTGACGAAGGCGACCCGCCCGTCGCCCGCGAAGGTGCCCTCGGCGATGGCGAGCAGCGCCGGGTCCAGGTCGACGCCGGTGCTGGTGGCGTCCGGGAACCGGGCGAGCAGCCGGGCCGTGATGCTTCCCGTGCCGCACGCGAGGTCCAGCACGCGCGGGGAGGTGCCGACGAGTGCCTCCACCATGTCGAGCATGACCCGGAACCGCTCCTCGCGGTCGGGCATGTACCACTCCTGCTGCCGGTCCCAGCTCTCCTGCCAGGCCTGCCAGTCGGCGGCGGCCGTGGTGGTGTCCGCGTCCGTCATCGAGCCCCTCCCTCGCGCACGTCACGTAATACCCTGAAAGCACGATCGTCTGTTACCCGACCGCACGCACGACCATAGAGCCCCTGCGTAAGGACTACAAGTGGAACTGGCCTATTACTCGGATTACGCCGTCCGCCTCGTCAACACCGAGGAACCGGCGCGGGGCAAGGACGTCCTGACCTCGATCGAGGCCGTGCGCGCCCTGTTCGGCGCCAACCAGTCGGCGGCGCGCCGCGCGACCGAGGCGGACGTGACCCGGTTCCGTTCCGTGCGGGCCCGGCTGCGCGCGGTCTTCGAGGCGGCGGACGGCGGCGACGAGACGCTCGCCGTCGACCTGCTGAACTCGCTGCTGCTGGAGTTCCCGGTGAGCCCGCAGATCTCCGGCCACGACTTCCGCGACGACGACGGCCGGCCGCTGTGGCACATGCACCTGGCCGACCACCCGTCCAACGCGACCGCCGGATTCGCCGCCATCGCGGCGATGGGCCTGGCCTTCCACCTCACCGAGTACGGCGTGGACCGCCTCGGCCTGTGCGAGGCGCCGCCCTGCCGCAACGCCTACCTGGACACCTCGACCAACCGCTCCCGGCGCTACTGCTCCGACCGCTGCGCCACCCGGGCCAACGTGGCGGCCTACCGCGCCCGCAAGCGCCTGGAGGCCGACCGGGCGGAGAACACCGGCCGGGCCGCCGACAGCGCCCAGCCCACCACGGCCGGCACGGAACGCCGGTCCGAACCGCGCGGCCGGTAGCGGAAGCGGACCCTGCCGAGCACCAGCTCGTCGGGGACGACCCCGTAGTCGGTGCTGTCGCCCCCGGCGTACGTGTTGTCGCCGAGCACCCACCAGCCGCCCTCGCGCCGCTCCGCGGCCCGCTTCACCACGAGCAGGTCCTGCTGGAACGGATGTCTCAGCACGACCACGTCACCGCGTTTGATCCGGGCCCCGTAGTGCACCAGGAGCCGGTCCCCGTGGTGCAGCGTGGGCACCATGGACGGCCCGGTCACCTCGGCGACCCCGAAGGGCAGCGGCGCCCTCACCCGCTCGGCGTCCTGCGGCAGCTCCGGCATCACCCGGCACCTCCCCGGTCTTTCCTCCACCAGTCTCAGTCTCACCCGGGACTTTTGTCCTAAGCCCACGGGGGCACCCGAGAAAAGCACTCCGCCACGGAGTAATGTCCCCTCTGAGAAGACGATCACGAGGGAGGAATGCTCCATGCTTTCCCGCCTGTTTGCCCCCAAGGTAAAGGTCAGCGCGCACTGCGACCTGCCCTGCGGTGTGTACGACCCTGCCCAGGCCCGCATCGAGGCGGAGTCGGTGAAGGCCGTCCAGGAGAAGATGGCCGGCAACGACGACCCGCACTTCCAGGCGCGTGCCACGGTCATCAAGGAGCAGCGCGCGGAGCTCGCGAAGCACCACGTCTCCGTGCTCTGGAGCGACTACTTCAAGCCCCCGCACTTCGAGAAGTACCCGGAACTGCACCAGCTGGTCAACGACACCCTGAAGGCCCTCTCGGCCGCCAAGGCGTCGACCGACCCGGCGACCGGCCAGAAGGCGCTGGACTACATCGCCCAGATCGACAAGATCTTCTGGGAGACCAAGAAGGCCTGACCGGCCGGATTCTTTCATCACGACCGACGATCCGCGCACCCTCGCGGGTCAGCGGGCATCCCGGAGGGGCCGGGCCGACTGCAGTCGGCCCGGCCCCTCCGGCGATCTCTGGGGGGAGGGCGTGACGGAGTCCGACGCGTCGGTGCCGCGGCCGGGCGCGGAAGGGGGTCGCCGAACGGAAGGGGTGGACCGTGGCGTCCTGCAGCCCCAGGGCCGGTCCGCCCGTCAGGTGTCCTCCGCGGTGGCCCGTCCCGGCTTCTCGACCGGCGCCGCACTCCGGGCGTCCCCCGTCCGGCCGGTTTCGCCGGGTCCCCGGACGAGGCGGCCCCCGCACTCGGGGTTGCGACACGGGCCGGGCACCCACACCGGTACCCACGCGCCCAACGTCTTGTGGCGCCGGACGACCGTCTCCACCGGCTGTCCGCAGACGGGACAGACGGGTTCCTTGCTGCCCATGTCCTCAGGGTAGACCCGGCGACGGTCCGTCGCTTCCCGCCGCACGTCCCGTCCCACCGCGCCGTTGCCGAGGCCGCGCACCGGCTCCGGGGCGAACCGCGCCGCCGAGAAGCCGGAGTCGGACACCGGCGTCCCGGGCACGTGGGGAAGGGGGTTCCGCGTTCTGCCGGCCCCGATCACCGTGCGGCTCCGGTCGCCACCGGGCCGCTACCCCGGGTGCCGTCCGCGGCCCGCCGCGGTGTGGCGGGCCGCTCGGGTGTGCCGGGCGGCGACCGCGAGGCAGAGGCACACGGCCGCCGCGGGGACGACGACCACCGCCGCGGGGACGACGGCGGTCGCCGGCCCGTGCCCGCCCCCGTGCCCCAGGTCCGGCAGCAGGGCGGTCACGGCCGCCACGCCCGCGGCCGGCCCGGCGACGACCAGGGCCGTGACCGCTCCGCGGGAGCGGTGAGCGGCGACGGGCAGCGGTCCGTGCGGCAACTGCGCCCACTGCCGGGCCGCCTCCCGCCGCTCACCGGCGCGCCGCACGGCGGCACCGGTCCACAGGGCGGCGGTGGCCGACCCGCCCGCGGCCACCACGACGCCCGGCGCCCCCCACCCCGTGGTCACGAGCAGCACCGCGGCGACCGCCGCAAGCGTGCCCCAGCCGGTCAGGCAGGCGATCGCCGCGGTGCGGCGGGACAGCGGCCGGTCGGCACCGGCCCGCAGGTCGGCGAGGGCGGGCAGGTACCAGACGCAACCGGCGGCCGTCACCACCGCGCACCCCAGGGCCAGAACGGGCTGCGACACCGCTCACCTCACCGTTTCGATCTCGAGCGCGGCGATCTCGGGGTGGTGCAGGTCGAACGCCGGGGACTCGCTGCGGATCTTCGGCAGGGTGAGGAAGTTGTGCCGCGGCGGCGGGCAGGAGGTCGCCCACTCCAGCGAACGGCCCCAGCCCCAGGGGTCGTCGACCTCGACCTTCTTGCCGTACTTGGCCGTCTTCCAGACGTTGTAGAAGAACGGCAGGAGCGACAGGCCGAGCAGGAACGACCCCATCGAGGAAAGGGTGTTCAGCGCGGTGAAGCCGTCGGCGGCCAGGTAGTCCGAGTACCGGCGCGGCATGCCCTCGGCGCCCAGCCAGTGCTGGACCAGGAAGGTCAGTTGGAAGCCGGCCGTCAGCGTCCAGAAGGTGACCTTCCCCAGACGCTCGTCGAGCATCTTGCCGGTGAACTTCGGCCACCAGAAGTGGAAGCCGGCGAACATCGCGTACACGACCGTCCCGAAGACGGTGTAGTGGAAGTGCGCGACGACGAAGTACGTGTCGGTGACGTGGAAGTCCAGCGGCGGCGAGGCCAGGATCACGCCGGTCAGCCCGCCGAAGACGAACGTGATCAGGAAGCCCAGCGTCCACAGCATCGGCGTCTCGAAGCTCAGGGAGCCCTTCCACATGGTGCCGATCCAGTTGAAGAACTTCACACCGGTCGGGACCGCGATCAGGAAGGTCATGAAGGAGAAGAAGGGCAGCAGCACGCCGCCGGTGGCGTACATGTGGTGCGCCCACACCGTCACCGACAGACCGGCGATCGCGATGGTCGCGCCGATCAGTCCCGTGTAGCCGAACATCGGCTTGCGGGAGAAGACCGGGACCACCTCGGAGACGATGCCGAAGAACGGCAGCGCCAGGATGTAGACCTCGGGGTGGCCGAAGAACCAGAACAGGTGCTGCCACAGCAACGCGCCGCCGTTGGACGCGTCGAAGACGTGGCTGCCGAACCTCCGGTCGCACTCCAGCGCGAAGAGCGCCGCGGCCAGCACCGGGAACACCATCAGCACCAGCAGCGCCGTCAGCAGCACGTTCCAGGTGAAGATCGGCATCCGGAACATCGTCATGCCGGGCGCCCGCATGCAGATGATCGTGGTGATGAAGTTGACCGCGCCCAGGATCGAGCCGAAACCGGACAGGGCCACGCCCATGATCCACAGATCGGCGCCGATGCCCGGCGAGTAGACCTCGTTGGACAGCGGGGCGTACAGGAACCAGCCGAAGCTGGCCGCGCCGCCCGGGGTGAGGAACCCGGCGGCCGCGATCGCGGAACCGAACAGGAACAGCCAGAAGGCCAGCATGTTCAGCCGGGGGAACGCCACGTCGGGCGCGCCGATCTGCAGCGGCATGAGCCAGTTCGCGAAGCCGGTGAACAGCGGCATCGCGAACATCAGCAGCATGATCGAGCCGTGCATCGTGAACGCCTGGTTGAACTGCTCGTTCGACATGATCTGCAGACCCGGACGGGCCAGCTCGGCGCGCATCACCAGCGCCAGCACCCCGCCGATCACGAAGAACACGAACGCGCTGACCAGGTACAGCGTTCCGATCTTCTTGTGGTCGGTGGTCGTCAGCCAGTCCACCCACGCGGCCCGGCGCACCGCGGGTGCCACCGCGACGGTCCCCTCGCGCGCCACGGCCCCCGCCCGCGGCACGGGGCGTGCCCGCCCCTCCTCCGCGGTCCCGACCTTCTCCATGCGTGTCTCGTCCACCGGACGCCTTCCTCCCCATCCTGTTTCGCGCGCCCATGATCGGCGCCGGGGAAGGTGGTCCACATGGGTCGAACAGTCCCTGTACGGGCCTTCGGGCAGGGGCCGATGGTCCCTGTTCTCACCCGGTCGCGGGCAACGCCCGGCGGGCGGCCCCCTCGGGCCACACGACCTCCACGGGGACGCCGTGTGCGCGGGCGTACGTCACCAAGTGGGCGGTGGCATCACGGCCGTTGGAGGGAGAACCGTCCCAGACGGCCAGGAGGAGGCCGCTGGAGACGACGAGCCGCTCGTCCGCGCCGACGCAGGAGTCACGGTCCAGCGGGTCGTACGACAGCAGACGCACCTGGTCGGCGAGGGTCAGGAGCTCGCCGGTCGCCATCCGGTCGCGCGGGGGCGGCATGGCCGGGACCCCGTTCCGCGTCGGGATCACCACGGCCAGCGGGCATCCCGACGCCCGCGCGGCCCGGCCGGAGGCCAGCGGTGCCCCCGCGCCGGAACGCACCATGGCCATGGTCCGGACGGGACGCCGTGCCAGCCGCGCCCGCAGCGCGGACTCCACCAGTGCGAGCGCGTCCGGGGTCAGATCGGCGTGCCCGACCACCGCGATGTCCCTGCTCGTCGTCCCGTCGTCCCCCGCCGCTGCACTCATCCCGCCCCTGGCCGCCCTCGTCGTCCGACGTCCCGCCGACCCCCGGGGGGCGTCGGCGGGTGCTCTTCGCGAGGCCAGTGAAGTCGGGACGCGCGTCGGCGACTAGGGCCGAACGTCCCTGTCGGGCGCGGACGGAGGTGCGGGGAGTCACCCGTCCAGGCCGTCCCGCGAGCCGGTGGTACGGGGTTCGCGCCACATCGGCCACATGTACGGGCCGTCCGGGAGGGGCAAGGGGTCCCCGGCCGGTGCGAAGCCGAGACGCTCGTACAGCAGGCGGCTCCGTTCGCTGCTCGCCTCGAGATAGGCCGGCAGCCCCTCCCGGTCGCAACGGTCGAGGACCGAGCCGATCAGCGCGGTACCGAGTCCCTCGCCCTGGCGGCCGGGGGTGACGCCGATCATCCACAGGTACTCGTGGGCCCGCCCCGAGGGGTGGATGCCCGCCGTCAGCCGGCCGATCAGCTCCACGCGCTCGTTCTCCGGGTCGACGGCCCGGCGCACCTGTGCCGGGCCGTCGTCGTCCGTCCCCCCGTCACCGTCGCCGTCGCCTTGGTCGTCGCCGTGGTCGTCCGCGGGTACGGACAGCCACAGTGCGCACGCCGATCCGTCCTCGGTGACGTCGATGCGCCCCTCGGCGAGCACGATCTCGGTGAACGCGGCCATGAGCCTGTGGTGCGTCGCACGGCGGTACTCCTCGCCGGGGAAGACCCAGCCGCTCACCGGATCGTCCTGGAACGCCTCGTCCAGGAGCCGGACGATCAGCTCCCGGTCCTCGTCCCCAGCCGTCCGGATCGCCACGCCCATGTCCGCCCCTTCATCTCAACCACCCTTGACCGTACGGGGGTTGAGCCTAGCGGGGCGCACCGGGGGGTGTGGGGTGGACGGGTCCCGCACACCGTGGGGAAGTGCGGGACCCGCCGGGCCGGAGCCACGGTGGCCGTACGGGGTCAAAAGCCATACGGTCCCGGTGGGCCCGGGGACGGGGGCGACGGCCGCGCGGGACGGCCGGGGACACGCGCTCCGGTGTCCCTCGACCGTCCCCGGCGAACCGTCAGGTACTGCGTCGGGTCACGAACTCGGCCAGGGCCAGCAGCCCGCCCGCCGCCTCCGGGTCGGGCACCGCGCGGGCCACTTCCTGCATCGCGCGGGCCATCCGGTCGGCCGCCTGGGCCTGCGCCCAGTCGCGGCCGCCCGCCCGCTCCACCGTCAGGGTGATCCGCTCCAGGTCCTCCTCCCGGTGCGCGGTCGCGTACAGCGCGGCGAGTTCGGCGGCGGCCGGGGTTCCCGAGGTGAGCGCGGCGACCACCGGCAGTGACTTCTTGCGGGCGGCCAGATCCGCTCCGGCCGGCTTGCCGGTGCGGCGGGGGTCCCCCCATATGCCGATCACGTCGTCGATGAGCTGGAAGGCCAGCCCCGCCTCGCGGCCGAACGCGTCCAGGGCCGCCACGTCCGCGTCCCCGGCGTCCGCGTACAGCGCACCGATCGCGCAGGCACATCCGAGCAGCGCCCCGGTCTTGGCCTCGGCCATGGTGAGCGTCTCGGCGAGGGTGACCTCGTCGGGGCCCCGCCGCTCCATGGCCGTGTCCGTGTGCTGCCCCGCGCACAGCTCGACGACACAGTTCGCGAGCCGGGCCGCCGCGGCCGGGGCTGCCGGATGCGGGTCCTCGGCGAGCAGCCCCAGGGCGAGCGCCTGGAGGGCGTCCCCGGCGAGGATCGCGTCGGCGTCGCCGAACACCGTCCACGCCGTGGGCCGGTGGCGTCGGGTGGCGTCCCGGTCCATCACGTCGTCGTGCAGCAGCGTGAAGTTGTGGACCAGTTCCACCGCGGCCGCCGCCCGCACGGCCGCCCTCCGGGCTTCGGGCCCGCCCAGGGCGGAGGCCGCGGCGAGCACCAGCGCGGGGCGGATCGCCTTGCCCGAACCCCCCTCGGCCGGGGTGCCGTCCGCGTGTTCCCAGCCGAAGTGGTAGAGCGCGATCCGGCGCATCGGGCCCGGCAGCGAGCCGAGGGCGGCCCGCAGCGCGGGGTCGACCTCGGCCCGCGCCCGCTCCAGCAGGATCGCCGCCTCCTGCCCCTCGCCGGGGTGCTGTTCCGGCTCCGTCGTCCGCGGTGGCACGCGTGGTGTCCGGCACTCCGTCGCGGGCCCCGTTTTCGGCTCCGTCATGGACTCCGTCATCGACTTCACCCCCGGGGCCGGCTCGTGGAACGGAGGGACGGCGCCTGCGCCGCCGTCGAGCACGTACCCCCGAGATGTACCCGCCCGGACGGGCGGGGACACGGCGGGTACACCGGGATCTCGCGGACGGTCACCGCCAGCGGCCGATCTCGACGTTCTCCAGGACACCGAGCGCGTCCGGCACCAGGACCGCAGCCGAGTAGTAGGCCGTGACCAGGTACTTGATGATGGCCTGTTCGTTGATGCCCATGAACCGCACGGACAGGCTCGGCTCGATCTCGTCGGGGATGCCCGCGGCCCGCAGCCCGATGACGCCCTGGTCCTCCTCGCCGGTGCGCAGGGCGATGATGGAGGTCGTCCGGGCCTCGGTCACCGGGATCTTGTTGCACGGGAAGATCGGCACGCCCCGCCAGGTGGGGATGCGGTTGCCGCCCATGTCGATGGTCTCCGGGACGAGTCCCCGCTTGTTGAGTTCACGGCCGAACGCCGCGATCGCGCGCGGGTGGGCGAGGAGCAGCCGCGTCCCACGCCGCCTGCTGAGCAGCTCGTCCATGTCGTCGGGGCTCGGCACGCCGTCGTGCGGCTGGATCCGCTGGTCGTACTCGCAGTTGTGGAGCAGGCCGAAGTCGCGGTTGTTGACGAGTTCGTGCTCCTGGCGCTCCTTCAGCGCCTCCACGGTCAGCCGGATCTGCTGCTCCGTCTGGTTCATGGGCTGGTTGTAGAGGTCGGCCACGCGCGTGTGGATGCGCAGTACGGTCTGGGCGACGCTGAGTTCGTACTCGCGCGGCTGGGCCTCGTAGTCGACGAAGGTGTGCGGGATGTCCGGCTCCCCGCTGTGACCGGCCGCGAGGTCGATCTCCTTCTCCCCGTACTTGTTCGTGCGCTGCCCCGGGATCGTGCGGATCCCCCGCAGGTGCTCGCGCAGGGTTTCGGACCGCTCGGCGACCTGGGTGACGGCCTCGCGGGGCAGGGCGAGCACGGTGCAGGCGGTGAGCGTGCGCGCCGTGTACTCCCAGATGGCGTTCTCGTCCAGCAGCGCCTGCTCGCCGAAGTAGGCGCCGTCGGCGAGGACACCGAGGGACTCGTCCTCGCCGTAGGGGCCGGTGCCGATCTTCTCCACCCTGCCGTGCGCCAGCAGGTACACCTCGTCGGCCGGGCTGCCGAACGAGGCGATCACCTGGCCCGCCTCGATCTCCCGCTGCCGGCAGCGGGAGGCCAGTTCGGACAGCACCTCATCGTCGTCGTACGACCGCAGGGCCGGCAGTTCGCCCAGTTCCGCGGGGATGATCTCGACTCGGTCGCCGGTCTTCACGAACGTCATCCGGCCGTCGCCCACGGCGTACGTCAGCCGCCGGTTGACGCGGTAGGTACCGCCCTGCACATCGACCCAGGGCAGCATGCGCAGCAGCCAGCGCGAGCTGATCTCCTGCATCTGCGGCACGGACTTGGTCGTGGTGGCCAGGTTCCGCGCGGCTGCCGTACCGAGGCTCTGCTGCTGCCTGGTCTGCTCCGCGCCGACCTCTTCGCCTACCGACATAGAGAATTGTCCTCCCCTGTTGTGACCCGTGTCCGTCCATTCCGGACTTCGGACTGCACGATCAAGCGTTCCTCACGCAACGCGCTCGCACCATTACCCGAATGAGCGGGAATGGATCTTGGGCGGTCTGGGCACAATTGGGGGTCGTTCGGCGGCGCCCTACCGGAAGGAAATTGTCCGGATCGACTCGTACGGAATCCGAACGAGTAGTTGAACGCGCTCCTTTTAGGTAAGAGGCGGGTAGCAGGCGGTTGCGACGGGCGGCCGCCGCCCAGCACGAAGGAGGGCGGTCATGGCCCCACCCATGTCCGCGAACGCGTTCCTGCGCGCTCTGAAGGCGGAGGGGCTCACGGTCGTCGAGGTCGGCGACTGGCGGACCCACAACCGCAACCACAAGGGCCCGTGGGGTCCGGTCCACGGCGTGATGATCCACCACACGGTGACCGAGGGCAGCGCCCGGACCGTGGAGCTCTGCCGCAAGGGTTACACGGGCCTGCCGGGTCCCCTGTGCCACGGCGTCATCACCAAGGACGGCCGGGTCCACCTCGTCGGCTACGGCCGGGCCAACCACGCGGGACTGGGCGACGACGACGTGCTGCGCGCGGTGATCGCCGAGAGGGCCCTGCCGACGGACAACGAACAGAACACCGACGGCAACCGCCACTTCTACGGCTTCGAGTGCGAGAACCTGGGCGACGGCAAGGACCCCTGGCCGGCCGCGCAGCTGGAGGCCGTCGAGAGAGCCGCGGCCGCGGTCTGCCGCCACCACGGCTGGAACGAACGGTCGGTGATCGGGCACAAGGAGTGGCAGCCGGGAAAGGTGGATCCGCGCGGATTCACGATGGGCTCGATGCGGGAACGGATCCGCAGCCGGCTGAAGTGACCCGGCGGTGCCACGGCGTACGCGACCGGTGGCGGCGACCACGGGGATCCGCGGTGGTCGCTCACCTCGCGTTCCGCGGTCCGCGGTCGCGGACGTTCCTCGGCGTCGCCCGGTTGCCGCACCGCGCGCGGGACGTCGTCCGCCGTCCCGGGGGCGACCCCGCCATTCCGCTCCTCCCGCCCCGTCCCCGGGCCGCGCCCCGGGGTGCCCGCGGGGAGGGCCACCCCCTCGGGCACCTTCCGCGCCCGCGGGACCGGTCGGCCGACGGCCGCCCCGGGTGCCGCCCGAGCCCGGATCCCCCTCCGGGCGACAATGGCCCCGTGACCAGCTCCGACGACCCCGGCTCCACCGCCCTCACCGGTCTGCGCCCGCGGCTGCCCTCGCCGCTGCAGGAGGTGACGGACGAGCGGTTCGCGCGGCGCGGGATCCGGTTGCTGCTGAAGCGGGACGATCTGATCCACCCCGAGCTGGTCGGGAACAAGTGGCGCAAGCTGGCCCCGAACCTCGCGGCGGCGGGCGGACGGACGGTGCTCACCTTCGGCGGCGCCCACTCCAACCATCTGCGGGCCACGGCCGCCGCCGGCCGGCTCCTCGGCCTGCGCACGGTCGGCGTGGTGCGCGGCCAGGAACTCGCCGACCGCCCGCTCAACCCCTCGCTGGCCCGGTGCGTGTCCGACGGCATGCGACTGCACTTCGTCGACCGGGCGACGTACCGCCGCAAGACCGAGCCGGAGACCCTGGCGGCCGTCCTGCGCGCGGCGGACGCCGAGACCGCGTACGTCGTGCCCGAGGGCGGCAGCAACTCCCCCGCGGTGCGTGGCTGCCGCACGCTCGGTGCGGAGCTGGCCGGCCGGGCCGACGTGGTCGCGGTGGCCTGCGGCACCGGCGGCACCCTCGCCGGTCTGGCCGCCGGACTCGGCACCGGCGGGCGCGCACTGGGCGTTCCGGTGCTGAAGGGCGGCTTCCTGGCCGACGTGACACGGGCCCTGCAGGACGAGGCGTTCGGCGGCCCCCGCGGCGACTGGAGCCTCGACGACCGCTTCCACTTCGGCGGTTACGCCCGTGTCCCCGAGGAACTCGACGCCTTCGCCGAGGACTTCGAGCACCGGCACGGCATACCCGTCGAACGTCTCTATGTCGCCAAGTTGCTTTACGCCCTCGTCGCCCTGGCGGAGGAGGACGCCTTCCCGCGCGGGAGCACGGTCGCCGCCGTGATCACCGGCCGTCCCTTCCCCTGACCACCTCTCCCCTTCCCCCTCACCGGTCCTGAGCCGTCTCCCGGTACGCCGCCGCCTCCTCCAGGTCCAGCCGGCGCAGCAGCGTCCGCAGCATCTCGTCGTCGATGTACCGGCCGTCGCGCAGTCTGACGAACACCTCGCGTTCCGCGCCGATCATCTCCCGCGACAGCCGCCGGTAGGTGTCGTCCACCGTCTCCCCGGTGACCGGATTGACCTGGCCGAGCCGTTCCCAGACGGCGTTGCGGCGGCGCTCCAGGACGGTGCGCAGCCGGTCGGCGAGCGGTGCGGGCAGGGCGTTGCGCTCATCGGCCAGCAGCTCGTCCAGCCTCTGCTCGGCGACCCGGGAGGCCTGCGCCTGGGCGTTGGCCTCCGCCAGGGTCTCGGCCTGCGCGTCGCGCCCGGGGAACTTCAGCACGCGGATCAGCGGGGGCAGCGTCAGCCCCTGCACGACCAGGGTGCCGATGACGGTGGTGAAGGTCAGGAAGAGCAGCAGGTTGCGGTGCGGGAAGTGCCCGCCGTCGGCGGTGAGCGGGATCGAGAAGGCGATGGCCAGCGAGACCACGCCCCGCATCCCGGCCCACGCGATGACGAACGGCTTCTTCCAGCCGGGCCTCCCCTCGCGTCCCCGGATCCGCGCCGACAGCATCGGCGGCAACCAGGTCGCCGGGTAGACCCAGACGAACCGCGTGACGACGACCACCGCGAAGACGGCGAGCGCGTACCAGGCGGCGTCGACGCCCTCGTGTTCCTCTCCGAGGCCCTCGAGGACGACCGGCAGTTGCAGCCCGATGAGCGCGAACACCGCGGACTCCAGCACGAACGCGACCATCTTCCGCACCGCCTCCTCCTGGAGGCGGGTGGCGAAATCGACCTCCCACGCGCGGTGCCCCAGGTAGAGGGCGACGACCACGACGGCGATGACGCCGGAGGCGCCCACCTGCTCCGCGGCGGCGTAGGCGACGAACGGGATCAGCAGGGAGAGCGTGTTCTGCAGCAGCACCTCCTTCACGTGCGTGCGCAGCCAGTGCAGCGGGGCCATCAGCACCAGGCCGAACACCACCCCGCCGACCGCGGCGAGCAGGAACTCCCCGATCCCCCCGGCCCAGGACGCGCCCTCGCCGACCGCCGCCGCCACGGCCACCCGGAACACGGTGATCGCGGTGGCGTCGTTCAGCAGGGACTCGCCCTGGAGGATGGTGGTGACCCGGGACGGCAGTCCGACCCGGCGCGCCACCGCCGTCGCCGCGACCGCGTCCGGCGGGGCCACCACGGCACCGAACACCATGGCCGCGGTCAGTGACAGGCCCGGCACCATCACGTACAGGGCCCAGCCGACGACGAAGGTCGCGAACAGCACGTACCCCACCGAGAGCAGCGCCACCGGCCGCAGCTGTGCCCGCAGGTCCAGGTAGGAGCTGTCGGCGGCCGCCGTGTACAGCAGCGGGGGCAGCAGGAGCGGCAGGACGACGTGCGGGTCCAGCGTGTAGTCGGGCACCCCGGGGAGGTAGCTGACCGCCAGGCCGGCCGCGACCAGCAGCAGCGGTGCCGGCACCGAGGTGCGCCGGGCGGCAGCGGCGACCGCGGTGCTGCCCGCGACCAGCAGCAGCAGGGGAATCACGTCCATGTCCGGCCCGCTCTCGGTTTTCCGCGCGGTCTTCCGCGTGCCCGTCGTAATCTGGCCATCATGAAACAGTGCACGCATGCCGGCGCGCTGCCGCACCCGGAACCCGCCCCGCTCAGCAAGACGTGTCCGGAGTGCCTGCGGGACGGCACGGATCCGGTGCAACTGCGCCTGTGCCTGAGCTGCGGCCACGTCGGCTGCTGCGACTCCTCGCCGGGACGGCATGCGACGGGGCACCACAGGAAATCCGGCCACCCCGTGATGCGGAGCCACGAACCGGGCGAGGACTGGCGCTGGTGCTTCGTCGATCATGTACTCGTGTGACCCGACGGGACTCCGGTGCCGGACGGTTCGACCGTCTGACGTCTGGGTACGTCAATGCGGCGCGCGCTCTTCCCATTTGGGCCCGCAGACCCCTAGCCACGGAGCGTATTCATAGTTTTACTATGAGTGACACCAGTGGCCGGGGTCCCGGGACAGGACCGCCGAGAGCGCGATAGCGTCACCGCTGAACCACGTAGCGCGTTGCCCGGGGGTGCCCCCGGCCCTGAAACGCTTGTACCACCTTGGAGGTGAGGGTGTCCCAGTTCGCAGGCGAGCCCGCGACCCAGGACTTCGTGGAAGTCCGGCTGCCGGCCGCGGGGGCCTACCTGTCGGTGCTGCGCACGGCCACGGCCGGGCTTGCCGCCCGTTTGGACTTCACCCTCGACGAGATCGAGGACCTGCGCATCGCGGTCGACGAGGCCTGCGCGATCCTGCTCCAGCAGGCCGTGCCGGGGTCGGTGCTCAGTTGCGTCTTCCGGCTCGTCGACGACTCGCTCGAGGTCACCGTCTCGGCGCCGACCACGGACGGTCACGCCCCCTCGCGGGACACCTTCGCCTGGACCGTCCTGTCCGCGCTCGCGGGCAAGGTCTCCTCGGCCGTGGACGAGGACAAGACCGTTTCGATCAGCCTCTACAAACAGCGCGGCGCGGGACCCGGGCCGGCGTGAGGAACGAGGACGGGCCGGTGCGGGACGAAGAACGCGGCACAAGGGAGCTGCCGGCCGAGCGCGTGCCGGACGGCATCGACGGCATCCCCGAGCAGGCCCGGCCACACCCGGAGGACGACGCCCTGGAGGCCGGCTCCGCGAGCGGCGGGCAGCCCGGCGGTGCCGCGCGGGGCACGCCTCCGGGCGGGTCGGCCGGGGTCGCTCCCGGCCACGGGGACGCCCCCGCCCGGGCGAAGCCGGCGGCTGGGGACGAGGCGAGCGCCCGGGGAAGGGCGACGACGGGCGGGACGATGAGCGAGCACGAGCGACACGCCGAGGACGAGGCGCCGCGGGCGCCGAGCGCCCGGGGCGCCGGAAGCACCCCGGGCCCCCGGAACGCGCACGACGCGCAGGACCGCAGCGGGGCGCGCGCCATGTTCCTCGAGCTGCGCTCGCTGCAGGACGGCAGCCCCGAGTACGCGGAACTGCGCAACCAGCTGGTCCGCATGCATCTGCCGCTCGTCGAGCACCTCGCGCGCCGCTTCCGCAACCGCGGCGAGCCGCTGGACGACCTGACCCAGGTCGCCACCATCGGGCTGATCAAGTCGGTCGACCGCTTCGACCCGGACCGCGGCGTGGAGTTCTCGACGTACGCGACCCCGACGGTCGTCGGCGAGATCAAGCGGCACTTCCGCGACAAGGGCTGGGCGGTGCGCGTGCCGCGCCGGCTGCAGGAGCTGCGCCTGGCGCTGACGACGGCCACGGCCGAGCTCTCGCAGCTGCACGGCCGCTCCCCCACGGTCCACGAGCTGGCCGAGAAGCTGGCGATCTCGGAGGAGGAGGTCCTGGAGGGCCTGGAGTCCGCCAACGCGTACTCCACGCTGTCCCTGGACGTCCCCGACACCGACGACGAGTCCCCGGCGGTCGCCGACACCCTCGGCGCCGAGGACGAGGCGCTGGAGGGCGTGGAGTACCGGGAGTCGCTCAAGCCGCTGCTGGAGGACCTGCCGCCGCGCGAGAAGCGGATCCTGCTGCTGCGCTTCTTCGGCAACATGACCCAGTCGCAGATCGCGCAGGAGGTCGGCATCTCGCAGATGCACGTCTCCCGGCTGCTGGCCCGCACCCTGGCCCAGCTGCGGGAGAAACTGCTCGTGGAGGAGTGAGCAGGCGCTACTTCTCGGTGTCCCCGGCGTTCCCGGGCCCCCGGATGCCGAGGGCCCGGGTCGTCTCGGGGTTGAGCAGCAGGACCA
Source organism: Streptomyces viridosporus (assembly GCF_002078235.1). GTDB lineage: Bacteria > Actinomycetota > Actinomycetes > Streptomycetales > Streptomycetaceae > Streptomyces > Streptomyces viridosporus. The sequence continues at coordinate 24,646 of NZ_MSGP01000240.1, forward strand.
GCGCGGTGACGGCCACCACGGCGAGCGCGATGCCGGCCGGGATGGCCACGCTGTCGGCCTTCAGCAGGGTGTAGGCCACCGGCAGCGCCATGAGCTGCGTGATGACGGCGGGGCCGCGGCTCCAGCCGCGCCGGCCGAGCAGTCCCCGCGCGGCGATGAGCGGCAGCAGCGCGAGGACGATCAGCGTCACCCCGCCGGTGACGGCCTGTTGGCGGTCGTCCGGCTCGCCCGTGATGCCGAGGACCAGCATCCAGACGCCGCCGACCACCAGCGTGAGCCCTTCCAGGGCGACCAGTGCCGCGGCGTACGTCAGACGGCGCGGGCGGGGGCCGGTGCTGTCCGGACTGGTGGAGGTCTGCTCACTGCTCACCCCTGAAGGGTAGCCCTCGCCGCACCCGCCCCCCGTGCCGAGGTTCACGCCCCCTTCCCCGGCCGATCCGCACCTCGGCCTGTGCCCGGTACCGCCCAGTAGGTACCCTGCACGTCATGCGTGCACTTCTCGTGGTCAATCCGGCGGCAACCACCACGAGTGCGCGTACGCGCGACGTACTGATCCACGCGCTCGCCAGCGAGGTGAAGCTGGAGGCGGTCACCACCGAGTACCGCGGCCACGGGCGCGACCTGGGCCGGCAGGCGGCGGAGAGCGACGACATCGACCTGGTCGTGGCCCTCGGCGGTGACGGCACGGTCAACGAGGTCGTCAACGGACTCCTGCACGCCGGACCCGACCCGGAGCACCTGCCCGGGCTCGCCGTGGTCCCCGGTGGCTCCACCAACGTCTTCGCCCGCGCCCTGGGCCTGCCCAACCACCCCGTGGAGGCCACCGGCGTCCTGCTGGACGCGCTGCGCGAGGGCCGCGAACGCACCGTGGGCCTGGGCCTGACCTCGGGAACCCCGGGTTCGGAGGACGAGGCGGTGCCGGCCCGCTGGTTCACCTTCAACGCGGGGCTGGGCTTCGACGCCGGTGTGGTCGGCCGGGTGGAGCAGCACCGCGAGCGCGGCAAGAAGTCCACCCACGCGCTGTACGTGCGCCAGGTGGTGCGCCAGCTGTTCGGCGAGCCGCACCGTCGGCAGGGGATGATCACCCTGGAGCAGCCGGGCGAGGACCCGGTCACCGACCTGGTGCTCTCCATAGTCTCGAACACCTCGCCGTGGACGTTCCTCGGCAACCGTCCGATCTACGCGTCGCCCGAGGCCTCGTTCGACACGGGCCTGGACATCTTCGGCCTGAGCCGGCTGTCCACCGCCGCGGTTGCCCGGTATGGCACCCAGTTGCTCGCTTCGTCCCCGGAGCGCGGCCCGCACGGCAGGCACGCCGTCTCCCGGCACGATCTGACGCAGTTCACCTTGCATTCGAAGGTGCCACTGCCTCTTCAGATGGACGGTGACCACCTGGGGCTGCGTACCAGCGTGACGTTCACAGGCGTACGCCGTGCACTGCGTGTGATTGTGTGAGCAGAAAGGGCCAAAGTCCTTTCACTCGAACGTTTAGGCCAGGATCCACCCCATGGAAGTACGGCTGTGACCTAGTCGACACCGAAGAATCAAAAAAAACTTTCCGGAAGGGGTTGTATCCGCCGCCGAGGTTTGCGAGTCTCTACATGGCGATCGGGACGGCCCACTACACCGGCCTCCACAGATCACCGGAACCCCTCTTCACACCCAAGGACCACGCCAGGGACCCTGGCAGTCGGCCCTTCACTTGTTGAGGGATTCGTGAAAGCGTTCACATTCACAAGCAACCCGCAGTAATACCAAGGAGAGGTAGCAGCCATGGACTGGCGTCACAACGCCGTTTGCCGCGAGGAAGACCCCGAGCTCTTCTTCCCCATCGGCAACACCGGTCCCGCGCTGCTGCAGATCGAGGAAGCCAAGGCCGTCTGCCGTCGCTGCCCGGTGATCGAGCAGTGCCTGCAGTGGGCGCTCGAGTCCGGTCAGGACTCCGGCGTCTGGGGTGGTCTCAGCGAGGACGAGCGTCGCGCGATGAAGCGCCGCGCCGCCCGCAACCGGGCCCGTCAGGCCTCCGCCTGACACCCCTGCCCCTGCTGACAGCCTGAGCTTGGCGGCGCGTGCAGCGCGCACGCATCTCCCGCCCCGAGCCGCAGCGCGCAGTTCCCCCCGAGCTCTCGACTTCGCTCGAGCAGGGGGTGACCCCATCGCATGAGCGTGAGCCCCGGCCGTTCCACCGGTCCGGGGCTCTTCGCTGTCCGCGTCCGTCCGGTGCGCCGCACCGGCCTCGGCGCCTGACGGATCGCCAGGCGCCCTCGGTCCGCGGGTGCTCGGCTACTTGCCCGACCGCACCGGGATGTCGAGGATCACCCGGGTCCCCCGGTCCGGGGCCGGAACCATGTCGAAGGTGCCGCCCAACTCGCCCTCCACCAGGGTCCGTACGATCTGCAGGCCCAGGTTGCCGGCTTTGTGCGGGTCGAAGCCCTCGGGCAGCCCCACTCCGTCGTCCTGCACGGTGACCAGCAGACGGGCCTCCTTCGTGGTGCCGCCGCGGACCGCGGACACCTCGACGGTGCCGGTCTCGCCCTCGCGGAAGCCGTGCTCCAGGGCGTTCTGCAGGACCTCGGTCAGCACCATCGACAGCGGAGTGGCGACCTCCGCGTCGAGTATGCCGAAGCGGCCCGTGCGCCGGCCGGTGACCTTGCCCGGGGAGATCTCCGCGACCATCGCCAGGACGCGGTCGGCGATCTCGTCGAACTCCACGCGCTCGTCGAGGTTCTGGGAGAGCGTCTCGTGCACGATCGCGATGGACCCGACCCGGCGCACCGCCTCCTCCAGTGCCTCACGGCCGCGCTCGGACTCGATCCGCCGGGCCTGCAGACGCAGCAGTGCCGCCACCGTCTGGAGGTTGTTCTTCACCCGGTGGTGGATCTCCCGGATGGTCGCGTCCTTCGTGATCAACTCGCGCTCACGACGGCGGAGTTCGGTCACGTCGCGGAGGAGGACCAGGGACCCGATGCGCGTCCCCTTCGGCTTGAGCGGGATCGCCCGGAACTGGATGACCCCGTTGGCCTCGATCTCGAACTCGCGCGGTGCCCAGCCGCTGGCGACCTTGGCCAGCGCCTCGTCCACCGGTCCGCGGGACGGGGCCAGCTCGGCGGTGGTTCGGCCGAGGTGGTGGCCGACCAGGTCGGCGGCCAGGCCCAGCCGGTGATAGGCGGACAGGGCGTTCGGGGAGGCGTACTGGACGATGCCGTCGGCGTCGAGCCGGATCAGCCCGTCACCGACGCGGGGCAGGGCGTCCATGTCGAGCTGCTGGTTCGCGAACGGGAAGGCACCGGCCGCGATCATCTGCGCGAGGTCGGAGGCGCTCTGGAGGTAGGTGAGCTCCAGCCGGCTCGGGGTGCGCACGGTGAGGAGGTTGGTGTTGCGCGCGATCACGCCGAGGACGCGGCCTTCGCGCCGGACGGGGATGGACTCGACACGGACCGGGACCTCCTCGCGCCACTCCGGGTCCCCCTCGCGCACGATCCGGCCCTCGTCCAGGGCCGCGTCCAGCATGGGCCGGCGGCCGCGCGGGACGAGGTGGCCGACCATGTCGTCCTGGTACGAGGTGGGGCCGGTGTTCGGCCGCATCTGGGCGACGGAGACGTAGCGGGTGCCGTCGCGGGTGGGCACCCACAGGACCAGGTCGGCGAAGGAGAGGTCGGAGAGCAGCTGCCACTCCGAGACCAGCAGGTGGAGCCACTCGAGGTCGGTGTCGTCGAGAGCGGTGTGCTGGCGTACGAGTTCGTTCATGGAGGGCACGTCAGCGAGCGTACCCGGGGCCGCGGCGCCCCGAAGGGCACCCGCGGGCCGCGGCGCCTGGGAGGGACCCTCAACCCTCCCGGCACCGCAGCCCGGAGCAACGTCGGCCGTGGGGTGTGCGGTCCCGGTCGGCCGAGCGGTGAGGAACCGGGGCAGTCAGGGCAGAGAGCTCCGGGTCCTCGATCCGCCTTCCTGTGCGGGGAAGGCAGGCCTGTGTGTCTTGCTACGCATTGTGGACTAGACCACTATTGGTGTCCATGGGTGGAACGCTGCATATCGACGGCACGTCCTCGGCCGTCGTGCAATCCGGCCGGACGCAGGGGCGTCCACCACGCAGCCTAACCCGTGGGGGTTCCCGCGCGGGGCCAGACGGACACGGCGATTTCGGCGAGCGACTCCAGTTCCTCCCGGCTCGCTCCGTCCCGCGCCTGCTGCGACATGCCCTGGATCACCGCCCCGGTGTACCGGGCGAGCGCGCCGGCGTCGGTGTCCGCGGGCAGCGCTCCGGTGGCGACGTCGTCCCGGATCCGGCGCTCGAGCGCGGCGATGTCGGCCCTGCGGCGCTCCCGCAGGGACTGCCGGACCTCGGGGTTCGAGCAGTTCGCGGCGGCGTGGAGGACGAGGCAGCCGTGCGGACGGCCGGGTTCGGTGTACACGGCGGCGGCCTCCCGCAGCGCCCGCTCGACAGCGGCCCGGGCGGTGGGCTCCTCGGCGAGGGCGCGGTCGGTGAAGGAGCCGTACCGCACGCCGTAGACCCGGACGACCTCGTCGAACAGGGAGCGCTTGTCACCGAAGGCCGCGTAGAGGCTCGGGACGCCGATGTCCATGACGCGGGTGAGGTCGGAGACCGAGGTGGCCTCGTAGCCGTGCTCCCAGAAGGCGAGGAGCGCCTTTTCCAGTGCGGTCTCCCGGTCGAAGGAGCGGGGGCGGCCGCGGGGCCTGCGCGCGGGCCCGGCTCCGGTACGGGCGGCCCCGCTCCGTCCGGTGCCTTCGTCACTGCTCATCCGCCCCTCCTCACCCATCGGGCGCATCCGCCCCGTTCGCCGACGGCCCGCCCGCCGTCCCTCCGTGGAGTGCATTTTATAGCGGGCACTAGAAAAAGCCGGTGGGTTGTCGTACGGTTTTTTCTGTAGCGGCCACTAGGGAAATCGGGAGGGGGCGCCGGCGTGAACGCGCTTACGGGCGGGACGGCACACGCGACGAGGGCGAGCGGGGGTCCCGCCGGGGAGCACGGACCCAGGTCCGCGGTACGGGCCGGGCCCCGGGATACTGAAGGGAGCAGGCAGGAAGCCCGCACCGCCCCTCACCTGGGAAAGCGGCACTTGCCCTGCTAGATTAATTGGTCTAAACCACATGGTCCCCGTCCGGGGCCAGCTCCAGTCGAGCCCTCCTCTCAGATCGGCAGGTCCAGCGTGGAAGTTGTCATCGTTGCGGACGCCAAGGCCGGCGGCGAACTCATCGCCGAGACCATGGCGCAACTCCTGCGACGCAAGCCCGACGCCCTGCTCGGCGTGGCCACCGGCTCCACACCCCTGCCCATCTACCAGGCGCTGGCGGCCAAGGTGCGCAACGGTGCCGTGGACGTCTCGCGCGCACGCATCGCCCAGCTCGACGAGTACGTGGGACTGCCCGCCGACCACCCCGAGTCCTACCACTCGGTGCTCCGGCGCGAGGTGCTGGAGCCGCTCGGGATCGGGATGGACGCCTTCCTGGGCCCCGACGGCGCGGCCGAGGACGTGCAGGGCGCGTGCGAGGCGTACGACAGGGAGCTGGCCGAGGCCGGCGGTGTGGACCTCCAGCTGCTGGGGATCGGGACGGACGGGCACATCGGGTTCAACGAACCGTGCTCCTCGCTCGTCTCGCGCACCCGGATCAAGACGCTGACCGAACAGACCCGGGCCGACAACGCGCGCTTCTTCGACGGCGACGTCGACCAGGTCCCGCACCACGTCATCACCCAGGGCATCGGGACCATCCTGGAGGCCCGCCACCTGGTGCTGCTCGCCACCGGGGAGAACAAGGCGGACGCCATCGCCGCGACCGTCGAAGGACCGGTGGCCGCGGTGTGCCCGGCGTCCGCGCTGCAGCTGCACCCGCACGCCACGGTGGTCGTCGACGAGGCGGCCGCCTCCAAGCTGAAGTTCGCCGACTACTTCCGGCGCACCTACGCCAGCAAGCCGGAGTGGCAGGGGCTCTGAGCGCCGACCGCACGAGCCGGGGCCGGTCGTGGACTAGACCAGCCCCGGTCCCGGGGGTATACAGAGGGGATCACGGAGGGTACGGGGCACACCACGCCCCGGGCCGTGCCACGATGTGAGCCGTGGCCGATGGGGTGTCGGCCGCTTCGGCACGCGGAGCCGGGAAGGCAGAGCATGAGCACCGACGTCAGCAGTGCGGAGAACGAGGGTGGGACTGCGGTCCGTACGGCGCGCGTGCCCAAGTACTACCGGCTGAAGAAGCATCTGCTCGACATGACCGAGACGGCGCCCCCCGGTACCTCGGTCCCGCCCGAGCGCACCCTGGCGGCGGAGTTCGACACCTCGCGCACCACCGTGCGCCAGGCCCTCCAGGAGCTGGTGGTCGAAGGGCGTCTGGAGCGCATCCAGGGCAAAGGCACCTTCGTCGCCAAGCCCAAGGTCTCGCAGGCGCTGCAGCTCACCTCGTACACCGAGGACATGCGCGCCCAGGGGCTGGAGCCCACCTCGCAACTGCTGGACATCGGCTACATCACCGCCGACGACCGGCTCGCCGGGCTGCTCGACATCACGCCCGGCGGACGGGTGCTGCGCATCGAGCGGCTGCGCATGGCCAACGGCGAGCCGATGGCCATCGAGACCACCCACCTGAGCGCGAAGCGCTTCCCCGCGCTGCGCCGCAGTCTGGTGAAGTACACGTCCCTCTACACCGCCCTCGCGGAGGTGTACGACGTCCATCTGGCGGAGGCCGAGGAGACCATCGAGACCTCGCTGGCCACCCCGCGCGAGGCCGGTCTGCTCGGCACGGACGTCGGCCTGCCGATGCTGATGCTCTCCCGGCACTCGCTGGACCGGGACGGGCAGCCGGTGGAGTGGGTGCGGTCGGTGTACCGGGGCGACCGGTACAAGTTCGTCGCGCGGCTGAAGCGACCGCAGGACTGAGTCCGGGCCTCCGGCGCGGCGCACGGTTGGCGGGGATTTCGCTGCTGTTGCCGCCCGGCCGCGCGGCATTCGCCGCACCCCGATGCCGACGAGGGGTTACGACTGCGCCACCCCCTCCTCTAGATTTCCTGCGCACGATCGCCGGTGATCAGTGAGGGGACGGAACCGTCTGATGTCGCAAGCCCCAGAGACCGGCAGGGAGCCGGTGGTGACGCCCGTGCGCGTCGTCATCGCCCTCTGTCTCGTCGCACCCTTCGTGGCCATGCTGTGGGTCGGGTCGTACGCGAAGACCGACCCCGTCGTCATCGGCATCCCGTTCTTCTACTGGTACCAGATGTTATGGGTGGTCCTCTCGACCGCGCTGACGATGGTCGCGTACAAGCTGTGGCAGCGTGACCAGCGCGCCCGCAGGGCCTCGAAGGGCGGTGCGGGGCGATGAACGACGGTGTCAACGGCGTGGCACTCGCCGTCTTCGTCTTCTTCTTCGTGCTCGTCACGGTCATGGGCTTCCTGGCCGCGCGCTGGCGCAAGGCGGCGAACGAGCACAGCCTCGACGAATGGGGCCTGGGCGGACGGTCGTTCGGTACCTGGGTGACCTGGTTCCTGCTCGGCGGCGACCTGTACACCGCGTACACCTTCGTGGCCGTGCCGGCGGCGATCTACGCGGCGGGCGCGGCGGGCTTCTTCGCCGTGCCGTACACGATCCTCGTGTATCCGCTGATCTTCACCTTCCTGCCCCGGCTGTGGTCGGTGTCGCACAAGCACGGCTATGTGACCACGTCCGACTTCGTGCGCGGCCGGTTCGGCTCGAAGGGGCTGTCGCTGGCGGTCGCGCTCACCGGCATCCTGGCGACGATGCCGTACATCGCGCTCCAACTGGTCGGCATCCAGGCCGTGCTGGACGTGATGGGCGTCGGCGGCGGCGAGAGCACCCACTGGTTCGTCAAGGACCTGCCGCTGCTGATCGCCTTCGGCGTGCTGGCGGCGTACACGTACTCGTCGGGTCTGCGGGCCCCCGCGCTGATCGCGTTCGTGAAGGACACGCTGATCTACCTCGTGATCGCGGTGGCGATCATCTACATCCCGATCAAGCTGGGCGGCTTCGACGACATCTTCGCCAAGGCGAGCGAGGCGTACAACGAGACCAACCCGGCCACGGGCGCGCCGCGCGGTGCGCTGGTGCCGGGCGAGGCGGGCCAGTGGACGTACGCCACGCTGGCGTTGGGCTCGGCGCTCGCGCTGTTCATGTACCCGCACTCGATCACCGCGACGCTGTCCTCGCGCAGCCGTGAGGTGATCCGCCGCAACACCACCATCCTGCCGCTGTACTCCCTGATGCTGGGTCTGCTGGCGCTGCTGGGCTTCATGGCGATCGCGGCGGGCGTGAAGGTGCAGAACGGCCAGCTGGCGATCCCCCAGCTGTTCGAGGACATGTTCCCGGCCTGGTTCGCGGGCGTGGCCTTCGCGGCGATCGGCATCGGCGCGCTGGTGCCGGCGGCGATCATGTCGATCGCGGCGGCGAACCTCTTCACCCGCAACATCTACAAGGACTTCCTCAAGCCGGACGCGACACCGGCCCAGGAGACCAAGGTCTCCAAGATCGTCTCCCTGCTGGTGAAGGTGGGCGCGCTGGCCTTCGTCCTGACCATGGACAAGACGGTCGCCATCAACTTCCAGCTGCTGGGCGGCATCTGGATCCTGCAGACCTTCCCGGCGCTGGTGGGCGGCCTGTTCACCCGCTGGTTCCACCGCTGGGCGCTGCTCGCGGGCTGGGCGGTCGGCATGGTCTACGGCACGGTCGCCGCCTACGGAGTGGCCTCGCCGACGCAGAAGCACTTCGGCGGCTCGGCGAAGGAGATCCCTGGCATCGGCGAGATCGGCTACATCGGCCTCACCGCCTTCGTGATCAACGTCCTGGTGACGGTCGTGCTGACCTTCGTGCTGAAGGCCGTCAAGGCCCCCGAGGGCGTCGACCAGACGAAGCCGGAGGACTACACGGCGGACGCGGGCGACCCGGGCGTCCAGGTGGAGCTTCCGCCGGCCACGGCGGGCAGCGCGCACTGACGCCGCGCTCAGGGCCACGGGCCGCCGGAGAGATCCGGCGGCCCGTCGTCGTGCCCGTCGGGCACACTCGCCCGCATGGACATCGTCATCCGACCGGTGGAGTCCGGCGAGTACGAGGAACTCGGTGAGATCACCGCGCAGGCCTACCTCCAGGACGGACTGCTCGACTTCGGGGAGGGCGACGCCTACCTCGGTGAGCTGAGGGACGTGGCGAAGCGGGCGGCGGCCGCCGAGGTGCTGGTCGCCGCGGAGCACGGGAGGGTGCTGGGCGGGGTGACCTTCGTACCGGACGGCGGGCCGATGGCCGACATCGCCCGGCCGGGCGAGGCCGAGATCCGGATGCTCGCGGTCGCCCGCGCGGCCCGGGGCCGTGGCGCCGGGGAGGCCCTCGTCCGCGCCTGTGTCGACCGGGCGCGGGCCGTCGAGGGCTGCACCGGGGTCGTGCTGTCGACCCAGCGCGCCATGCGCTCCGCCCACCGCGTCTACGAGCGGCTGGGCTTCGTCCGCACGCCCGGGCGCGACTGGAACCCCCTCCCGGACCTGGACGACATCACCCTCCTCACCTACGAGTTGACACTCTGACACCACCGAGACACAAGATATGGGCCTGCCGACAGCACCCGGCACAAGATGTATGCTCGTGCTCGCTGTCGCCGCAGGGGAATCCGGTGCGAATCCGGAACTGTCCCGCAACGGTGTACTTGTGCATGCCCGCGTCATCCCGCGGGCACGCACGGGCTTCAGTCCGAGGACCTGCCGACAGTGCGCCCGGCCGTCCGGTCCGGGTGCCCTGACGTCCGGGCCTCGTGGAATGGGCCGGTGGACGCGACGCCGTGTGCGCTCGTGTGCTGCCCCCTGCCCTCGACGAGGCCTCTGTGCCGAGCGAGGGAGAGCCCCACGTGACCATCGCGCCAGCCGATCCGGCTTCAGCGGTCGACGTGACCGAGCGGAGCGACGGCCCCGGTGCCGCGCTGCTGCGGACCCTGACCGAGCTGACCGCCGACCTGCCCGACGCGGACCCCGGCCGGGTCGCCGCCGCCGCGCTGCGCGGCCGGTCCGCCCGCGCCGACGAGACGGAGCTGCGGGAGCTGGCCACCGAGGCCGCGGCCGGGCTCATCTCCGAGGACCCCGCCTACTCCCGGCTCGCCGCCCGGTTGCTGACCATCGGCATCCGCGCCGAGGCCGCCTCGCAGGGCGTCACGTCGTTCACCGGGTCCGTCGCGACCGGGCACCGCGAGGGTCTGATCGCCGACCGCACCGCCGCGTTCGTCCGGCTGCACGCGGACCGGCTCGACGCGCTGATCGACACCGGGGCCGACGACCGCTTCGGCTACTTCGGCCTGCGCACCCTCCACAGCCGGTACCTGCTGCGGCACCCGATCACCCGCAAGGTCGTCGAGACGCCGCAGCACTTCCTGCTGCGCGTCGCCGCCGGACTCGCCGAGGACGACAGCGTCCGGTCGGTGGACGAGGTCGCCGCGCTCTACGGGCTGATGAGCCGCCTGGACTACCTGCCCTCCTCCCCCACCCTGTTCAACTCCGGTACGCGGCACCCCCAGATGTCGTCCTGCTACCTCCTGGACTCCCCCAAGGACGAGCTGGACTCCATCTACGACCGCTACCACCAGGTGGCCCGCCTCTCGAAGCACGCCGGCGGCATCGGCCTGTCCTACTCCCGCATCCGCTCGCGCGGTTCGCTGATCCGCGGCACCAACGGGCACTCCAACGGCATCGTCCCGTTCCTGAAGACGCTGGACGCCTCGGTCGCCGCCGTGAACCAGGGCGGGCGGCGCAAGGGCGCGGCGGCGGTCTACCTGGAGACCTGGCACTCGGACATCGAGGAGTTCCTGGAGCTGCGCGACAACACCGGTGAGGACGCCCGCCGCACGCACAACCTGAACCTCGCGCACTGGGTGCCGGACGAGTTCATGCGCCGGGTGGACGCCGACGGCCCGTGGTCGCTGTTCTCCCCGGCGGACGTGCCGGAGCTGGTCGACCTGTGGGGCGAGGAGTTCGACGCGGCGTACCGGGCCGCCGAGGAGAAGGGGCTGGCCAGGAAGACCCTCCCCGCGCGCGAGCTGTACGGCCGGATGATGCGCACCCTCGCGCAGACCGGCAACGGCTGGATGACCTTCAAGGACGCCGCCAACCGCACGGCGAACCAGACGGCGACCCCGGGCCACGTCATCCACTCCTCCAACCTCTGCACGGAGATCCTCGAGGTCACCGACGACGGGGAGACGGCGGTCTGCAACCTGGGATCGGTCAACCTCGGCGCGTTCGTCGACACGGCGGCCGACGACATCGACTGGGAGCGGCTGGACCGGACCGTCCGCACGGCCGTCACGTTCCTCGACCGGGTCGTGGACATCAACTTCTACCCGACCGAGCAGGCGGGCCGCTCCAACGCCCGCTGGCGTCCGGTGGGCCTCGGCGCGATGGGCCTGCAGGACGTCTTCTTCAAGCTGCGCCTGCCCTTCGACTCGCCCGAGGCGCGGGCCCTGTCCACCCGGATCGCCGAGCGGATCATGCTCGCCGCGTACAAGGCCTCCGCCGACCTGGCCGAGGACAAGGGCCCGCTGCCGGCCTGGGAGAAGACCCGCACCGCCCGGGGCGTGCTGCACCCCGACCACTACGACGTGGACCTGACGTGGCCGGAGCGCTGGGCCGCGCTGCGCGGGCGGATCGCGTCCACCGGTCTGCGCAACTCCCTGCTGCTGGCCATCGCGCCCACCGCCACCATCGCCTCGATCGCGGGCGTGTACGAGTGCATCGAGCCGCAGGTGTCCAACCTGTTCAAGCGCGAGACGCTGTCCGGCGAGTTCCTCCAGGTCAACTCGTACCTGGTGAGCGACCTGAAGCGGCTGGGCGTGTGGGACGAGCGCACCCGGGAGGCGCTGCGCGAGGCGGGCGGCTCGGTGCAGGGCTTCGCCTGGATCCCCGACGACGTGCGCCGGCTGTACCGCACGGCGTGGGAGATCCCGCAGCGCTCGCTGATCGACACGGCCGCCGCCCGCACCCCGTTCCTGGACCAGGCGCAGTCACTGAACCTGTTCATGGAGACGCCGACCATCGGCAAGCTCTCCTCGATGTACGCGTACGCCTGGAAGCAGGGCCTGAAGACGACGTACTACCTGCGTTCGCGCCCGGCGACCCGCATCGCCCGCGCCGCGCAGGCCCAGCCCCAGACCCAGACCACCGTCCCCGTCCAGCAGCCGGCCCCCGACGAGGCCGTCGCCTGCTCCCTTGAGAACCCCGAGTCCTGCGAGGCCTGCCAGTGATGACCCGCACCACCCGTACCCAGAACCTGCTCGACCCGGGCTTCGAGCTCACGCTGCGCCCCATGCGCTACCCCGACTTCTACGAGCGCTACCGGGACGCCATCAAGAACACCTGGACCGTGGAGGAGGTCGACCTCCACTCCGACGTGGCCGACCTCGCGAAGCTGAGCCCCGCCGAGCAGCACCTGATCGGCCGGCTCGTGGCCTTCTTCGCCACCGGTGACTCGATCGTGGCGAACAACCTCGTGCTGACGCTGTACAAGCACATCAACTCCCCCGAGGCACGGCTCTACCTGAGCCGGCAGCTCTTCGAGGAAGCGGTCCACGTCCAGTTCTACCTGACCCTGCTGGACACCTACCTGCCCGACCCGGACGACCGGGCGGCCGCCTTCGCGGCGGTGGAGAACATCCCCTCCATCCGGGAGAAGGCCGAGTTCTGCTTCACGTGGATGGACTCGGTGGAGAAGCTCGACCGGCTTGAGACGCAGGCGGACCGCCGCCGTTTCCTGCTCAACCTGATCTGCTTCGCCGCCTGCATCGAGGGCCTGTTCTTCTACGGGGCGTTCGCCTACGTCTACTGGTTCCGCAGCCGGGGCCTGCTGCACGGCCTCGCAACCGGCACCAACTGGGTCTTCCGCGACGAGACGATGCACATGTCGTTCGCCTTCGACGTGGTCGACACCGTCCGCAAGGAGGAGCCGGAGCTGTTCGACGAGCGGCTGGGGCAGCAGGTCACCGACATGCTGCGCGAGGCGGTCGAGGCGGAGCTGCAGTTCGCGCGCGACCTGTGCGGTGACGGGCTGCCGGGCATGAACACCGAGTCGATGCGGCAGTACCTGGAGTGCGTCGCCGACCAGCGCCTGACCCGGCTGGGCTTCGCCCCGATGTACGGCTCCCAGAACCCGTTCTCCTTCATGGAGCTGCAGGGCGTCCAGGAGCTGACGAACTTCTTCGAGCGGCGCCCGTCCGCGTACCAGGTCGCCGTGGAGGGCACGGTCGACCTGGACGAGGACTTCTAGGGATCCTCCGGGGGCGTCGGCCGGGCGCCACCTCGCCTCACGCCGCCCGCGCGGTGCGGTGCGAGGTGGCGTCCCGCGAGGTGCGGGGCGAAGTGACGTCCCGCGGGGCGCGGGACGGCGTGGCGCTCCGCGTCGTGCGGGCGGGCGCGGCGGGGACGTCGCGCCCGCCCGGCGCGGTGGTGCGGCCGGTCTCCGCCTGCCGGAGCTGCCGGTCGATCCGCCGGTCGCGCACGATGCCGATCACGGCGGGGAGGACCATCAGGACCAGCAGGCCGAGGACGGTCAGTGCGCCGAACAGTGCTTCCATGCGTGTCGTATCCATGGACACCACTGTCGCGCCGCACACTCCTTACCGGCAGTGGCAGGACTGCCGTACACCCTCGATTTACTGCCAACGGCGAGGCACACTGGAACCATGCTCCGGAACGTGGCCGCCGTCCTCCTCGACGGTGTGAACCCCTTCGAACTCGGCGTCGTCTGCGAGGTCTTCGGCACCGACCGCAGCGACGACGGCCTGCCGGTCTACGACTTCGCCGTCGCCTCGGCCGAGGGCCGCACGCTGCGCAGCAACACGGGCTTCACCCTCCAGGTGGAGCACGGCCTGGAGCGCCTGGAGACGGCGGACCTCATCGCCGTGCCGGCCGGCTCCCGCTACGAGTCGCGGGACTTCCCGCCCGAGCTGCTGGACGCCCTGCGCCGGGGCGTGGACCGGGGCGCCCGGGTGCTCAGCGTCTGCTCCGGGGTGTTCGTGCTCGCCGCCGCCGGGCTCCTCGACGGCCGGCGCGCCGCCGCCCACTGGCGCCACGCCCAGGCCCTGACCAGGCAGTATCCCCATCTGAGCGTCGAACCGGATGTGCTCTACGTCGACGAGGACCCGGTGATCACCTCCGCCGGCACCGCCGCCGGCATCGATGCCTGTCTGCACCTGGTGCGCAAGGAGCAGGGGCCGGAGGTCGCCAACAGGATCGCCCGGCGGATGGTGGTGCCCCCGCACCGCGACGGCGGCCAGGCCCAGTACATCGAACGCCCGCTGCCGCAGTCCGGGGGCGACACCGTCTCCGAGGTACTGGTGTGGATGGAGCGGCACCTCGACGAGGAGGTCACCGTCGAACAGCTGGCCGCCCGCGCCCACATGTCCCCGCGCACCTTCGCCCGCCGCTTCCGGCAGGAGACCGGCACCACGCCCTACCGCTGGATCCTGCGCCAGCGCGTCCTGCTGGCCCAGCGCCTGCTGGAGGCGACGGACGAGACGGTGGACGCGATCGCGGGCCGCACCGGTTTCGGCGACGCCGCCGCCCTGCGCCACCACTTCGTCCGCACCGTGGGGACCACGCCGAACGCCTACCGGCGGACGTTCCGCGGCCCCGAGGCCGCCTGAACGCCCGCCGACGGGCGCGGGGTCAGCGGGTGATCGACCTCAGCAGCAGCCGGTTCGGGTGCAGGGTGATGCCGATGCGCACGGCGTCGTCCGAGCCGGCCACCCGCTCGAAGCGGTACCGGGTGGCCAGGGTCGCCGTGATCAGCGTCAGCATGGCCATCGAGAAGTGGTCGCCCGGGCACTTGCGGTTGCCCACGCTGAAGGGGCGCATGGCGTATTTCGGAATGTCCTTGGAACGTTCCGGACGCCACCGGTCGGGGTCGAACTCCAGGTGGCGCTCGTACGACTTCGGATCGCGCTGGATCGCGTACGGACTGTAGATGATGTCCGCCCCGGCCGGAATGCGATAGCCACCGAGTTCCGTGTCGGTCACCGCCCGGCGGGTCAGAATCCAGACGGAGGGATGCAGCCGCATTGTCTCGACGACGACATTGTTGGTGTGCGAGAGCCGGTGGATGTCCCGGAACGCCACGGGGCGCCCGCCGGTCACGGCTTCCACTTCGTCGCGCACCTTGTCCCCGTGTTCCGGGTGCGCGGCGAGCACCTGGAGCAGCACCATGATCGTGGATGCGATCGTCTCGCTGCCGGGGGTGAGTATCGCGACCACCTGATCGTGGATCTCCTGTTCCCCGATGGGGTCGCCGTTGTCGTCCTTCGCCTCCAGCAATGCCGTCAGCAAATCGTCCGGCTTTTGACCGGATGCGCGGCGCTCGGCCACGATCTCGTCGACGAGGAGATGCAAATCGGCCAATGCCCGGTTGAATTCGCGGTTGGCCGGTAACGGCAGTTTGTAGAGCGGTCCGAGCGGTACCACCATCCGCCGGTACATGCCGCGGAAGACGGTGGCGAGGGCGGCGCACAGCCGCTCCGCCCGCTCGTCCATGAACCGGCTGCGCAGCAGGCAGCGGGCCGTGACGCGCACGGCGACCCGGAAGGACTCGGAGGTGCAGTCGACGATCTGCCCGGAGGACCACCGCTCGGTCAGGGCGTGCGCCTCCTCCTCCATGATCGGGCCGTAGCCGGGGATGGCGTCGAGCCTGAAGGCGGGCTGGATGGTGCGTCGCTGGCGCCGGTGCAGCGGGCCGTTGGCGGTGGCCACGCCCTCCTTGCCGAGCAGGCCCTCCAGGGACTCCCACAACGGCCCGGCGATGATGTAGTCGGGGCTCAGCGCCAGCGCCCCGGTGAGGGCGGGGGTGGTGACGGCGTACACCGTCTTCGGCCCCAGTTTCAGGCGCACGACGTCGCCGTGGTCGCGCAGCCGGGTCATGAAGGCGAGCGGGTCGCGGACCAGCTTCCAGCCGTGGCCGAGGAGGGGGACGTCTCCGCCGGCCACCGGCGGAACGCGCGGTCCGGTCGTCGGGGACGCTCCGGGTTTCACCGACTCGACGGTCATTTCTCACCTGCCGCTTCGTTGTTGACGTACGGGGGCGTGGACCGGTCTTCCCATCTGTCGACCATGTACCGACCGGACTCGTGGTGGAACCAGTAGACGGAACTGAACCAGTTCCGCATATTGCCGAGGCAGGAGCGCACGGCGGCGCTCGTCTCCTTTCCTCGCACCGTGCCGTCGTCGAGGCCGTCGGCGAACCGTATGGCCTCCTGTTCCGCGTCCAGGAATTCACTGATGCATTCCTCGACGCGACGCCTCACTTCCGCGATCGCTTCTTCGAGTGTCAGCCCCTCGTGCGTGATGAGACTGATTCCCAGATTGTGCACCTCGCTGCCCGCCATTTCCTTCGGCAGCGAGCACAGGTCGTTGTACCAGGCGGCGAATTCCTGGCTGAGCAGCGCCGCTTTCCGATAGGCCGGGTTCTTCCGCACCTCGTCCGGGAGTTCGCAGCCCGCACTGGGCTCCAGGAGGTCGGTCCAGATCCAGTGCGCGAAGGTCAGCCGGCGAAGTTCCAGGTATTCCTCGACGGTGGGGACGATTCCCTCCGTGCGGTTGTGGAACTCCCGGTCGTACGCCTCGATCACCGCGTGGAAGTGCCGCGCGAACCGGGCGTTCCAGGTGCCGGACAGGAACGCGTACAGCCGCCGCACGCTGTCCGCGAGCCCCGCCACCACCGGATCCTCGTGACCCAGGTGGCCGGCGGGGTTGTCGAGGGCCGAGTGCAGCCGTTCCTTCAGCCTCCGCCAGGCGGCGGGGCGGCCGTGCACGATGTCGCGGTCGTGACGGTCGTCCCAGACGAAGAACCACGCGCTGTAGTCCGCTATCGCCTGCAGGACCTCGTCGGGAGCTCCCAAGTAGTAGCCCGCCATGAGGTCGGTGTAGCACAGCCCGTCGGCGTGTTCCTCCACCTTGTCGGCCGGCATGAGCCGCTTTTCGAGCAGCCACGTGCGGGTCGTCGCCTGGAGCTTCGGCCAATACGGGTGGAGTTGTCGGGGAAACGCTGCCTCGATCACCGGAAGGGACAGCGCCGGTGGAACTGCGATGGTGGTCGGTGTCGATGTGGTGCCGTGTGACAAAGCATGCACGAACAATCCCCTCTCAGCCGCCGGTTGCGCCGCGCGCCCGTCCCCCGTGCCGCGCGTGCGCCGGTGCGCATCCCCGTACCTCTATTCAGCACCACAACTGACCGCTCTGGGAATGGATTTGCCTCTTCCACCGCTCCTGGATGCCGGGGTTTCCCCTGGTGTGTCCGATTCCGGATCAGGGCGGGCCGATAAGGCATCGAACACATGACGGACGGACGAACGGCGCCCGATCCGGGGGCAAGCCCGGTCGGACGCCGTGCGTGAAGGGGTTCCCGCCCCGGTGGCCGGGCGTCAGTCGTTGGCGACCACGGGGTAGCGCGGCTCGTTCTCGGCCATCTGCCGCAGCGCCTCCTTGCGTTCCCGCTTGGACAGCCGGTCGATGTAGAGGTAGCCGTAGAGGTGGTCGGTCTCGTGCTGCAGACACCGTGCGAAGTAGCCGGTGCCGCGTACCTTGACGGGGTTGCCCCACTCGTCCTGACCGGTCACCTCGGCGTAGTCGGGGCGGGCCAGCGGAGCGTAGGCGGTGGGCACCGACAGACAGCCCTCGTTGCTGTCGTCCAGCCGGCGCTTCTCGGCGGGCAGTTCGACCAGCTCGGGGTTGCAGACCACGCCGACGTGGCGCACGCCCTCGTCGTCCGGGCAGTCGTAGACGAAGACCTTCAGGTCGACGCCGATCTGGTTGGCGGCCAGGCCCACGCCCTCGGCGGTGCGCTGGCTGGCGAACATGTCGTCGACCAGCTTGCGCAGCTCGTCGTCGAACTCCGTGACGTCCCTGCACTCCTTGTGCAGCACCGGGTTCCCGACGACCGTGATCGGACGGGAGGTGCCGCGTTCGCGGTAGGCGGCCTCGCGCTCCTCGCAGTCCTCCGTGTCGATGACGTACCCCTCGTCGTCGACGGGGAGCACGCCCGCGTGCTGCTGATCGGTGTCCTGCTGAGCCATGACCGACGTATGCCTTCCTGGAAAACATGGGGTGTGGTGCTGATACAGGGTACGGCGACCGGTTCGCGGGCCCGCGCGCTAGCAGACCTCTTCCAGGTCCCGCCAGTCCCGTGAGTCCGGGCTGTCCGCCACCCATCCGTCCAGCAGGCCCCGGACCAGCGACGCCGGCGCGGCCACGCCGCACTCCCGCTCCGGCACCCACAGCTGCCCGTCGGTGCGGTGGCCGAGCGGCCCCGGGTGCCCCGGCTCGCTGTGGTCGTGCGGGTCGAGGTGCTCGCCCTCGCCCTCGTCGGACGGCATCCGGGACTCCGAGCACATCCGGCACAGCAGCCGTACGGAGGACGACCAGTCCTCGGCGGCGAAACCGGCGTCGGAGGCCAACTGCTCCAGGGCGTCCCGGTCAGCCTCGGACGCGGCCTCCAGCAGCACCACCCAGGTCGGCACCGGGGAGGGCGCCCACAACTCGATCTCGTCGAAGACCGGGTAGGTGTGCCCGGCGGCCGTGCTCCGCTCCCCGTGGGGCACGCCGTCGTGCAGCACGACCTCCCCCCAGCGGCGCCCGGAGGACGGCAGCGGGATGGACAGCACCTCGATCCGGGCGGGGTCCAGCCGCCGCCCCCACACGACCTCGGCCTCTCCTTCCGGGGAGAGCCGCACGGCCGCGCTGCCCAGGTCCATGCCGAGGGGCTCGCCGGAGTCGGTGGCCGGGCCGGGGATCCTGAGCCCGTAGGCCTGCCAGGCCCGCCGGGCCAGCGGCCAGTCCTGCAGGGCGGTGGCGGCGATGCCGACGTTCCACCAGTCGGGAGCCCCGGTGTCGCGGTCGAGCAGCGCGACGGCCCGCAGGCCCGCCGCGCGCGCCTGTTCCCAGTCGTGCCGGAACTTGTGCAGCAGCGCCAGGTTGAACCACGACTCCGACAGCCAGGGTTCCAGATCGGCGGCCCGTGTCAGCAGCGCGCCCGCGTCCTCGTACCGACCGTCGCCGATGAGCGTGAACGCGCGGTCCGTGGCCTGCCGCCAGGAGGCGGAGGGCCGGTGCCGTCCCTTGCCGAAGATCCTCACGATTCCCGCCTGCCAGTTCCGTGCGGTGGGCTGGCTGTGTCTTTCCGCGCCCCCGGACACCCTCTTCTTCGCATCCAACCACGTACGGCCGGAGAGGCGCTCATTACCCATGGGTTACCCAGCCCCGGGCGGGGTCAGACAGTCCCGTTCACGGCCCCGGCCCCGCTCGGCCGCCGGACGCACCCGGCGTTCAGTTCCGGTCCGCACGCACCACCTCCGTGTTCCGCGACAGCACCCGGGCCAGTGCCTCCACCACCTCCGGGGCGTACTCCCCGGCGGTCGCCAGCCGCAGTTCCTCCAGCGCGGTCAGCGGCCCGCCGGGCCCTCCTTCCCGGGACTTCTCCTCGTACGCGTTCACCACCCGGACGATGCGCGCGGCGAGCGGCTGTTCCCGGTGCGGGTCGGCCTGCCGTTCGACGATCCGGGCCACCCGGGGGTCCACCCCGGTCTGGCGTACGACCGCGCCGCCGAGCAGGGCGATCCGCCGCTGCTCGGCGGCCGGCAGGTCGGCGGTGGCGCCCGCGGGAACCGGGTCGACGAGGCTGAGCTGGCCGATGTCGTGCATGAGGGCCGCGTACTCGAGCACGGTCAGCTCGGGTCCGGTCAGCCCGAGGTCCCGGCCCACCGCCCGGCTGAGCGCCGCGACCCGGTGGGCGTGCCCGGCCGGGGTGTACCCGGCGATCTCGGTGGCCCGCGCGAGGGAGGCGATGGTCTGCCGGTAGGTGGCGCGCACGGCGGCGTACCGCCGGTAGGACAACTGTGCGAGCAGCAGCGGTACGGAGAAGACGGGCAGCGCCCACAGCCCCACGACCGCGACCCCGAGCGCCATCACCGCGCCCGTGGCCACCACGGCGGCCCCGATGCCGGGCACGGCCCGCAGTTCGTCGCGCAACGTCGGCAGGAAGGGCCACCCGGTGCGGGAGCGGGCCAGCGCGGCGGCGAGCACGGCGTCGCACAGCGCGGTGAGGGACAGCAGGGCGAGCAGCAGCAGCGCGTGGGCCGACCCGCTCCAGTCGTCGAACGCGCCCTGGCTGTACAGGGGCTGGAAGCACACGGCGACGAAGCCGACGGTCAGCACCCGGCGGGCCAGCGGGTCGAGGGTGGGACCGTGGCCGCGCCCGACGTGCGGCACGCTGCCGAGCAGGGAGGCGGCGAGCACCACGGTGACGACCTGGGCGGCGCCGTGGTGGGTGGGCCGGCCGCCGGCCTCGCCGAGCAGCGCGTACGAGAGCGACCCGGCGGCGGCGAGCGGCGCGGCCTGCCTGATCCGGGTCCCGTTGCGCCGGGTGAGTTCGCCGACGGTGACGAGCAGGCCGAAGGCGAGGGCGGTACCGCGTTCCTCGACGCCGTGGTGGAGGGTGGCGCCCAGGGATCCGGCGGCCAGGACGGCCGCGCAGATGTGGACGAGGGTGTGGAGCCCGGGCCTCACCGGTGCGCCCCGGGCCGGTCGGTGACCGGTGCGGCGGGCGCGGGCACGGCGCGGGCGTCGTCGGCGGTGACCGCGGGGTGCCACCCGGCCCGGCCGATCACGTGCACCAGTGCGGCCACCATCCGCGGGTCGAAGTGGGATCCCGCGCACCGCTGGAGTTCCTTCAGGGCCACGGGCACGGGCCGGGCCCGGCTGTAGGAGCGGGTGGAGGTCATCGCGTCGAAGGCGTCGGCGACGGCGACCACCCGTGCGGACTCCGGGATCTGACTGCCCATCAGTCCGTAGGGGTAGCCGGTGCCGTCCAGCCGTTCGTGGTGGTGCAGCACCGCCTCCCGGGCCTCGCCCAGGAAGGAGATCCCCCGCACCATCTCGTGCCCGTACTCGGGGTGCAGTTCGATCACCCGGCGCTCCTCGGGGGTGAGCGGACCGTCCTTGGTGAGCAGCCGGGTGGGCACGCCGAGCTTGCCGACGTCGTGCAGGATCCCCGCGAACCGCAGCACCTCGACCCGCTCGTCGTCCATGCCCAGTTCACGGGCGATCATCATGGAGGCCTGTCCGACGCGCTCACTGTGCCCGCGGGTGTACCCGTCCTTGATGTCGACGGCCTGGACGAGCGCGCGGATCGTCGCCTGGTGCGCGGCCCGTTCCCGGTGGTACTGGGCGAACGCCCACCACGAGACGCCCATCGGCAGCAGCACGAGCAGCGCGGCCACGGGACCGTAGGGGCTGCGCCACAGCAGGGCCATCATGAGCCCGGCGAGGCCGTGCACGGTGATCGGTGCCAGGGACCGCAGGAACAGCCGCCACCAGGCGACCGCCGGCCCCGCCGTCCGTTCCCCGCGCCGGAGCGGTACGCCCGCCGTCAGCGCCAGGACGGCGCCGTCCAGCAGGGTGAGCACCAGGCAGAACGCCAGCACCGCGACCCCGGCCGTCCCGAGCGCGAGCGGAACGTCGCAGTCCGCCACCGCCTCCCGGCCGCCGGCCGCCCGGTGGACCCGGCTCGCGGCCCACACGGCGAGCACCAGCCGGCCGGCCCGCCAGAGCCGCCGGGCCGGGTACGGCCGCCGCGCCACGGGCACGAGCAGTGCCCCGGGCAGGACGGCCAGCGCCGCGGCGGACGGCGGCAGCAGGAAGGCCCCGGCGAGCAGGACGGGGTAGAAGGTTCCGCCCGGGTGCGGAGTGCCGACGAGGCGCGACCGGGCGAGGAACTCGCAGCCGCCGTACAGCGCGGCGAGCAGGGCGACCGCCCGCCAGGGGACGGGGACGCCCGGGAGGGGCAGCAGACAGAGCAGGCCCGACAGGGCGACACCGGCGACCAGCGCGCGGGCCCGTCCCGGTAACGCTTCCATGAGCCCCTCCCCGACCGTGCCCGCCGTGCTCGACCTGCCGCCCCCGTCAGGCTCTGGAGCCTAGGACGGCGAAGGGCGCCTCCACGGGCCGATAACCCGCGGATTAGCACGTACGAGTGACGACGGGCCCCGTACGGGGCGGTCACG
>NZ_MSGP01000241.1 GCF_002078235.1 Streptomyces viridosporus
TCCTCGCCCACGCCCGCGCCCGCGCCGTCCCCGTGGCGATCCGCAACGGCGGCCACTCCTACGCCGGTTGGTCCTCCGGCGACGGCCGCCTGATCGTCGACGTCTCAGCGCTCGACACCGTCCGCGCCTCCGCGGGCACCGCCGTCGTCGGCGCCGGCGCCAAGCTCATCGACGTCTACCGCGCCCTCGCCGCGAAGGGCGTGACGGTCCCCGGCGGCTCCTGCCCCACCGTCGGCATATCCGGCCTCACCCTCGGCGGCGGCCACGGCGTGGTCTCTCGCGCCTACGGCCTGACCTGCGACAGCCTCACCGGGGCCACCCTCGTCACCGCCGACGGCACACAACTCATCGCCGACGCCACCGAGAACGCGGACCTCTTCTGGGCCCTGCGCGGCGCCGGCAACGGCACCTTCGGCGTCGTCACGGAACTGCGCTTCACCACCCACCCGGCCCCGCGGAGCGCCACCGGGTACCTGACCTGGCCCTGGCCGAAGGCCGCCGCCGTCGTCGAGGCCTGGCAGGAGTGGGGCCCGGACCAACCGGACGAGATCTGGTCCTCGCTCCACCTGTCGAACACCCCCGGCGGCACCCCCACCGTCTCGGTCACCGCCTTCTCCCTCGGCCCCCTCGACGAACTCCAGGACGCCGTCGACCGCCTGGCCGACCGCGTCGGCGCCCCCGCGAGCGGCGTCTCGCTCGGGCGGCGCTCGTACGAGGAGTCGATGGAGCTGTACGCCGGCTGCTCGTCCTTCGCCGACGACGCGCGGTGCCACCTCCCGGGCACGGCACCGGGCCGCTCCCCGCGGGGCGCCCTGGAGCGCGAGACCTACTCCGCCCGCTCGGACTTCTTCGACCGCTCCCTCGACACCGCCGCCGTCCGGACCCTGCTCGCCCAGGTCCGCACCGTCCGCGGCGGTTCCGGCAGCATCGCGTTCACCGCCCTCGGCGGAGCCGTCAACCGGGTCGCCCCGACGGCCACGGCGTTCGTGCACCGCCGCTCACGCATGCTGGTCCAGTACCTCGCGTCCTGGAGCGCCGGGGCGTCCGGCTCCGCCGCCGAGTCGTGGCTGACGTCCACTCACCGGGCCATGCGCCCCCACGCGTCCGGCGCGGCCTACCAGAACTACCCGGACCCGGCCCTCACCGACTGGCGCCGGGCCTACTACGGCGACGCGGCGCCGCGCCTGGCCCGGCTGAAGGAGCGGTACGACCCGGACCGCGTCTTCACGCACCCCCAGTCCCTGTGAGCAGCCCTCGTGAGCAGCCCCGTGAGCGACCGGCCGACGGGTGAAGGGGGCCGGAGCCGAAGGGACCATGGCTGCTGAAGGAACCACAAGGAACCACAACGAACCACGAGGACAGGGGACTAGGGAACCAGGGGACGAGGAGCCTCAGGGGCGAGGGGGCCGGTCAGGCCGCCAGGTCCCGCTCCTCCGCTCCGGGCGCTCCGTTCCGGGTGCCCGGCACCACCGAGTTCCGTTCCGCGTGGTTGCGCCCCCGCGCCGCGATCAACCACCCGGCCCGCGGCGACCGTTCGATCGCCCGCATGACCGGCGTCAGCAGCGCCATGGCGAGCGGCGACAGCAGCAGGGCGACCGCCGTGCCGAGCGCGAGTCCGCCGATGACGTCCGTCGGGTAGTGCACGCCCATGTAGACGCGGCAGAAGCCCGCGAACAGGGCGAGCACGAGGCCGACGAGCCCCAACTTCCGATTGGCCAGGAACAGCCCCACCGCGAGCGCCATGGTGAGCGTCGCGTGGTCGCTGACGAAGGAGTAGTCGGTCTTGCCCTGGATGAGGACCTCGAGCCCCTCGTGGTCGTTGAACGGCCGGGGCCGCTCCACGAATCCGCGGATCGGCACGTTCACCAGGACGGCGACGCCGGCCGCGAGCGGTGCCCACACCAGCGCCGCGACGGAGGACGCCGCGTCCTCACCGCCCCGCCGCCGTACGCCCCACCAGCACCACAGGATCAGCCCCATCACGGCGATCAACAGGCCGAACTCGCCGACGAACTCCATGATCCGGTCGAACCACGGCGGCGCGTCCTTGGCGAGTCCGTTGATGTCATAGAGCAGGTCGACGTCGGGGTTCGACCCGGATTCTGCGAGTCCAGCCATGGTGCTGCGGCCCCTTCGTCATCTCTCCCGGCGTGCCGTGCGCACGCCTCTCCTGCCACCCCCGTGGTTTGTAGACCCGCTCGTCCGCTCGGCTACGAGAACAGGAACGCATGGTCCCCGTCAATACGTTCCACACTCCACCGAATGATCACGCAGACGTTATCGAAGAGAGATTCATCTACGCAGCTCAGGGGGTGGGTTCACACGTCGCTCACAGCGTCGTGGGGAGTGCTTTCGCGCCATCTTCGGTGACCCGGGTGGCCCCGAAGTAGTCAGGCGTGTCGATCGGGTCGAATCGGATCACGGCACCCGGACGGGGCGCATCGATCATGTATCCACCACCGACATAAATACCCACATGCCGGATGGCCCGGGAATCGGTGAGGTCGTCCGAGAAGAACACCAGATCGCCGGGGAGGAGTTCACTCCGCTTCGGGTGCGGCCCCGCGTTGTACTGGTCGTTGGCCACGCGCGGCAGCGTGATCCCGACGCTCTCGTACGCCGCCTTGGTCAGACCCGAGCAGTCGAAGCGTCCGCCCTGGTCAGCGGTGCCGTTGCCGCCCCAGAGATAGGGCGTGCCGAGCTTCTTCTGCGCGTAGGCGATGGCACCGGCGGCCTGCCGGGAGGGGTCGACGCGGCCGACCGGCGCGGCGAAGCTGTCCTCCAGGGCGCGGATCCTCTTGACGTAGTTCTGGGTCTCCTTGTACGGCGGCACCCCCTGGTACTTGATCACCGCGTAGGCCCCGGCGTTGTAGGAGGCCAGCATGTTTTCGGTCAAATTCCCGGGGACGTCCTTCACGTAGGACGCGAGCGCGCAGTCGTACGTGGCCGCCGACGGGATGGCGTCCTGCGGATCCCACACGTCACGGTCCCCGTCCCCGTCCCCGTCGATGCCGTGGGTGGCCCAGGTGCCGGGGATGAACTGGGCGATGCCCTGCGCCGCCGCGTGGCTCTGCGCCCTCGGGTTGAACCCGCTCTCCTGGTAGAGCTGGGCGGCGAGCAGCGCCGGGTTGATCGCCGGGCAGAGGTTGCCCCACTTCTGCACGAGCGCCTGGTACGCGGCCGGCACGGTCCCCTTGGCGAGCGCCTTGGCCGCCCCGCCGCCGACCCCGTTGACGAGGTTCCCCGCGACGACGTAGACCCCGACGACGAGCAGCATCACGAAGGCCAGACCGGAACCGATGGCGATGGTCGCCCCGACCCAGACCTTACGCACCGTCAACCACCCCTCACCGTCCGGGAGTCCACCGCCGGACGTCAGTGTAGGGGCGGCATCCCCACTTCGGGGTGATCACGTGACAGAAGTGACGACCGGCCCCGGGGGGCGGGCCGCCGCACCGGACCCCCGCCCCGCGGCCCTCCCGGAGGAGGGGACCCGGCGACGGAACCACGCACCGGCTTCCACCCCGAGTTCATTGCCCTGCGTAACTCAGCGTGATACACAGAGTGACAATACGACTCTTCACTCGTCGGAGCACGCCTCTCCCGGAGCCCGGCGTGCGCCGGTGGCAAGCTGTTCGTACGAAACCCGTCAACGGATGACGCCAAGTCGACATACGACAGCGACAATGTCGGTGACAATGAGGCCTGTCCTCTGCACTACCGCAGGGGAAGCGGAACTACCCATACAGGGGCGGTGACTTACATGCTCTTTGCGGCCGACGAGGGAGACATCAACACCATTATCGGCGGGATCGCTCCGGATTGGGGCCCCTTCGGCAGCCTGGGCAACGAGGCCAAGGTGATGATCGAAGTGGTCATGGCGATCGCCATCCTGATCTGCCTGGGCATCGCCATCTGGGGGGCGGCCAAACAGCGCATCGGCGCCACCGCGTTGAGGGACACGTTCAGCGCCGAACAGGGCAAGGGCCTCATCATCGCGGGACTGACGGGCGTCTTCATCATCGGCTCGCTCGGCACGCTGTTCACCATCGTGTACGGCATGGCCGTGTAGGCCCCGCCCACTCCATCGGTCCCGACCGGGCACGCCCGGCCTCCCCTCCACCCCACCCGCCCGTCGTGCCCACCGGCTGAGGTTGCGCTTCCCTGATGTCCAGTCACCACACCGCGCCCGCGCGGGAACCAACACGGCTACCGTCGTACGTGGAGTACACGGAGCACGAGGTGTTTCCGCACGACGCTGAAAGGGCGTACGCGGTATGAGTCTCGGAGACGAGCACGAGACCTCCGGTGGGTACGGCGGCACGGGCCAGACCCGCACCCGCCTGCCGGGAAGGAACGACGACCTGCACGGCGGCACGCGCAGAGGCGGCCGTTCGTCGTCGCGCAGCCTGGTCACGGTCGTCGGCGTGGTGGTCCTCCTCATCGCCGCGATCGCCTTCGCGAACCGCGGAGGAGGCGGTTCCTCCTCGACGGACGACTCCGACGACTCCCCCAAGGCGGCGGCGACGGCCCCTTCGGGGGAGAAGCCGGTGGGGGCGAAGGCGGCGGGGATCCCGACCGGGTACGCGCAGAACGCCCAGGGCGCGCAGAGCGCAGCGGCCAACTACTCCGTCGCGCTGGGATCCGCCGACATGTTCGTCAAGGACCGCCGGCACGAGATCGTCACCACCGTGTACGCCCCGGATGTCGCCGTCGCCCGGCAGGCCGACCTGGACAAGGCCTACTCCAGCAGTGAGTTCCTCGCCAACATCGGTCTCGGCAAGGACGGCAAGGCGCCCGCCGGGCAGACCTTCGTCTCACGAGTGATCCCGGTGGGCACCAAAGCGACGTCGTCCAGCTCGAGCGCCGCCACCGTCGAGGTGTGGTACACGTCGCTGTTCGGCCTGTCCGGAGAGGGCTCCACCAACCCGGTGACCGAGAGCTGGTACACCACCACGTATGAGCTGAAGTGGATCGGCAACGACTGGAAAGTCACCGACTTCCAGCAGAAGGACGGACCAGTCCCGGTCGGACGCGACCAGCAGGCCTCCACCGCCGACGACATGACGAAGGCTGTCGAGGAGTACGGAGGGTTCACGTATGCGCGCTAACCACCGCTTCCTCAGGTTCACGGCCGTCGTCGCCGCCGTACAGACCACCATGGTGCTGCTCGCGACCCGAGCCGTCGCCGACCCCACGCCGACGCCCACGGACAGCGACGACCCCTGCGACCTGATCCGCGGCCCCGCCAAGGACTACTGCGAGCGAGGCAGAGACGGCGGCTCCTCCGGACCCAGCAGCATCCCCGACGGCCCCACCTCCGCCCTCGACCCCCTCGCCTCCCTGGCCCAGGGCTGCGCCGACGCCGCCGCCTGGACCGTCAAGCAGCTCAGCAAGGCCGTGGAGGAGACCGCGGAGGTCGACTTCACCAACGACACGTTCCTCAAGCAGTACGCCGTCGTCTTCGCGGCGTCGACGATCCTCACCCTCATCCTCTGGCTGCTCGCGGTCGCCAAGCGGGCGGTGCGGGGCGTCCCCCTCACCACCGCGCTCTCCGAGGCCATCGGCTTCCTCTGGCTGACCGTGCTCGCCTCGGCCTTCACCCCGCTGATCCTCTACACCGTCGTCTCGGCCACCGACGGCGTCACCGACGTGCTCGCGAAGGCGACCGGCGACCAGACGGACACCTTCTTCGGCACCTTCTCCGCCGCGCTGGAGAAGGGTGACGACATCGGCGGCGGCCCGATCATGCTGATCGTCGTGTCCCTGGTCTCCATCCTCGCCGCCGGCGTCCTCTGGCTGGAACTGGTCATCCGCGCCGCCCTGCTCTACGTCGGCGCCCTCCTCGGCACCGTCGTCTACGCGGGCCTCGTCGACAAGAACCTGTGGGGTCACGTCCGCCGCTGGGCCGGGATCATGATCGCGGTGATCCTGGTGAAGCCGGTCATCGTCATCGTGCTCGGCCTCGCCGGAGCCCTGTCCGCCGACGACGGCCCCGACGCGTTCTCCGCCGTCGTCTCCGGACTGGCGATCATCCTGCTCGCCATCTTCGCGTCCGCGATGATCTACCGCTTCGTCCCCGGCTTCGGCGACGAACTCGCCAACTCCCGCAGCAACCGCCTCATGCAGGGCGCCGAGGGCAAGGCCGCCGCCGTCATGAGCTCCCCGGCGACCCTGGTCGCGCAGGGCATCAAGACCCACAGCAGCCGGACCGACCACCACGGCGGCGGAGGCGGCCAGTCCACCGGACCGCGCCCCTCCAACCCCGCCTCCGGCGGCGTCGCCGCGCACAGCTCGCGCACCTCCGGCGGCAGCGGCGGATCCGTCCCCTCCGCCGCACCCGCACCCCGCTCGAGCAGCCCGGTGAACACGCCCCACGCCAGCAGCACCCGCAACAGCAGCAGCAACAACCGCACGGGAGGTGAAGGGCGTTGACGACCGAGTCCCACCTGTCCCATCCGATCACGCCCCGCCGTACGTATCTGATCGGCCGCGCCCGGCCGAACGCGATCGTCGGACGCAACCGCGAGACCGGAGAGATCGCGCTGATCGTCGTGGGCGCGTTCCTCGGCATGATGTGCGGGCTCCTCGTCCCCATCCTGTCCGTGCGGATCGTCCTCCTCGCGGGCCTGCCGATGCTGGCGCTGTCGGTGGTGTACGTGCCCTACAAGGGCCGCACGTTCTACAAGTGGTTCGAGATCAACCGCAGCTACAAGCGCACCGTGCGCCGAGGCACCACCTACCGCTCCCAAGCCGCCGAGGCCGGCACCCGGCTGGACGGGCGCGAGGTGGAGATCGGGCCGCCGCCCGGCATCGGACGGATCACCTGGCTCTCCGCGCCCTTCGGCCCGGACGAGATCGCCGTCCTGCTGCACGCGGACCGCAAGACCGTCACCGCCGCCATCGAGATCGAGGGCCCCGGTGTCGGCCTGCGCGACTCCGAGGACCAGGAGGCCCTCGTCGACCGCTTCGGCACCCTGCTCAAGCACGTCGCCAACGGCGACGGCTTCGTCACCCGCCTCCAGATGCTCGCCCGCACCCTGCCCGCCGACCCCGACGCCCACGCCAAGGACGTCGCCGTGCGCGGCGACGACAGGGCGCCGGCGTGGCTGCAGCAGTCGTACGACCAGCTGCAGTCGATGGTGTCGACCAGCAGCGAGCAGCACCGCGCGTACCTCGTCGCCTGCATGCACTACAACCGGGACCTGGCCGCCGAGGCCAACGCCATGGCGCGGGCGATGCGCGGCCAGGGCGGCGGCAAGGTGGACCGCGACGCCGGGCTCGCCGTCGTCATGGCCCGCGAGCTGACCGACATCTGCTCCCGGCTCCAGGAGGCCGACATCCGCGTACGGCAGCCGCTCGGCCAGAGCCGGATGTCCTCGCTGATCCACTCCATGTACGACCCGGACCACCCGATCGACCACATCCAGGCGATGAGCAAGCGCAACTCCTGGCCGGCCGAGCTGGACGCCATGGAGCCGACCTACCTCCAGGCCAAGACCCGCGAGTCCGCCACCCGCGCCCCCTGGTGCCACGCCACGGCCTGGATCAAGGAGTGGCCGATGACCCCGGTGGGCGTCAACTTCCTGGCCCCGCTCCTCGTCCACACCCCGGACGTGATCCGCACGGTCGCCGTCACGATGGACCTCGAACCCACCGAGATCGCCATCGAGCGCATGCTGACCGAGAAGACCAACGACGCGGCGGAGGCGTCCCGCGCCGCCAAGATGAACCGCACCGTCGACCCGCGCGACGTCGCCGCCCACAGCCGGCTCGACCAGCGCGGCGAGGACCTCGCCAGCGGCGCGGCCGGCGTCAACCTGGTCGGCTACATCACCGTCTCCTCCCGCTCTCCCGAGGCCCTGGCCCGCGACAAGCGGACCATACGGGCCTCGGCCGGAAAGTCGTACCTGAAGCTGGAGTGGTGCGACCGCGAGCACCACCGCGCCTTCGTGAACACACTCCCGTTCGCCACCGGCATTCGAAGGTAGGGGCTGAGCTGAAGATGCGGGATCCGCTGTCCGTCGTCACCGACGCCTTCACGTCCTTCCTGTTCGGGAAGGTCGAGACGACACGGCTGCCGGTGCGCACCTCCACCGGCCAGGCACAGGCGGTCTACCTGCCGACCGCGGCGCCCGGCCTCGGCGACTCCGGCGTCATCATCGGCCGCGAGGTCTACTCCGGGAAGGGGTACATCTACGACCCCTTCCAGCTCTACGGCCAGCAGCTGCCCGCCCCCCACTGGCTGGTCCTCGGCGAGTCGGGAAACGGCAAGTCGGCCCTGGAGAAGACGTACGTCCTGCGCCAGCTGCGCTTCCGCGACCGCCAGGTCGTCGTCCTGGACGCGCAGGGCGAGGACGGCGTCGGCGAATGGAACCTCATCGCGCAGGAACTGGGGATCACCCCCATCCGGCTGGACCCGATGGCCGCCCTGGACCACGGCATCCGGCTCAACCCGCTCGACCCGTCGATCACCACCACGGGCCAGCTCGCGCTGTTGCGGACCATCATCGAGGTCGCGATGGGGCACGGCCTGGACGAGCGCTCCGGCTTCGCGCTCAAGGTCGCGCACGCCTACGTCAACGAGACGATCGTCGAACGCCAACCGGTCCTCTCCGACATCGTCGAGCAACTGCGCCACCCCGAACCGGAGTCGGCGGAGGCCATGAACGTCGCCATAGACGACGTACGGGCCTGGGGCCTGGACGTCGCGCTCGTCCTGGACCGCCTGGTCGACGGTGACCTGCGCGGCATGTTCGACGGCCCCACGACCGTCGGCATCGACCTGGACGCCCCGCTGATCGTCTTCGACCTGTCCCACATCGACCGCAACTCCATCGCCATGCCGATCCTGATGGCGATCGTCGGCGTGTGGCTGGAGCACACCTGGATCCGCCCCGACCGGAAGAAGCGCATCTTCCTGGTCGAGGAGGCCTGGCACATCATCAACAGCCCCTTCGTCGCCCAGCTGTTCCAGCGCCTGCTGAAGTTCGGCCGCCGGCTCGGCCTGTCCTTCGTCGCGGTCGTCCACCACCTGTCCGACGTGGTGGACGGAGCGGCGGCGAAAGAGGCCGCGGCCATCCTGAAGATGGCCTCCACCCGGACCATCTACGCCCAGAAGGCCGACGAGGCACGGGCGACCGGGCGGGTCCTGGGCCTGCCGAGGTGGGCCGTGGAGATCATCCCGACCCTCACCCCCGGCATCGCGGTCTGGGACGTCAACGGCAACGTCCAGGTGGTCAAACACCTGGTCACCGAGACCGAACGCCCGCTGGTCTTCACCGACCGCGCGATGACCGAGTCCTCCGCCGACCTGTCCGACGACGCCCTGCGCGCCGCCGAGCTGGAGGCGGAGGAGCGCGCTGCGGCCTTCGTGGAGCAGCACGTCGGGGATCCCCGGTCGACGGTGGCGTAGGGACGAGGGTGCACGGGGAGGACGTGTGAGACCGGACGATCACCGCGGGAGCGGCCGGAGCGGCCAGGGCGGCATCCCGGACGGGCTGCTGATCGGCCTCATCGCGTTCCTCCTCGGCATGACCCTGCTGGTGTGGACGGCCACGGGCCTCGCGGGCCTCTTCGCCCACGGCTCCTGGCCGTCCGGGCTCGCCTTCGCCCGCACCCCCCTGGCCATGCGCCACCTCGTCGCCGAACCGCACGACATCCCCGGCGCCTGGCCGCAGACGCCGGCGTCCGACCTCTCGGGCTACGGCCTGTTCTGGGGCCTGTTCATCGGCCAGTTGATGCTCCTGACCGTCCTGACCGTGTTCGTACTGGGCACGGTGGCCCGCTGGAGAGCGGTACGGGCCCGGCGCCGCGCGGAACGGACGACGCCGGAACGGGCGACGACCACGGTCCCGGAACCGGCACAGGCACCGGCGGAGCACGACGTGCCCCTGCCGAGGACGGCACCGGAGCCCGTGCGGGAGACGAAGCCGCTCCGACCCACGGCACCGCAGGAGCCCGCGCCCGCCGCCACTCCGCCCGACGGCGGACGGCTGGGCGAGCGGGAGGCGCACCGCGTCGAAGGCGCGGTGCACTACGGCCCGCCGGACCTGCGCCACCTGACCGCCGTCCAGGCCGTACGGGACGCCGACGGCCCCGCCCTCGTCATCACCTCGAACCCCGCCCTCTGGGCGGAGACCAAGGACGCCCGGGCCAAACTCGGCCCCACCCACCTCTACGACCCCACGCACCTCTGCGACACCCCGGCCCGCCTCCACTGGTCCCCCACGGTCGGCTGCGAGGACCGACGCACCGCCGCCTCCCGCGCGGCGGCGCTCCTCGCCCCCGTGCGCCCCGCCTCCCGCCTGGACCAAGCGGTCAGCGACACGGCCGCGACCCTCCTGCGCAGCTACGTACACGCCGCCGCCGTCGACGGCCGCACCGTCCGCCACGTCCACCGCTGGGCCCAGGGACTCCAGGTCCAGGACGCCGTACGCATCCTGCGCACCCACCCCAAGGCCGCCCCCGGCGCCGCGGGCGAACTCGAAGCGGCCCTCACCGCCCACCCCGAACGCCGGGACATGGCCCAGCAGCTGACCACCCGTGCGCTGTCCGCCCTCGCCACGGTCAACGTCCGTGAAGCCTGCACCCCCAACCGAAATGATGCCCTCGCCTTGGATTCCTTCATCCACGAGGGGGGAACGCTTTACGTAGTGGGCGAATCCATCGAGGATCCCCGTACCAGCCCGGGCGCGATGCCCCTGCTGACGGCCCTCGCCGCACACGTGGTCGAGCACGGCCGGCGCATGGCCGAACGGTCATCCTCCGGTCGGCTCGACCCACCACTCACCCTCGTCCTGGACGACGTCGCGGCCGTGGCCCCGCTTCCCCAGCTCCCGGAGCTGCTGGCCACCGGGGCGGACCGGGGCATGCCGACCCTGGCCCTGCTCCGGTCCCGCGAACAGGGCCGGGCCCGCTGGCCGCACGACGAACTGCCGGTATGACCACCGACGCCCCGGACGGCACGGGCGTCCTCACCCCTCCGCGCGGCACGGGCGGCACCTACGCCCGGCGCGGTACCGGGACCGGCGGCGGTCAGCGCTCGACGACCATCTCCAGCTCGTGCTCGTCCGGCTTCCCCGCGAGCGGCACGGTCACCCCGCTCTCCACGAACCCCGCCTTGCGGTAGAAGCCCAGCGCCCGCGCGTTCTCCGGATGCACGATGAGCCGCACACGCTCCACCCCGCGCCCCCACGCCCACTGCAGCGCGGCGTCGAACAGCGCCCCGGTCACCCCGCTCCCCCGGTGCCCGGGCCGCACGTACACCCCGACGAGATGCCCCTGCCGCCGCGCGACCGGGAACCCGGCCCAGTCCGTCACCCCGGCCTCCTCGATCAGCACGGTGACCGTGCCCACCCAGGACCCGTCCGCCGCCTCGGCGACGAACTGCCGCACCTCGCCCGCGTCCTTCGCCGCGTTCGCCGTCCGCTCCCGCCAGTAGGAGTCGGGCCGACCCACCGCCTCCTCATGGGTCTCCAGGTACGCGAGACGCGCCACCGGGTCCCTCAGCGCCGTCAGCCGCAACTCCCTCACCGCGGCCCACTCACCGGCGCGCACCGGCCGGACCGCACAGTCCTCGAAGGGCTCATTCCTCATGCCGGCCACCGTAGTACCGGAGTACCACGGCCCTCACCCCGCACACCGCCCGCGGTCCGACGCCCGCCGCCCCCGCGCGGACGAGCATCGAAGCATGATGACGGCACAGGACCTCACCCGACGCCCCGGCGACCGGACCGTCGTCACCGACCTGTCCTCCACCGTCCGCCCCGGCACCGGCTTCCTCGGCCCGGACGCCCCCACCCGCGGTCACACCACCGTCCACCTCGCCGTCCTGGGCGTCCTCGCCACCATGACCGCCGTCCCGCGCCGTCTGCCCGTCCTGTCCCCGTGGGCGGCGGTCTCCCTCGCGGCCGCCGCGACGGCCCTGCGCCGCCGGGGCGTCCGACCCATGGCCCCCACCGTGTTCCCTCCGACCGACGGACCCACCACCATGAACCTCGTGGCGAACGACCAGGAGGCATCCGCGGGGGGACGGCCGACGGAACCCCTCACCCCGTACGTGCAACGCCTCGGCCAACGGGTGCGCGCCTTCGACCGGCGCCACCCGCTGCTGTGGGACCTGCACTTCACCGGCTTCTGGGTGACGGCCGCCCTCATCGACCACCTCGGCGGCGGCTGGCGCACCACCACGCACAACCCCGACACTCCCGGCTGGCTCCTGCTCACCCTGAGCCTCGGCCTGTCCGTCCCCCTCCTCCTGCGCCGCACCCGCCCCGCGGCGGCCCTGCTCGCCCTCACCCCGTTCGCCCTCGTCAACGCCTGGACCGGCGCCGCCCTCCAGGCGGCCCTGCTCCACCTCGTCGTCGTCCACCACATCGCCCTGCGCCTCCCCCTGCGCGACCTGTGGTGGGCGACCACCCTGGTCCTCACCCCGGTGGCGGTCTCCACGGCCCGCCACGGGGAGGGCGACTGGAGCCAGCAGATCGGCTCCCAGCTGACGTCCGTCGTCGTGGCGGTCCTGATCGGCATCACCGTCCGCACCCGCCGGAACTACACCGAGGCCCTGGAGGACCGCGCCCGCCGACTGGAGATCGAACGCGACCAGCAGGCCCGGATCGCCGCCGCCGCCGAACGCGCCCGCATCGCCCGCGAGATGCACGACATCATCGGCCACAACCTCTCCGTCATCACGGGTCTGGCCGACGGCGGCACCTACGCGGCTGCCAAGTCCCCGGAACGTGCCGTCCAGGCCCTGGACGCCATCGCCACCACCAGCCGCCAGGCCCTCGGCGAACTGCGCCGCCTCCTGGACGTCCTGCGGGACGACGAGTCGGCCCGCCCCGCCGAGCTGACCCCTCAGCCCACCCTCACCGACCTCGAACACCTCGTCGACGGCGTCCGCGCCGCGGGCCTCCCCGTCCACACCACGGTCGAGGGCCGGGCCACCCTCCCCGCGGGCCGCCAGCTCACCGTCTACCGCGTCGTCCAGGAAGCCCTCACCAACACCCTCAAGCACGCCGGCCCGGACGCCACCGCCGAGGTCGCCCTCTCCTACGGCGACAAGGGCGCCGTCACGGTCACGATCACCGACACGGGAGAACCCGGGACGACCACCCCCGGCGACGGCCGCGGCCTCCCCGGAATGCGCGAGCGAACCACCCTGTACGGCGGCACACTTGAGGCCGGCCCACGCCCCCACCCCGAACGGGGCTGGCGCGTCCACCTGCACCTCCCGGAGGAAACCCCGCAGTGACCACCGTCCTCATCGCCGACGACCAGCCCCTCCAGCGCTTCGGCTTCCGCATGCTCCTGGAGAGCCAGGACGACATGACGGTCCTGGGCGAGGCGGCGAACGGCACCGAAGCGATCCGCATGACGGCCGAACTGCACCCCGACGTGGTCCTGATGGACATCCGCATGCCCGGCCTCGACGGCATCGAGGCCACCCGCCGCATCGTCGCCACGGGCGACCGCACCCGTGTCCTCATCCTCACGACCTTCGACCTCGACGAGTACGCCTACGCCGGCCTGCGCGCGGGCGCCTCCGGCTTCCTCGTCAAGGACGTCCGGCCCGAGGAACTCCTCTCCGGCATCCGCGCGGTGGCCACCGGCGACGCGGTGGTCGCCCCCAGCCTGACCCGCCGGCTCCTGGACGCCTACGTCCACCACCTCCCGGCCACCGCCCCGGGTCCCTCCGTGCCCCAGGCCCCTGTCCCGGACCCCCGCCTGGCTTCCCTCACCGACCGCGAACGCGAGATCCTCACCGTCATCGGCAAGGGCTGGACCAACACGGAGATCGCCGCCCGTCTCCACCTCGCGGAATCGACGGTGAAGACCCATGTGGGCCGCATCCTGGCGAAGACGGGCTCGAGGGACCGCATCCAGGCGGTGATCCTCGCGTACGCCACAAAACTGGTGGAGCCGTCCCAGGACTGAGCCGGGGCCTGAACGCAGAAATCCCCCGTGCCGAATGGCACGGGGGATTTCTCAATTATTGTTCGGCGGCGTCCTACTCTCCCACAGGGTCCCCCCTGCAGTACCATCGGCGCGGTAGGGCTTAGCTTCCGGGTTCGGAATGTAACCGGGCGTTTCCCCTACGCTATGACCACCGAAACACTATGAAACTCTCAACCGGCACCATGCGTGACCTGCATGGGGTCGTTCGTGGTTTCAGAACCAACACAGTGGACGCGAGCAGCTGAGGACAAGCCCTCGGCCTATTAGTACCGGTCACCTCCACACGTTACCGTGCTTCCAGATCCGGCCTATCAACCCAGTCGTCTGCTGGGAGCCTTACCCCATCAAAGTGGGTGGGAGTCCTCATCTCGAAGCAGGCTTCCCGCTTAGATGCTTTCAGCGGTTATCCCTCCCGAACGTAGCCAA
>NZ_MSGP01000242.1 GCF_002078235.1 Streptomyces viridosporus
GCTGGAGGACGCGGCCGCCGGGACCGGCGGCCGCGTCCTCCAGCCACATCGCGCACCAGTCCGCCAGCCGGGGGACGATCAGCTGTCCGGTGAGCGCGGTGACCAGGTCCCGGTCCAGTGTGCCGGCGAGCAGGTCGGAGGCCTCGACGAGGAAGCTGAGCGAACCCCGGCGCAGGCGCTCCAGTTCACCCAGGCGGGCCGACTCGACGGCGAGCGCGATGCGGTCGGCCGCGAACTGCAGGCGCAGGGCCTCCTCGTTGGAGTACCTGCCGGCTCCCTCGGCGGCGACGCCGAGGGAGCCGGTGAGGCGGCCCTCGACCTTCAGCGGGACGGTGACGACCGAGCGCATGCCGGTGCCGTTGAGGAGGGGGACCGCGCCGGGCATGGCGGTGAGGTCCTCGTGGACGGCCGGCATGCGGGCGGAGCCGTAGCGGCCGGGGCCCGCCTCGACGGGGACGCGGGCGAAGCGCTGGCGGGCCGAGGGCAGTCCGGTGGAGGCGCGGACCTCCAGTTCCGTCTCGTCGTCGGTGGCGAGGAGCAGGAAGGCGGAGTCGCCGTCGAGCATGTCGCGGGCGCGCTCCACCGTGCGCTGGAGCAGGCCGTCGAGGTCGTCCGGGGCGGGGGAGCCGATGAACACCTCGAAGGGGTCGGTGCTCTGGCCCTCGGAGCCGCCGGACGTCTCGGAGGCGGGGCCGCGCAGCGGCGTCTGCAGAACCGCACGTTCGTGGTCCCTGACCAGCAGGCAGACCGTTGACGGCTCGCCGTCGGTGTCGCGGACCCGCAGATGGGAGGCGTAGACCGGGATCACGCGGCCGTGGGCGCCCCTGATGCCGTAGCTGCCCTCCCAACGGGAGAGCTGGAGCGCCTCGGCGATGCCGGTGCCGGTGCCCGGGGTGTGCGGCCAGGCGGCGAAGTCGGTCAGGGGCTTCCCGGTGACCTGCTCCGCCGTGTAGCCGAAGAGTTCCTCCGCGTCCTCGTTCCAGGCGGTGACGGAGCCGACCCGGTCGATCTGGATGACGGCCACGCGGACCCGGGTGTCGGCGAGCGGGAGGAGGTCGGCCGGCAGGGACGGACCGGCGGTGCGGGTCCCCACCGGGCGCTCGGGGGGTTCGAGCCGGAACCAGACGGTCTTGTGGGTGGGGGTGTACTCCACGCCCCAGCGGCCGGCCAGGGCCGCGCACAGCTGGAGGCCGCGGCCTCCTTCGCGGTCGGGGCTGCCCATGTTGACGGCCGAGCCCTGGACGGGGATCTCGCGCTCCGGATACCGGTCGGACACCTCGATCCGCACGCCGTCGTCGCCGCGCAGGCACAGCAGGTCGGCGGAGGTGCCCGCGTGGACCACGGCGTTGGTCACCAGTTCGCTGGTGAGGACCACCGCGTCGTCCACGATGTCACCGAAGCCCCAGCCCTGGAGGGTGTCGCGGACGAAGGAGCGGGCGCTCGCGACCGATCGTCCGACGGGCTCGAAGCTGGCGGCCGCGCGCGCGGTGATCACAGAACTCCTCGACCGGTCGTCGGCGGGCATGGTTCCATGGCCGTCGGGCTCGTGCCGCTGCTGCGGCAGGCCGTCCGTCGGCCGAGGCTCCGGGGGCTGTCCCCCCGGGATCAGTCCGGTGGTCATGTGTGCGGCCGCCCCTCCGATGCCCGCTCGTCTCCCTGCCACCGGCCAGGCCGGACGGACCGGCGTGGCTGGGCAGCCGGATGCAAGGTTACTTACCTTCGCGCCCCCAGCGGATGCCGGTCTGCTGTGTTTCCGTCCGGAGGGGGCTCACGTCCGGAGGTGTGCGGACGATGTGCGAAGCTGCCGAACTGTTATGGCCTGGTTCGGCGGGGGTGAAACACTGGGCAGGCTTGTCGTGAAGGTCCTGGCGGACCGGGTGTTTTCCGCGCCGGGTGGGCAGCAGCCCCCTTGGCGGCGTCTTGGTGCGCCGGGCGGGAATCGCAGTACGGCATGGCAGTGGTACGCAGTAGTACAGGCACTGGGCAGGAATCGGGTACGCCCTCCGGGGCGGTACCCGAGAGCACAGCGGTAAAGGTCGACCCCTGCGGGAGGGACACAGTGGAGTCTGGCGCAGCGACGCGGGGCACGAAGGCGCGCGCGAAAGGCGGACAGTCCCTGAGCAACCCACGCAAGGCGAAGGGTGGGACCACGGTGGTGGACACGGTGGCCCTGAATCGGCTGCTGGTGGCTCTCGTGGCGATGCGGGACGGGAACTTCCGCAAGCGGCTCACGGTGTCCGGCGACGGTGTGATGTCGGAGATCGCGGCGGTCTTCAACGAGGTGGCCGACCGCAATCTGCACCTGACGGGTGAGCTGGCGCGGGTGCGGCGCATGGTCGGGCGTGAGGGGAAGCTCACCGAGCGGCTGGAGACGGGGGCCTCCGTGGGCTCCTGGGCGACCGCGATCGAGCACTCGAACGCGCTGGTGGACGATCTCGTGCGGCCGGTGTCCGAGGTCAGCCGGGTGCTGTCCGCGGTGGCCGAGGGCGATCTGTCGCCGCGCATGGAGCTGCGGGCCCAGGCGCCGGACGGGACCGGGCATCCGCTGCGCGGTGAGTTCCTGAAGGTCGGGCGCACCGTCAACAACCTGGTCGACCAGTTGTCGACGTTCACCGACGAGGTCACGCGCGTGGCCAGCGAGGTGGGTACCGAGGGCAAGCTGGGCGGGCAGGCCCGGGTGCGTGGCATGTCCGGTTCGTGGAAGGACCTCACGGACTCCGTCAACACCATGGCGGAGCGGCTGACGGCGCAGGTGCGCGACATCGCGCTGGTGACGACGGCGGTCGCCCGCGGCGACCTGTCGCGCAAGGTCACCGTGCACGTCGAGGGGGAGATGCTGGAGCTGAAGAACACCGTCAACACGATGGTGGACCAGCTCTCCGCGTTCTCCTCCGAGGTGACCCGGGTCGCGCGCGAGGTGGGCACCGAGGGCGCGCTGGGCGGCCAGGCGCAGGTGCCCGGGGTGGACGGCGTCTGGAAGGAGCTCACCGACTCCGTCAACACCATGGCCGGGAACCTCACCGCGCAGGTGCGCGAGATCGCCGAGGTGACGACCGCGGTCGCCAACGGGGACCTGTCGCGGCAGGTGACCGTGCCGGCGCGCGGCGAGGTCGCGCAGCTGGCCAAGACGATCAACCAGATGACCGAGACGCTGCGGATCTTCGCGGACGAGGTCACGCGGGTCGCCAACGAGGTCGGCGCCGAGGGCCGGCTGGGCGGTCAGGCGAACGTGCCGGGCGCCGCGGGCACCTGGAAGGACCTGACGGACTCCGTCAACACGGTGTTCCGGAACCTGACCACCCAGGTGCGGGACATCGCCGCGGTGACGACGGCGGTGGCCAACGGCGACCTGTCGCAGAAGGTCACCGTGGACGTGGCCGGCGAGATGCTGGAGCTGAAGAACACCGTCAACACGATGGTGGACCAGCTGTCCGCCTTCGGTGCCGAGGTCACGCGTGTGGCGCGCGAGATCGGGGTCGAGGGCGAGCTGGGCGGCCAGGCGCAGGTGCCGGGGGCGGCGGGGACGTGGAAGGACCTGACGGACTCCGTCAACACGGCGTTCCGCAACCTCACCGGACAGGTGAGGAACATCGCCCAGGTGACGACGGCGGTGGCCAACGGCGACCTGTCGCAGAAGGTCACGGTCGACGTGTCCGGCGAGATGCTCCAGCTGAAGAACACCGTGAACACCATGGTGGACCAGCTGTCGAGCTTCGCCGACCAGGTCACGCGGATGGCCCGGGACGTGGGCACGGAGGGCCGCCTCGGTGGCCAGGCCCGGGTGGACGGGGTGTCGGGCACCTGGAAGGAACTCACCGACTCCGTCAACTCGATGGCCGGGAACCTCACGGCCCAGGTGCGCGGCATCGCCGAGGTGACGACGGCCGTCGCGCGCGGTGACCTGTCGCAGAAGATCGACGTCGACGCGCGCGGGGAGATCCTCGAGTTGAAGAACACCA
Source organism: Streptomyces viridosporus (assembly GCF_002078235.1). Lineage (GTDB taxonomy): Bacteria > Actinomycetota > Actinomycetes > Streptomycetales > Streptomycetaceae > Streptomyces > Streptomyces viridosporus. The sequence goes on from NZ_MSGP01000242.1 coordinate 3,960, forward strand.
TCAACACGATGGTCGACCAGCTGTCCTCCTTCGCCGACCAGGTCACCCGCGTGGCGCGCGAGGTGGGCACCGAGGGCCGGCTCGGCGGCCAGGCGCAGGTGCCGGGGGTCGCCGGTGTGTGGCGGGACCTGACCGACTCCGTGAACGGCATGGCCGGCAATCTCACCGCGCAGGTGCGCAACATCGCCCAGGTGGCCACCGCGGTGGCCCGCGGCGACCTGTCCCAGAAGATCACCGTGGACGCGCGCGGGGAGATCCTGGAGCTGAAGAACACGCTGAACACGATGGTGGACCAGCTGTCGTCGTTCGCCCAGGAGGTCACGCGGGTGGCCCGTGAGGTGGGTACGGAGGGCATCCTCGGCGGCCAGGCCGAGGTGCAGGGCGTCTCCGGCACCTGGAAGGACCTCACGCAGTCGGTGAACGGCATGGCGAACAACCTGACCCTCCAGGTGCGCAACATCGCCGAGGTCACCACCGCGGTCGCCAAGGGCGACCTGTCGAAGAAGATCACCGTCGACGCCAAGGGCGAGATCCTCGAGCTGGTCACCACCGTCAACACGATGGTGGACCAGCTGTCGTCGTTCGCCGAGCAGGTGACCCGGGTGGCCCGTGAGGTGGGTACGGAGGGCATCCTCGGCGGCCAGGCCAACGTGCCGGGCGTGACGGGCATCTGGAAGGACCTGAGCGACAACGTCAACCTGATGGCCAAGAACCTGACCACCCAGGTGCGGAACATCTCCCAGGTCTCCGCCGCCGTCGCCAACGGCGACCTGACGCGGCAGGTCAGCATCGAGGCGCGCGGCGAGGTGGCGCAGCTCGCCGACACCATCAACACCATGGTGAAGACGCTGAGCGCGTTCGCCGAGCAGGTCACCAAGGTGGCCCGCGAGGTGGGCACGGACGGCATCCTCGGCGGTCAGGCGCAGGTGCCGGGTGTGGCCGGCACGTGGAAGGACCTCACCGAGTCGGTGAACCAGATGGCGTCCAACCTGACCGGTCAGGTGCGCAACATCGCCATGGTGACCACGGCCATCGCCAAGGGCGACCTGACGAAGAAGATCGACATCGACGCGCGCGGGGAGATCCTCGAGCTGAAGACGACCATCAACACGATGGTCGACCAGCTGTCCTCGTTCGCGGAGGAGGTCACGCGGGTGGCCCGCGAGGTGGGTACGGAGGGCCAGCTGGGCGGCCAGGCACGGGTGCGTGACGTCGACGGCACCTGGCGGGACCTGACCGAGTCCGTGAACGAGATGGCCGGGAACCTGACCCGGCAGGTGCGCGCCATCGCGCGCGTGGCGACCGCGGTGACCCGCGGTGATCTGAACCTGAAGATCGACGTGGACGCGTCCGGGGAGATCCAGGAGCTCCAGGACTACATCAACAAGATGATCGCCAACCTGCGCGACACCACGATCGCCAACAAGGAGCAGGACTGGCTCAAGGGCAATCTCGCCAGGATCTCCGCGCTGATGCAGGGCCGCCGCGACCTGGAGGACGTGGCCTCGCTGATCATGAGCGAGCTGACGCCGGTGGTCTCCGCGCAGCACGGCGCGTTCTTCCTGGCGATGCCGCTGGTCGACGGCGAGGACGTGAGCGACGCGGACGACGACCAGTTCGAGCTGCGCATGCTCGGCTCGTACGGCTACTCCATGGGCTCCATGCCGACGTCGTTCCGGCCCGGCGAGGGGCTCATCGGGACGGCGGCCGTGGAGAAGCGCACGATCCTCGTGGAGAACGCGCCCACCGGTTACCTGAAGATCTCCTCGGGGCTCGGGGAGGCGCCGCCGGCGCAGGTGATCGTGCTGCCGGTGCTGTTCGAGGGGAAGGTGCTCGGCGTCGTCGAGCTGGCGTCGTTCACGCCGTTCACGGCGATCCAGAAGGACTTCCTGAACCAGATCGCCGAGATGATCGCGACGAGCGTCAACACCATCTCGGTCAACACCAAGACGGAACGGCTGCTGAAGCAGTCCCAGGAGCTGACCGAGCAACTGCGGGAGCGGTCGGCGGAGTTGGAGCAGCGGCAGAAGGCGCTCCAGGCGTCCAACGCCGAACTGGAGGAGAAGGCCGAGCTGCTGGCCCGGCAGAACCGCGACATCGAGGTGAAGAACACCGAGATCGAGGAGGCGCGGCAGGTCCTGGAGGAGCGGGCCGAGCAGCTCGCGGTCTCCATGCGCTACAAGAGCGAGTTCCTGGCCAACATGTCGCACGAGCTGCGGACGCCGCTCAACTCGCTGCTGATCCTGGCCAAGCTGCTGGCCGACAACGCGGAGGGGAACCTCTCCCCGAAGCAGGTCGAGTTCGCCGAGACCATCCACGGGGCCGGGTCCGACCTGCTCCAGCTCATCAACGACATCCTCGACCTGTCCAAGGTCGAGGCGGGCAAGATGGACGTCTCCCCGACGCGCATCGCGCTGGTCCAGCTCGTGGACTACGTGGAGGCGACCTTCCGGCCGCTGACCGCGGAGAAGGGCCTGGACCTGTCGGTGCGCGTGTCCCCGGAGCTGCCGGCCACCCTGCACACCGACGAGCAGCGGCTGCTCCAGGTGCTGCGGAACCTGCTGTCCAACGCGGTGAAGTTCACCGACTCCGGATCGGTCGAGCTGGTCATCCGGCCGGCCCGGAACGACGTCCCGCAGGCCATCCGGGAGCAGTTGCTGGAGGCCGGTTCGCTGACCGACCCGGACGCGGACCTGATCGCGTTCTCGGTGAGCGACACGGGCATCGGCATCGCGGCCAGCAAGATGCGGGTGATCTTCGAGGCGTTCAAGCAGGCCGACGGCACGACCAGCCGCAAGTACGGCGGCACGGGCCTGGGGCTGTCCATCTCGCGGGAGATCGCACAGCTCCTCGGCGGTGAGATCCACGCGCAGAGCGAGCCGGGCCGCGGCTCGACGTTCACGCTGTACCTCCCCCTGCACCCGAGCGAGCTGCCCCCGCACGGCTACCAGCAGGCCCTGCCCACCCCGGAGGCCGGTGGCCTGGTGGCACCGGCCGGGCCGGAGGCCGGGACGCCCGCCGAGGTGACGTCGTACCGGGAGACCCAGAACGGTCCGGCCGCGCTGTTCCGGCGCCGTCGCCGGGCCCTGCCCCGGGCGGAGCAGCGGCCCGCGCCGGAGCAGCGGCCCGCGCCGGAGCAGCGGCCCGCTCCGGAGCCGGAGCAGTGGTCGGGCGTGGAGCAGCCGGAGCCGGCGTCCCGGTCGCACCGCGGCATCCGCTTCGGTGGGCAGAAGGTGCTGATCGTCGACGACGACATCCGCAACGTCTTCGCGCTCACCAGCGTGCTGGAGCAGCACGGCCTGTCCGTGCTGTACGCGGAGAACGGCCGCGAGGGCATCGAGGTGCTGGAGCAGCACGACGACGTGGCGGTGGTGCTGATGGACATCATGATGCCCGAGATGGACGGATACGCGACGACCACGGCGATCCGCAGGATGCCGCAGTTCGCCGGGCTCCCGATCATCGCGCTCACCGCGAAGGCGATGAAGGGCGACCGGGAGAAGGCGATCGAGTCGGGCGCCTCCGACTACGTGACCAAGCCGGTCGATCCCGACCACCTGCTGTCGGTGATGGAGCAGTGGATGCGGGGGGAGTGAGGCGGCGTCCGAGGGGGCGCGCGACGGGCCGGGGGCTTCCGCGTTCGCACGAAGTTGCTCACGCGGTGTGCGCGAAGTCGTGTAGAAGTGCGGGATTCGGGGAACCTTCTGGTCTCCCGCCGCGTTTCTGCTATGTGCACAGTGACATCACGGTGACAGGGTGTGGCGACGGGCGGGGTGCGGCTACGATGACCGGCACAAGGACGGACGGCGCAAGGGAGTCGTCCTCTGGGGTGGTACCGACCAGTGCCTCCCCAGGTCCTGCGGACAGGGGAGGCCCCAAGCCGGGGCGAGGAGGGCGGGCCATGGTGCAGAAGGCCAAGATCCTCCTGGTCGATGACCGGCCGGAGAATCTGCTGGCGCTGGAGGCGATCCTCTCGGCGCTCGATCAGACGCTGGTGCGGGCATCGTCCGGGGAGGAAGCGCTCAAAGCACTGCTCACGGACGACTTCGCGGTCATTCTGCTGGACGTCCAGATGCCGGGCATGGACGGCTTCGAGACCGCCGCGCACATCAAGCGGCGGGAGCGGACCCGGGACATCCCGATCATCTTCCTCACCGCGATCAACCACGGCCCGCACCACACGTTCCGCGGCTATGCGGCGGGTGCGGTCGACTACATCTCCAAGCCGTTCGACCCGTGGGTGCTGCGGGCGAAGGTCTCGGTGTTCGTCGAGCTGTACATGAAGAACTGCCAGCTGCGGGAGCAGGCGGCCCTGCTGCGGCTCCAGTTGGAGGGCGGCGAGAAGGACACCGGCGAGCCGAAGGAGCCGGCGGGGCTGCTCGCCGAACTCTCGGCGCGACTCGCGGCCGTCGAGGAGCAGGCCGAGGCGCTCACCAAGCAGCTCAACGACGAGTCGACCGACGCGGCCGCGGTGGGCCACGGCGGCGCATCTGGAGCGCAAGCTCACGGGGTTGCGGCGGGCGCTGGACGCGCTGGAGCCGGGTACCGGCAGCGCGTCGTCGGTTCCGTCGCAGAACTGAACCCGGTCGCAAGGGGTTTGGCCGGTCTCCGGGTGGGTCCGGACATGAGCCCGGGTCAGTTCCGCGGACTCGCGCGCCTTTCCGTGTCGGTCCGCAGCCCTCGTTGTCAGCTTCACGCCTCCAGAAGAGCGACACGAACGGGTGAAGCATCCGCCACGCGTGTCCCCTGCCGCCTCCACCGGTAACCTCACACCCATGGCCTCACGTCCCTCCGCAGCCAAGAAGCCGCCCGTGAAGAAGGCGGCCGCTTCCGCGAAGGCTCCGGCGAGGAAGGCTCCCGCCAAGAAGGCCCCCCCGAGGAAGGCTCCCGCCAAGAAGGCGGCGGTGAAGAAGCCCGCGCCCAGACCGGCACCGAGCCCGACCGGAGGCGTCTACCGCCTCCTGCGTGCCCTGTGGCTGGGCCTGGCGCACGCCGTCGGCGCCGTCTTCCGCGGCATAGGGCAGGGAGCCAGGAACCTCGACCCCGCACACCGCAAGGACGGCCTGGCGCTGCTGCTGCTCGGCATCGCGCTGATCGTCGCCGCGGGCACCTGGGCCGACCTCGAGGGGCCGGTCGGCGACCTCGTGGAGATCCTGGTCACCGGCGCCTTCGGCCGACTGGACCTGCTCGTGCCGATCCTGGTCGCGGTCGTCGCCGTGCGGTTCATCCGGCACCCGGAGAAGCCGGAGGCCAACGGCCGGATCGTCATCGGCCTGTCCGCGCTCGTCATCGGCGTGCTCGGCCAGATCCACATCGCCTGCGGCTCGCCCGCCCGTGACGACGGCATGCAGTCCATAAGGGACGCCGGTGGCCTCATCGGCTGGGGCGCGGCCACCCCGCTGTCGTACACCATGACCGACGTACTCGCCGTGCCGCTGCTGGTGCTGCTCACGGTCTTCGGTCTGCTGGTCGTCACGGCCACCCCGGTGAACGCCGTCCCGCAGCGGCTGCGGATGCTCGGTGTGCGGCTCGGACTCGTCCACGAGCCCGTGCCGGAGGAGTTCGGCGAGGACGACGAGCGCTACGAGGAGCAGTGGCGCGAGGTGCTGCCCGCGGGCCGCCGTGGGCGACGGCCCGCGCCCGGGGAGTACGACCCGGACGGCGCGGAGCAGGAGGCGCTGTCCCGGCGCCGGGGCCGGCCCCGCAGGCCCGCGACGCCACAGCCCGACGGGCACCGGCCGATGGACGCCGTGGACGTGGCCGCCGCCGCGGCCGCCGCGCTCGACGGAGCCGTCCTGCACGGGATGCCGCCCTCGCCGGTCGTCGCCGACCTGACCCAGGGCGTGCGCGTCGGGGACCGCGAGCCGACCACGCCGACACCGGTCCCGGCCGCCCGCCCCCAGCCGGAGAAGCCGAAGCCGGACCCGACGAAGGTGGACGGGCCGAAGCGGGACCAGCCCGCGACCGGCGTCCCGGACCTGACGAAGGCCCCGCCCTCCGAGCCCCGGGACCTCCCCCCGCGCGCCGAGCAGCTCCAGCTGTCCGGCGACATCACGTACGCCCTGCCCCCGCTCGACCTGCTCACCCGGGGCGGCCCGGGCAAGGCGCGCAGCGCCGCCAACGACGCCGTCGTCGCCTCGCTCACCACCGTCTTCACCGAGTTCAAGGTCGACGCCCGGGTCACCGGCTTCACCCGCGGACCGACGGTCACGCGCTACGAGGTCGAACTCGGGCCCGCCGTGAAGGTCGAGCGGATCACCGCGCTGACCAAGAACATCGCGTACGCCGTCGCCAGCCCGGACGTACGGATCATCAGTCCGATCCCCGGCAAGTCCGCGGTCGGCATCGAGATCCCGAACACCGACCGGGAGATGGTCAACCTCGGCGACGTCCTGCGGCTCGCGGAGTCCGCCGAGGACGACGACCCGATGCTGGTGGCCTTCGGCAAGGACGTCGAGGGCGGCTACGTCATGCACTCGCTGGCGAAGATGCCGCACATGCTGGTCGCCGGCGCCACCGGCTCCGGAAAGTCGTCCTGCATCAACTGCCTGATCACCTCGGTCATGATGCGGGCGACCCCCGAGGACGTCCGGATGATCCTGGTCGACCCCAAGCGCGTCGAGCTGACCGCGTACGAGGGCATCCCGCACCTGATCACACCGATCATCACGAACCCCAAGCGGGCCGCCGAGGCGCTGCAGTGGGTGGTTCGCGAGATGGACCTGCGCTACGACGACCTGGCCGCCTACGGCTACCGGCACATCGACGACTTCAACCGCGCGGTGCGCGAGGGCAAGGTCAAGGCGCCCGAGGGCAGTGAGCGCGAGCTCCAGCCGTACCCGTACCTGCTGGTGATCGTCGACGAGCTGGCCGACCTGATGATGGTCGCCCCGCGTGACGTCGAGGACGCCATCGTGCGCATCACGCAGCTCGCGCGGGCGGCCGGCATCCATCTGGTGCTCGCCACGCAGCGGCCGTCGGTCGACGTCGTCACCGGCCTGATCAAGGCGAACGTGCCCTCCCGGCTGGCGTTCGCCACCTCCTCGCTCGCCGACTCGCGGGTCATCCTCGACCAGCCCGGTGCCGAGAAGCTGATCGGCAAGGGCGACGGGCTGTTCCTGCCGATGGGAGCGAACAAACCGACCCGTATGCAGGGCGCGTTCGTGACCGAGGAGGAGGTCGCGGCGGTCGTCCGGCACTGCAAGGAGCAGATGGCGCCCGTCTTCCGGGACGACGTGGTCGTCGGGACCAAGCAGAAGAAGGAGATCGACGAGGACATCGGCGACGACCTCGACCTGCTGTGCCAGGCGGCCGAGCTGGTCGTCTCCACCCAGTTCGGGTCGACGTCCATGCTCCAGCGCAAGCTGCGCGTGGGCTTCGCCAAGGCCGGCCGGCTGATGGACCTGATGGAGTCCCGGAACATCGTGGGACCGAGCGAGGGTTCGAAGGCCCGTGACGTTCTCGTGAAACCCGACGACCTGGATGGCGTGCTCGCGCTGATCCGGGGGGAGTCTGAAGGGTAGGCGCACGGGGCACGGGTGTCGCCCCGGAGCGTCCGGGCGGTCGATCGTGACCCACCCGTGAGGGGCCGGCGGGCAACCGTTTCCCCTCGGCGTACGTCAAGTTGAGGAAAGCCACAAGCAGCAGGTCCACCATCGGGATGTCGGGCCATTCCGATGGCGTACAAAGTCCGACCGCCCGGTTGCCCCACCCATTTGTACCCCCCCTAGACTGAATCTCCAGCACAGGCGGCTACACGCTCGAAAGGCGCCCCCGTGTCCATCGGCAACTCCCCTGAAGACGAGCGTCCGTTCGAAGACGTTTCCGAGGAAGCCCGCCCCTCCGTCGGCCGTGCACTGCAGCAGGCGCGCATCGCCGCCGGGCTCACCGTCGACGACGTCAGTACCGCCACCCGGGTCCGTATCGCCATCGTGCACGCCATCGAGGCGAACGACTTCGCGGCCTGCGGCGGCGACGTCTACGCGCGCGGGCACATCCGGACCCTGGCCAGGGCCGTGAACCTCGATCCGGCTCCGCTGATCGCCCAGTACGAGACCGAGCACGGCAACGGCCGCCCGGCCCCGACCCCGGCCGCGCCCCTCTTCGAGGCGGAGCGCATCCGTCCGGAGCGGCGCGGACCGAACTGGACCGCGGCCATGGTCGCCGCGATCGTCGTGGTGATCGGCTTCGTCGGGTTCACGATGGTCAAGGGCGGTGACGACGGCGGGAAGGAGAACGTCGCCGACGGCACCGCGTCCACCGAGTCCGCCTCGCCCACGCCCAAGGCGGAGAAGCCCGCCGTCCCCGAGCCCGAGCCGTCGGACAGCGCCATCGCCGCCGCGCCGCAGGACAAGGTGACGGTGCAGGTGAGCGCCGTCGACGGACGCAGCTGGATCTCGGCCAAGGACCACAACGGCCGGCTGCTGTTCGACGGTCTGCTCAAGCAGGGCGAGTCCAAGACCTTCCAGGACAGTTCGAAGATCAATCTGGTGCTCGGCGACGCCGGCGCGATCGACCTGTTCGTGAACGGCAAGAAGATCGAGGACGACTTCCAGCCGGGAGCCGTCGAGCGCCTCACCTACACCAAGGGCGACCCGCAGGCCGGATAAACGGCCCCAGGCGGTACATCGACGACGGGGTCGGCCAAGCTCGGCCAACCCCGTCGACGTGGGCCGTCTGCGGGACGAAGTAGTCTTGAGCCCATGCCTGAACGCCGTACCGTCGCACTCGTCACCCTTGGCTGCGCCCGTAACGAGGTGGACTCGGAGGAGCTCGCAGGCCGTTTGGAGGCGGACGGCTGGCGGCTCGTCGAGGACGCCGCCGAAGCGGACGTCGCCGTCGTGAACACCTGTGGCTTCGTCGAGGCCGCCAAGAAGGACTCGGTCGACGCCCTCCTGGAGGCCAACGACCTCAAGGAACACGGGAGAACGCAGGCCGTCGTGGCGGTGGGCTGCATGGCCGAGCGGTACGGCAAGGAACTCGCCGAAGCCCTCCCCGAGGCCGACGGCGTGCTCGGCTTCGACGACTACACCGACATCTCGGACCGGCTCCAGACCATCCTGAGCGGCGGTATCCACGCCTCCCACACCCCGCGTGACCGGCGCAAGCTGCTGCCCCTCAGCCCGGTGGAACGGCAGGCGGCGGGCGCGTCCGTCGCGCTGCCCGGCCACGGTCCGGTGGACCTGCCGGAGGGCGTCGCCCCGGCCTCCGGTCCCCGCGCGCCCCTGCGCCGCCGACTGGACGGCTCCCCGGTCGCCTCGGTGAAGCTCGCCTCGGGCTGCGACCGGCGCTGCTCCTTCTGCGCCATCCCGTCCTTCCGCGGCTCCTTCATCTCACGTCGCCCCAGCGACGTGCTGAACGAGACGCGGTGGCTGGCCGAACAGGGGGTGAAGGAGATCATGCTGGTCTCCGAGAACAACACCTCCTACGGCAAGGACCTCGGTGACATCCGCCTGCTGGAGTCCCTGCTGCCGGAGCTCGCCGAGGTCGACGGCCTCGAGCGGGTGCGCGTCAGCTACCTCCAGCCGGCCGAGATGCGGCCCGGTCTGATCGACGTCCTGACCTCCACGCCGAAGGTCGCCCCGTACTTCGACCTGTCCTTCCAGCACTCCGCGCCCGGCGTGCTGCGCGCGATGCGCCGTTTCGGCGACACCGACCGCTTCCTCGAGCTGCTCGACACCATCCGGAGCAGGGCGCCGCAGGCCGGTGTGCGCTCCAACTTCATCGTCGGCTTCCCCGGCGAGTCCGAGGCCGACCTCGCCGAGCTGGAGCGCTTCCTGAACCACGCGCGGCTGGACGCCATCGGCGTCTTCGGCTACTCGGATGAGGAGGGCACGGAGGCGGCGACCTACGACACCAAGCTGGAGGAGGACGTCGTCGCCGAGCGGCTGGCACGTGTCTCCCGGCTGGCCGAGGAACTCGTCTCGCAGCGTGCCGACGAGCGGGTCGGCGAGACCGTGCACGTGCTGGTGGAGTCCGTGGACGAGGAGGGCGTCCACGGCCGGGCGGCGCACCAGGCCCCCGAGACGGACGGCCAGGTGCTGCTCACGAGCGGCGAGGGTGTGGGCGTCGGCCGTATGGTCGAGGCGAAGGTGGTCGGTACGGAGGGTGTCGACCTGGTGGCCGAGCCGCTCTTCCAGGGCTCGCTCGCGTGTAGTGAGGAGGCGGGCAGATGACGGGTGTCCCGGCATCGGCGGCGGGAGGCCCCTCCGGCGCGAGGAGGGCGACGGCGAGCGCGGCCCCCGGGAACCTCCCGGGGACGGCGGCCGGTCGCACGGCCGCACGGGAGGCCCGGAGCGCGACTCCGGGACCGTCCGGCGGCGGCCCGGGGGCGGGCGGACTGTCCGGTCGTGGTCAGGGCGGGGAGCAACTGTCCGGCGGGGAGGTGACCGCAGGCGCCTTCGACGGCGCCGTGGACGCCGAGGACGGTACGAAACCGCCGCGCGGCGGGAAGATCGCGGCGGCGGCCGTCAACCAGGCCAGCGTCTGGAACATCGCCAACCTGCTGACCATGCTCCGGCTGCTGCTCGTACCGGCCTTCGTCGCGCTGATGCTCGCCGACGGCGGATACGACCCGGCGTGGCGGTCGCTCGCCTGGGCGGCCTTCGCCGTCGCCATGATCACCGATCTGTTCGACGGTCATCTGGCGCGCACGTACAACCTGGTCACCGACTTCGGGAAGATCGCCGATCCCATCGCCGACAAGGCGATCATGGGGGCGGCGCTGATCTGCCTCTCGGCGCTGGGCGATCTGCCCTGGTGGGTCACCGGGGTCATCCTCGGCCGGGAAATCGGCATCACCCTGCTGCGTTTCCTGGTCATTCGCTACGGCGTGATCCCGGCCAGCCGCGGAGGCAAGCTCAAGACCCTCACCCAGGGCGTGGCCGTCGGCATGTACGTACTGGCGCTCACGGGATGGCTGGCCACCCTGCGGTGGTGGGTGATGGCCGCCGCGGTCGTGCTGACCGTGGCGACCGGACTCGACTATGTGAAACAGGCCATTGTGCTCCGCAGGCGGGGAATTGCCGAGCGCAAGGCGGCGTTGGAGGAGACGGAAGCGTGAGTTCCACGGCCACCGAGGTGGTGCGACTACTCACTGTGAACGGCGGAACGCTCGCTGTCGCCGAGTCGCTGACCGGTGGCCTGGTGGCGGCGGAGATCACCTCGGTTCCCGGGGCCTCCAAGGTCTTCCGTGGTTCGGTGACGGCGTACGCCACCGACCTGAAGCACGGACTGCTCGGCGTGGACGCCACTCTGCTGGCTCAGCGCGGAGCGGTGGATCCGCAGGTGGCGGCCCAGATGGCGGCCGGCGTGCGCAAGGCGCTGGGTGCCGACTGGGGCGTCGCGACCACCGGCGTCGCCGGTCCGGACCCGCAGGACGGCCAAGCCGTCGGGACGGTCTTCGTGGCCGTGGACGGTCCCTCCGGAGCGAGTTCCGGTTCCGCCTCCGGCGGAAAAGTGGAGCGCCTGCGGTTGAACGGCGACCGCGCGGAAATTCGTATGGAGAGTGTACGGAGCGTACTCGCACTGCTTCTGACGGAGCTTGTGGGCGAACAGACCGGAAATGAGCGGGCACAGGATACGGAACGGAACGGGGGGTTTTGATGTTTGCAGCCCAGAGTGAACACGACATCGCTCCCCGCACGGCCGCAGCACGAGGCGGTACGGTGGGGCGAGAAGGATGCGGCTACGCGGTCCGAGGAGGGAGCCACCGATGATTCTGCTCCGTCGCCTGCTGGGTGACGTGCTGCGTCGGCAGCGCCAGCGCCAGGGCCGTACTCTGCGCGAAGTCTCCTCGTCCGCCCGAGTCTCACTCGGCTATCTCTCCGAGGTGGAGCGGGGGCAGAAGGAGGCTTCCTCCGAACTGCTCTCCGCCATCTGCGACGCGCTGGACGTACGGATGTCCGAGCTCATGCGGGAAGTGAGCGACGAGCTCGCCCTCGCCGAGCTGGCCCAGTCTGCTGCAGCGACCCCCAGCGAGCCCGTACCCACGCCGGTTCGTCCGATGCTGGGTTCCGTTTCGGTGACCGGCGTGCCACCGGAACGGGTGACCATCAAGGCGCCCGCCGAGGCGGTGGACGTCGTCGCCGCGTGACGCGGTTTCGCGCACGCGCGGTGTGAGGGTGTGAGAGGCCCCGGTCTGGGCCCTTCCGGGAGATCCGGAGGGGTGCTGCCGGGGTTTTCGCATGTCCGGGGTGTCTGCGTGCGTTTGCCGGTGCGGCATGCGGCGGTCATCGTTGAGGGAGGAGGCGGGGGACGGCCACGGAGGTGCGGATGTACGTCGTGAAGAGTCCATTGTCCGACGCGAACCTGAAGACGGTGTCCGAGGCGCTGCAGGGCGCCCTGGTGGATCTGGTGGATCTCGCCCTCGTGGCGAAGCAGATCCACTGGAACGTGGTCGGACAGCGCTTCCGTTCCGTGCACCTCCAGCTGGACGAGGTCGTGGCCCTCGCGCGCAAGCACGCCGACACCGTGGCGGAGCGCGCCGCGGCACTGGGCGTCTCGCCCGACGGGCGCGCCGCGACGGTGGCCGTCGGCAGCGGGATCGGGGTGACGCCCGAGGGCTGGGTCGACGACACGACCGCGGTGGGAACGCTCGTGGAGGCGCTGGGCGCGGTGATCGCCCGCATGCGGGAGCGGGTCACCGCGACCGGGGAGGCGGACCCGGTGAGCCAGGACATCCTCATCGCGGCCACGGCGGGCCTGGAGAAGCAGCACTGGATGTTCCAGGCCGAGAACGGGTGACGTGGCCCCGGAGGGCCGTGCGGCTTCCGGTCGGCGGTCTCGCGGCGTCCGGCCGGGGAGGCGGGGCCCATGACGGGACGGATGGTGTGCCGGGGGGCCGTCGTGGGG
>NZ_MSGP01000243.1 GCF_002078235.1 Streptomyces viridosporus
GTGATCTACGAGGCCCACGTCAAGGGCCTCACCATGCGCCACCCGGGGCTGCCGGAGGAACTGCGCGGCACCTACGCGGGCCTCGCGCACCCGGCGGTGATCGAGCACCTGACCGAGCTCGGGGTGACCGCGCTGGAGCTGATGCCGGTGCACCAGTTCGTGAACGACCACCGCCTGGTGGACATGGGCCTGAACAACTACTGGGGCTACAACACCATCGGCTTCTTCGCCCCGCACAACGCCTACGCGTCCTGGGGCGACCGCGGCCAGCAGGTGCTGGAGTTCAAGTCGGCGGTCAAGGCGCTGCACGAGGCCGGGATCGAGGTGATCCTCGACGTGGTCTACAACCACACCGCCGAGGGCAACCACCTGGGCCCGACCCTGTCCTTCAAGGGCATCGACAACCCCTCGTACTACCGGCTGACCGACGACCCCCGCTACTACATGGACACCACGGGGACCGGGAACTCCCTGCTCATGCGGTCCCCGCACGTCCTCCAGATGATCATGGACTCGCTGCGCTACTGGGTCACCGAGATGCACGTGGACGGGTTCCGCTTCGACCTCGCGGCGACCCTGGCCCGGCAGTTCCACGAGGTGGACCGGCTGTCGTCGTTCTTCGACCTGGTGCAGCAGGACCCGGTGGTCTCCCAGGTGAAACTGATCGCCGAGCCGTGGGACGTGGGCGAGGGCGGCTACCAGGTGGGCAACTTCCCGCCGCTGTGGACCGAGTGGAACGGCAAGTACCGGGACACCGTGCGGGACCTGTGGCGGGGCGAGCCGCGCGCGCTCGCGGAGTTCGCCTCCCGGCTGACCGGCTCCTCCGACCTGTACCAGAACGACGGACGGCGCCCGCTGGCCTCCATCAACTTCGTGACCTGCCACGACGGCTTCACCCTGCACGACCTGGTGTCGTACAACGACAAGCACAACGAGGCCAACGGCGAGGACAACCGGGACGGCGAGAGCCACAACCGGTCCTGGAACTGCGGCGTCGAGGGCGAGACCGACGACCCGGACGTGCTGCGGCTGCGGGCCCGGCAGATGCGGAACTTCATCGCGACGCTGATGCTCTCCCAGGGCGTGCCGATGATCAGCCACGGCGACGAGGTGGCCCGCACCCAGCGCGGCAACAACAACGCCTACTGCCAGGACGACGAGCTGGCCTGGCTCGACTGGCCCGAGGAGGGCGGGGACGGCGAGGGCGACGTCCGCCGGCAGCTGCTGGAGTTCACCCGCGCGATGGTGTGGCTGCGCAAGGACCACCCGGTCTTCCGCCGGCGCCGCTTCTTCCACGGGCGGCCGGTGGAGGGCACCCACGACGACCTGTCCGACATCGCCTGGTTCACCCCGGAGGGCAAGGAGATGACCCAGCGGGACTGGGACTCGGCGCGGGCGTCGGCGCTGACGGTGTTCCTCAACGGCAACGCGATCTCCGAGCCGGGGCAGCGCGGGGAGCGCATCACCGACGACTCGTTCCTGCTGATGTTCAACGCCTCGCCCAGGCCGCTGGACTTCGTGGTGCCGGTCGATCACGGCCGCCAGTGGCAGGTGGTCGTGGACACGGCCCGTGCGGACGGCGTCCCGCCGGGCACCGGTCCCAAGGTGCAGGCCGGTGCCCGGCTGACCCTGACCGACCGGAGCCTGACGGTGTTGCAGCGGCCGGTGTAGCGCACCCGGGGGCCACCCGTCCGGGCGACGGGTGGCCCGGTGGGGCGAGCGGGGGCACGAAAGGCGGCGGGGCGGGTACGTAGGTTCCCATGACCCTCGAGCAACCTGACCCGGCGGTGCCCACGGCCACGTACCGGCTGCAGCTGCAGCCCGGCTTCCCGTTCGCGGCCGCGGCGGCGGCCGTGCCGTACGTGGCCTCGCTCGGTGTGTCCCACCTGCACCTGTCCCCCGTCCTGGAGGCCGTCCCCGGCTCCGCGCACGGCTACGACGTGGTGGACCACGCGCGGGTGCGTGCGGAGCTGGGCGGCGAGGAGGGCCTGCGGTCCCTGGCGCGCACCGCGCGGGAGCACGGGCTCGGCCTGATCGTGGACATCGTCCCGAACCACATGGCGATGTCCCCGCGCCACAACCGCGCCCTGTGGGAGGTGCTGCGCGAGGGGCCCGCCTCGCGCCACGCGCGGTGGTTCGACATCGACTGGGAGGCCCAGGGCGGCCAGGTGCTGCTGCCCGTGCTCGGCGGCCCGCTCGGCGCGGAACTCGACCGGCTGAAGACCGACGGCGACGTGCTGCGCTACTACGACCACGCGTTCCCGCTGCGGGAGGGCACGGCCCACCTGCCGCTGCCGCAGCTGCTGGACGCGCAGTGGTACCGCCCCGTGTGGTGGCGCCTGGCCCGCACCGAGCTCAACTACCGGCGGTTCTTCAGCATCTCCGAGCTGATCGGGGTGCGGGTGGAGGACCCGGAGGTGTTCGAGGCCACGCACGCCAAGGTCCTGGAACTGCTGCGCGAGGGGGTGATCGACGGGCTGCGCGTCGACCACCCCGACGGACTCGCCGACCCGGACGGCTATCTGCGGCGGCTGCACGAGGCCACGGGCGGCCGGTGGACGGTGGTGGAGAAGATCCTCGCCGACGGCGAACCGCTGCCCGCCTCCTGGCCGGTCGCGGGCACCACCGGCTACGACGCCCTGCGGCACGTGGACGGCCTGTTCATGGACCCGGCGGGGCTCGGGGAGCTGCTCGGCCGGTACCGGCGGTTCGCCGCCCCGCAGACGGACCGGGGCGGCGACTGGGACGCCACCGCGCGGCGGGCCGCGTACAAGGTGATCACGCACGAGCTGGCCACCGAGGTCGACCGGCTGACCCGGGTGGCGGACCGGCTGTGCGCGACCTCGCCGGACCCCGCGCTGCGCGACCGCGCCCCCTGGGCGCTGCGCACCGCGCTCCAGGAGCTGCTGGTCCGGCTGGAGGTGTACCGCCCCTACGCGTCGGTGGACGCGTCCGCCGTGGTCACCGAGGAGGCCGCGGCCGAGGCCCGGCTCGCCTTCGCCGTCCCGGAGGAGGCGGGGGCGGTGGACGTCGTACGGGACCTGGTGCTCGGGCGGTACGGCGACGGGCCGGGGCAGGTGGAGTTCCGTACGCGGTTCGCGCAGACCGCGTCGGCGCTGCGGGCCAAGTCCGTCGAGGACACGGCGTTCTACCGCTACGTCCCGCTGCTGTCGGCGAACGAGGTGGGCCAGGACCCCGGCGACCCGGCGGTGTCCCCGGAGCGGTTCCACGCGTACTGCGCGCGGGTGCAGCGCGACTGGCCGGCCACCGGGACGGTCGTCTCGACGCACGACACCAAGCGCAGCGCCGACGTGCGGGCGGCGCTGCACGTCCTCACGGAGTGCCCGCGGCGCTGGGCGGACGTGCTGGCGGAGGTGACGCGCACCGGCGAGGGCGTGCCGGACGCCCAGCTGGCGTGGGCGGCCTGGCAGACGGTGTTCGGGCTGGGGCCCGCCGACGAGGAGCGGGTGCGGGGGACGCTGCTGAAGCATGTGCGCGAGGCGGGGATGCACACCAGCTGGACCGAGCAGGAGCCGGCGTACGAGGAGGCCGTGGCGCGGTTCGTGGCGGCGGGGCCGTGCGGGGCGCCGGGCGAGCGGGTGGCGGCGCTGCGCGCCGCGCTGGAGCCGCACATCCGGGCGAACGTCCTGGGCACGGCGCTGGTCCATCTGACGATGCCGGGGGTGCCCGACGTCTACCAGGGCACGGAGGGCGAGTACCGGGCCCTGGTGGACCCGGACAACCGGCGGACGGTGGACTTCCCGGCCGGGCCGCTCGAGCCCTCCGGGCCGTCCGGGCCGTCCGGTGACGGCGGCGGCAAGGAGGCGGTGACGCGGGCCGCGCTGCGGCTGCGGGCGCGGCGGCCGGACGTCTTCGGCGACACGGCGTCGTACGAGCCGCTGACCGCCGAGGGGCCCGCGGCGGCGCACTGCGTGGCGTTCGTGCGTTCCGGGCAGGCGCTGACCGCCGTCACCCGGCTGTCGCTGCGGCTGGCGGAGGCGGGCGGCTGGCGGGACACGCGCCTGCCGCTGCCGCCGGGCCGGTGGGCCGACGCGCTGGAACCGGGACGGGAGTTCACCGGGCACGCGCGCGTGGCGGAACTGTTCGAGCGGTGGCCGGTGGCCCTGCTGGAGCGGGCCGGCGGACGGGACGGCTGACCGCCCGCGCGCGGCCGGCCTCAGCGGGACGCCGTCGCGGACCCCTCGGCGGTCAGCGGCTCGTACGACGCGGTGGCCGCTGCCGCGAGCGGCCAGGTCTCCTCGAGCAGGCCGACGAAGGCCTCGGCGGCCTGCTCGAGGAGACC
>NZ_MSGP01000244.1 GCF_002078235.1 Streptomyces viridosporus
GGTGGAGGCTCTCGTCGACGCCTGAGGGTCGGCGGTGCCGAGCAACGCGTCGACGAGAGCCTCCACCTCGGCCAGCAGGTCCTCGAGCGACGAGGACACCCGGGTGGCGTCCTCCTCGCCGGAGAGCGACAGGTCGTGGAGGCCGTCGACGACCTCGTGCACGGCGTCCAGCAGGTCGTCGGTGAGGTCGGTCCCGTCGACGAGGAGCGGCGTGTCCTCCGCCGGGTCCGACACCTCCGCCGGATCCGACACCTCCGCCGGGTCCAACGCCTCCGGCGTCGCGGTCGCGGTCGGGGACGGGGTCGCGGTCGGGGACGGGGACGAGGTCGTGGTCGTGGTCACCGGGTCCGACAGGTCCGACAGGTCCGGCGTGTCCGTGGTCACCGGGGCCGTCGTCGCGGGTGCGGCCGTGGCCGTCCGGGCCTTCGCGGCCGCCTTCCTCAGAGCGTCTTCGGCGGCCCCGCCCAGCCTCCTGGCCTCGGCGGGGGGCAGGTGGCCGCCGTCCGCCTCGAGCACGACCTCCAACAGGCGGACGACCGGGGCGAGTTCACCCCTTTGCGCGTCGAGGCTCCTGACCTGCACGAGCAACGCGTCGGACGACGCCGCGGGGGTGCGCTCGCGGGCCGGGTCGGCCGCCGTGGCGGCGGGGCCGGTGATCCCGACCAGGAGGGCGGCGCAGCACGCGCCGAGTGCGATGCGCCGTACGGGCAGAGCACGCATGGGTGTTCCTTTCGGTGAACGTCGGATGCTGTGCCCACCGTGGAAGCGGCCGTGACGCCCCGCAACCGATCATGCGCCGTTCGTGATCTCCCGTTCACCCCGCTGTCCGCCCGGCCCGGCGGGGCCGCGGGCCGGCCCGACGGCGGCTCGGCCCCCGTTCCCCTGCACGGCGGCACCCCGGCGGCGATCGGCTTCACAATTTCAACACACATGTCCCCATTCACTGAATTTCAGTGAATTTGTCCGTTTGGTGACTAGAGTTGCGAACCTCCTCACGCACTCCTCCGGGCGGACGCAACGCATTCGTCCCGCTGTCCGCCGTCCCTCACCCGCTCGAAAGGCTCCGACGGTCATGCGCCAATCCCCGGGTCAGATGCTTCGCCATACGACGGTGGGCGTCCTCACCCTTGCCGCGGTGTGGGCGCCCTGCGGCTCCCCGGTCGCCGCACCGGCCGCGCCCGCGCCCGAGGCCACCGTCCTCGCGTTCGACCAGCGGTACCGCGCGCTCCAGCACGGCGGCATGGTGCGCGCCGCGAACACCTCCATCACCTGCCGCCCGCAGGCGTCCTCCTGCCGGAACGTGCAGAGCGGCGGCCCCGGGGTGAACGGCGACTTCGACATGTTCTACGTCGACGTCGACAACGACCCGAACACCTACAACTCCTCCCGCTCGGAGGTCCGTCTGCCCGCCGGCTCCCGGGTGACGTACGCGCGCCTGTACTGGGGCGGCAACCTGCGCGTGGGCGAGCAGAAGCCGCTCGAGGACAACGGGCGGGTGCTGATCGCCGAACCGGGCGGGGAGTACAAGGAGCTCCTCGCGGACACGGTCGTCGGACACCGCGTGGCGGACGGCGCGGACGCCTTCCAGGCCTCGGCGGACGTGACGGGGCTGGTGCAGGACAGCGGACCGGGCCTGTACACCGTGGCGCAGGTCAACGTGGCCATGGGCCGGTCGGCGGCCGGGGCGTGGGGCGGCTGGACGCTGGTCGTGGCGTACGAGAACCCGGCGGAGCCGCTGCGGCACCTCACGCTCTGGGACGGCTTCCTGCCGCTGATGGGCCGCGGGGAGATCCAGATCCCGCTGCGCGCCCTGGACTTCTCCGCGGGCGCGGGGGGCCGGGTGGGCCTGGTGGCGTACAACGGCGACCGCGGGACCGGCGGCGACTCGCTCGTCCTGACCACCGGCGGGTCCTCGCCCGTGTCCACCGTGCTCGCCGACGCCGCCAACCCCGGCGACGACGTCCTGAACTCCACCATCAGCGACCCCGGAACGGCTCCGGCGCGGGTACCGGCGTACGCCCACACCCTCGGCTACGACTCCGACGTGTTCGACCTCTCGGGTGCTCTGCCGCACTCCGGTGACGAGGCAACCCTGCGGCTGACATCCCAGCAGGACGCGGCATGGGCCGGCGCGCTCTTCGCCGCCGTCGACGCCCGGTGGTGAGCGCGCCGCAGCCCGCCCCGAGTTCCCTCACGGACTCCGCGCGCGGGGAAACCATGCCCACGGACCTGCCCCCCGCCGGCCACCGGCCGCGGATCCTGCACCTCACCCAGCCGGTGGACGGCGGGGTCGCGCGCGTCGTGACGGACCTGGTCCGGTCCCAGCTCGCGGACGGCCTGGACGTCACCGTGATCTGCCCCGACAGCCCGCTCGCCGACCGGCTGCGGGCGCTCGGCGCACACGTACGGCGCTGGCGGGCGACGCGGTCGCCGGGTGCGTCGCTCGTACGGGAGGTACGGCACCTCGCCCGGCTGATCGACGAGGTGCGCCCCGATCTGGTGCACGCGCACAGCGCGAAGGCCGGACTCGCCGGACGGCTCGCGGTGCGCGGGCGGATCCCCACCGTCTTCCAGCCGCACGCCTGGTCGTTCGAGGCGGTGGGCGGGAGCACCGCGGCCCTGGCGCTGCTGTGGGAGCGGTGGGGCGCGCGGTGGGCCGGGCGGATGATCTGCGTGAGCGAGGCGGAACGCGTGACGGGCGTGCGCTCCGGGATCACCGGCCGGTGGGCCGTCGTGCCCAACGGCATCGACCCCGAGCGCTTCCGCCCGGCCTCCGCCGACACCGCACGGGCCGGGCTCGCGCCGCTCGCCGGTCTCCCGCCGCGGACACCGCTCGCCGTGTGCGTGGGCCGGCTGTGCCGGCAGAAGGGGCAGGACGTCCTGCTGCGCGCCTGGGACACCGTCGTGCGCCGGGTGCCCGACGCCCGCCTCGTCCTGGTCGGCGACGGACCGGACCGGGACCACCTGCGCGCGCACGCTCCCGCGTCCGTGCTGTTCGCGGGAGCCGTGGGCGACCCCACCCCCTGGTACCAGGCCGCCGATCTCGTCGTCCTGCCGTCCCGCTGGGAGGGCATGGCGCTGGCCCCGCTGGAGGCGATGGCCTGCGGGCGGCCCGTGGTCGTCACGGACGTCGACGGGGCCCGCGAGAGCCTGCCGCCCTCCTTCACCGCCCGCTGCCTGGTCCCGCCGGAGAACCCCGGGGCACTGGCCGACGCCGTCGGCGAGCTGCTGCTCGACCCGCCGCTGTGCGCCTCGCTCGGCGACCAGGGCCGCCGGCACGTGCTGTCCCTCCACGACGTGCGGCACACCGCCAGGGCGGTCGCGGACGTCTACCACGAGCTGCTCGGCACCCGGCCCGCTCCCGCGTGCGCGTGTCCGTCCCGGGCGGCCGGGCGCGCCGGGACCCACCGGACGACACAGCACGCCGAGCCATCCGAGTACAGGGAGTCCATCCACTCGTGACCGCTGAACGCACCGTTCCCTCCCCCGGCACGACGCCGCGGGAGCACGGCTCCTCACCCGTGTCCGTCATTCCGCCGCGCGGCACCGACACCGGTTTCCGGCCACCCGCCGCGCGGCCCCCCGAACGGCCGGCCTCGCCGGTTCCCCTGCGTGTCGCGGACGGTGCCGCCGCCCTGCTGGGCGCACTGGCGCTCACCGACACCCAGCGCCATCCCCTCCTCGTCGCCCTGCTGGTCGGCGCGGCGCTGCTGTGGCGCCCGCGCGCCGCCGGCTCGCCGGTACCGGGGCTGCTGGAGGAACTGCCCGCCGTGTGCGGCCGCATCCTGGTGGTCTGGTCGGCGGCGGCGGCGCTCTGGGCGGTGCACCGGCCGGAGCAGGCGCTGTCCGCCCGCACCGTGCTGACCGGCCTCGCCCTGCAGGCGGTCGTGGGTTGCACGCTGCGCGCGGCCGTGCACGGGCGGCGGCGCGCCGCGCTGCTGCGCCACCCGCACGCCGCGCTCGTCGTCGGACCGGTGGTGCCCGCGCAGCGCGTGGCCGGCGCCGTGCTGCGCCACCCGCGGTGCGGCGTGCGGCCGGTGGGGATCGTCGCCGACGCCCAGCCGGACGGCACCGAGGGCGTCCCGGTGCTGCGCACGGACGAGGAGGCCCAACGGGCGGTCATCCAGAACGGGGTGCGGGCGGTGCTCGCCGTGCACCCCTCGGTGCGCACCGAACAGGAGCCGCTGCTGCGGGCGCTGGCCGAGTCGGGCTGCGTGGTCTGGGAGGTCGACGCCGACTCCCCGTCGTACGGGGCGCGGGAACGGCTCGCCGGGTTCCCCTGCCGGCGGCTGGACCTCTTCCCGGCGCACTCCGGTGCCGGCGGCAAGCGGATGCTCGACGTCCTGGTCTCGGGAACGCTGCTGCTGCTGGTCAGCCCGTGGCTGCTGGTGTGCGCGGTGACGCTGCGGCTCCTCGACGGGCCGGGCGTGGTGTTCCGGCAGGAGCGCATCGGCCGGAACGGGGAGCCGTTCACGCTGCTGAAGTTCCGCACCCACCGCCCGGTCGACGCGCACGAGTCGGCGACCCGGTGGAGCGTGGCCAACGAGCACGAGATGCGCTGGTTCTGCCGCATGCTGCGGCGCACCTCGCTGGACGAGCTGCTGCAGCTGTGGAACGTGCTGCGCGGCGACATGAGCCTGGTCGGACCGCGCCCCGAACGCCCCTACTTCGTCGCGCAGTTCAGCCGGACCTACCCCGGCTACGCGGCCCGTCACCGGGTGCGCACCGGCATCACCGGACTGGCCCAGGTCCACGGGCTGCGCGGCGACACCTCGATCGAGGACCGCTGCCGGTTCGACAACGCCTACATCGACGACTGGTCGCTGTGGCAGGACGTCTGCATCCTGCTGCGCACCGCGGCCCTGCTGGTCCGTCCGACGGGGAGCTGACCGACCGTGAGCCACGCCCTCGCACCGCTCCCGCGCCGGACCGCCGCACTGGCGCCGGTCCTGCCGCTGGTGGCGGTGGTCGCCCTGCCGGCCCTGCCGTCGGCGGGGGACGGCGCGGGACCCGCCGACGCGGTCTCCGCCCTGGTGGTGGTGTACTGCGTGATCCGTCTGCTGCGGGAGCGGCGGCGCCCGCTGTCGCCGGCCGCGGCGGTGGTGCTGGGCCTGCCGGTCGTGGGGCTGGCGCTCGCCGTCATGGGGACGTCCTCGACGGCGGGCGGGCTCACCGGCCCGGGCCGCTACCTGCAGGTCTTCGTGCTGGTCCCGGCGGCCGTGCTGGTGCTGCTGCGCCACCGGGCCGACCTGCGCGTGCTGGCCTGGTCGTTCGTGGGGCTCGCCCTGTGGCAGGGGGCGGTCGGCGTGCACCAGTACGTCACCCGGACCGGCGCCTCCTACCAGGGCGAGACCATCCGCGCGGTCGGCACCTTCGGGGCCCAGGACGTGATGGGCATGGCGGCGGCGGTCTCGCTGGGCCTGGTGTGCGCGGTCGGGATCGCGCTGGGCCGGACTCCGGTGCGGCAGCGGGCGGTCGCCGCCGGGTGCGCCCTGGCGCTGCTGCTGCCGCTCGCGGTCTCCTTCAGCCGGGGCGCCTGGATCGCGACCGTCCTGACGTGCTCCGTGCAGCTGGCGCTGGCCGGGCTGCGGCGGGCGCTGTGGACGGCCGCGGCCGTGGTCGCCGCGGGCGCGGTCCTGGTGGGCGGCCTCGGCGTCGGCACGGCGCAGTTGCAGGAGCGGCTCGACAGCATCACGCAGGTCGCCGACACCCCCGACCAGTCGGTCGTGGACCGGTACACCCTGTGGGCGTCCGCCACCGGCATGTGGCGCGCGCACCCGCTGACCGGCGTGGGCCTGAAGAACTTCCCCGAGCACCGCGACGCGCACGCCGGCCTCGCGCTGTCGTCGGGCAGCGACATCGAGGGCGCGGGAGAGGCGTTCCACAAGCAGGCGCTGCTGTCCCCGCACAACATGTACCTGCTGGTGCTGAGCGAGCAGGGCCTGATCGGGCTGCTCGCGCTCGCCGGGAGCTGGCTGGCGCTGCTGGTGTGCGGGCTGCGCAGACTGCTGCGGGCGCGCCGCCGCGGACGGGGGCTCGACTGCGGGCTCGTCGCCTGCGGGCTGCTGATCTGGTCGCTGACCGACTTCGTGTACGGCGACATCGGCGGCCCCTCCACCGTGCTGACCGCCATGGGTCTGGGCCTGGCGGCGTGGTGGGCGCTGGCCGACGACGAGCGGGTGGAGGCCGGGTGCCGCGAGGCGGCGGCCGTGCGGGTCGAGGAGGCGGTGGCGCGATGACCGTGGTGCCCTCACGGGCCCCCGGGGCCGCGGCCGACGAGACGGCGGCCGTCCCCGCGGCGCGGACCGCCGGCCCGGCCGGGGACGGCGGCGACCACGCCTCCCCGTCCGGGAGGTTCCTCGCCCGGGCCGCGCTCGTCACGGCGGCGCTGTCCGTCGCCGGCTCCCTGCTGGGTCTGGTGCGCGACCAGTCGTTGGCCCGGCTGTTCGGTGCCGGGAGCGACACGGACGCCTTCCTGGTCGCGTGGACCGTGCCGGAGATCGCCGCGACGCTGCTGATCGAGGACGGGCTGGCGATCGCGCTGATCCCGGCGTTCAGCATGGCGCTGGCCCGCCGCGCCCGGGGCGCCGCGGGCGACCCGGTCCGCGCCCTGGTCGCCGCCACCCTGCCCCGGCTGTGCCTGGCCTTCGCCGCCGTGGCCGCGCTGGTCGCCGC
>NZ_MSGP01000245.1 GCF_002078235.1 Streptomyces viridosporus
GGATGCCGGACTCCGCCCCGGCCGCGGCCCGCGAGACGCTGGGCGGCGCGCTGGCCGTCGCGCAGCGGCTCCCGGAGGGGGCGGGGGACGCCCTGGCGACGGCGGCCAGGGAGGCGTTCACCAGCGGGATGAACGCGGCGGCGGTCGCCGGGGCGGTGGTGCTGGCGGGCGCCGCGGTACTGGCGGGGACGGCCCTGCGGGGGGTACGGACGCGGGAGGAGGCGTGCGCGGAAAGCACCGGAGGGGCTGATCGGCTCAGCCCCTCCGGTTCTTGAGGACGAGGCCCGTCCGGGCCCGTCGTCTCAGACCAGGTTCACCGACCGGGCCGAGGTCGCCCCGATCTCCGCGGCGAGCTCGCCCAGCACCGCGGCGGACACCGTGTCGTCCACCGTCAGCACGGCGAGCGCCTCCCCGCCGACCGCGGCGCGGGCGACCTGCATGCCGGCGATGTTGATGCCCGCCTCGCCGAGGATGCGGCCCACGGTGCCGACGACACCCGGACGGTCCTCGTAGCGCAGGACCACCATGTGGTCGGCGAGCGCGAGGTCCACGTCGTAGTCGCCGACCGCGACGATCTTCTGGACGTGCTTGGGACCGGCCAGCGTGCCGGAGACCGAGATCTCCTCGCCGTCGGCGAGGGTGCCGCGCACGGTCACCACGTTGCGGTGGTCGGCCGACTCGGAGCTGGTGGTCAGCCGCACCTCGACGCCCCGCTCCTGGGCGAACAGCGGCGCGTTGACGTAGGACACCGTCTCGTCGACGACGTCCTCGAAGACTCCCTTGAGCGCGGACAGCTCCAGCACCTTCACGTCGTGCTGGGTGATCTCGCCGTACACCTCGACGTCGAGACGGACCGCGACCTCACCGGCGAGCGCGGTGAAGATCCGGCCGAGGCGCTCGGCGAGCGGCAGGCCCGGCTTGACGTCCTCGGCGATGACCCCGCCCTGGACGTTCACCGCGTCCGGGACCAGCTCACCGGCGAGCGCGAGGCGCACCGAGCGGGCGACGGCGATGCCGGCCTTCTCCTGGGCCTCGTCGGTGGAGGCGCCGAGGTGCGGGGTGCAGACCACCTGGTCGAACTCGAACAGCGGGGAGTCCGTGCACGGCTCCTTGGCGTACACGTCCAGGCCCGCGCCCGCGACCCGGCCCTCCTTGAGGGCCGAGTAGAGCGCCTCCTCGTCGACGATGCCGCCGCGCGCGGCGTTGATGACGCGCACGCCCGGCTTGACCTTGCGCAGCGCCTCGTCGCCGATCAGGCCCAGCGTCTCGGGGGTCTTGGGCAGGTGGACGGTGATGAAGTCGGAGACCTCGAGCAGCTCGTCCAGCGACAGCACCTTCACGCCCATCTGCGCGGCCCGCGCGGGCTGCACGTAGGGGTCGTAGGCGACGATCTTCATGCCGAAGGCGGACATGCGCTGCGCGACGAGGGCGCCGATCCGCCCCAGGCCCACGACGCCGAGGGTCTTCTCGGCGAGTTCGACGCCCGTGTACTTGCTCCGCTTCCACTCGCCGTTCTTCAGCGCGGCGTTGGCCTGCGGGATGTTCCGCGCGGTGGCGACGATCAGACCGCAGGCGAGTTCGGCGGCGGTCACGATGTTCGAGGTCGGGGCGTTGACGACCATCACGCCGGCCTTGGTGGCGGCGGAGACGTCGACGTTGTCGAGGCCGACGCCGGCGCGGGCGACGACCTTGAGCCGGTTCGCCGCGGCGATCGCCTCGGCGTCGACCTTGGTGGCGGAGCGGACCAGGATCGCGTCCACGTCGGCGATGGCCGGCAGCAGCTCGGCGCGGTCCGCTCCGTTGCAGTGGCGGATCTCGAAGTCCGGCCCCAGGGCGTCCACGGTGGCGGGCGACAGCTCTTCGGCGATGAGTACGACGGGTTTCGAGCTCACGTGAGTCCTCACATGTCCAATGCGGACGGCCGTCCCGACGGCCGCAGGCGGTGGAGGGAGTAGTGGCCGCGTGGAAGACGCACGACGCTGTGGGCCTGACGCGTATGTAGTGCAGCAGTGTAGTGGCGCCGAGGGCGTCGTCTTACGCCGCTTCGGAAGGATCACCCGTCCGTGGCTGGACGGGATGGACAACGCCGCACATACGACGTTACCCCGGGTTCGCCGAAGGGGCCGGAGCATGCCGCTCCGACCCCGGCGGTGAGGCTTACGCCTCCTCGTCGACCCAGCTCATGAGCTTGCGCAGCTCCTTGCCGGTGGTCTCCAGCAGGTGCTCGGAGTCCTGCTGCTTGTACTCGTTGTACTTCTTCAGGCCGCCGTGGTACTCGTCCATCCACTGCTGCGCGAAGGAGCCGTCCTGGATCTCGGCGAGGACCTTCTTCATCTCGGCCTTGGTGGCGTCGGTGATGATGCGCGGGCCGGTGACGTAGTCGCCCCACTCGGCGGTCTCGGAGATCGACCAGCGCATCTTCTCCAGGCCGCCCTCGTACATGAGGTCCACGATCAGCTTCAGCTCGTGCAGGCACTCGAAGTAGGCGATCTCCGGCTGGTAGCCGGCCTCGGTCAGGGTCTCGAAGCCCGCCTTGACCAGCGCGGCCGTACCGCCGCAGAGGACGGCCTGCTCGCCGAACAGGTCGGTCTCGGTCTCCTCGGTGAAGGTCGTCTTGATGACGCCGGCGCGGGTGCCGCCGATGCCCTTGGCGTAGGACAGGGCGAGCGCGAAGGCGTTGCCGGAGGCGTCCTGCTCGACGGCCGCGATGCAGGGGACGCCGCGACCCTCCTCGTACTGGCGGCGCACCAGGTGGCCCGGGCCCTTCGGGGCGACCATGCAGACGTCCACGCCGGCCGGGGCCTTGATGAAGCCGAAGCGGATGTTGAAGCCGTGGCCGAAGAACAGGGCGTCGCCGTCCTTCAGGTTCGGGGCGATGTGCTCCTCGTAGACCTTGGCCTGGATCGGGTCCGGGACCAGGATCATGATGACGTCGGCCTCGGCGGCGGCCTCGGACGGGGTCACCACGCGCAGGCCCTGCTCCTCGGCCTTGGCCTTGGACTTGGAGCCCTCGTGCAGACCGACGCGCACGTCGACGCCGGAGTCGCGCAGCGACAGGGCGTGGGCGTGGCCCTGGCTGCCGTAACCGATGACCGCGACCTTGCGGCCCTGGATGATGGACAGGTCGGCGTCGGCGTCGTAGAACAGCTCGGCCACTTTGGGTTCTCTCCTTAGTGCGGGTGTTGCGTCCCACCGTATGACGGTGAGGGGAGGGGAAGGTTCGGGGTCTCGGAATACGGGCGGCCGGATGCGGGCCGGCCGCCCGTCTCCCGGCTCAGGCCGACCGGTCCAGAGCACGCAGCGATCGGTCGGTGATCGAACGGGCACCGCGTCCGATCGCGATCGTGCCGGACTGGACGAGCTCCTTGATGCCGAAGGGTTCCAGCATCCTGAGCATGGCGGACAGCTTGTCGCTGCTGCCGGTGGCCTCGATGGTGACCGCCTCCGGGGAGACGTCCACGGTCTTGGCGCGGAACAACTGGACGATCTCGACGATCTGGGAGCGCGTCTCGTTGTCGGCGCGCACCTTCACCAGAACGAGTTCGCGCTGGACCGCCTGCCCGGGTTCGAGCTCGACGATCTTCAGCACGTTGACGAGCTTGTTGAGCTGCTTGGTGACCTGCTCCAGCGGGAACTCCTCCACGCTCACCACGATGGTGATGCGGGAGATGTCCGGGTGCTCGGTGACGCCGACGGCGAGCGAGTCGATGTTGAAGCCGCGGCGGGAGAACAGGGCCGCGATCCGGGCCAGGATGCCGGGGGTGTTCTCCACCAGGACGGAGAGCGTGTGCTTGGACATGGGGCTGCTTCCTTTACCTGTTCCTTTGCCTGCGGCTCTCAGTCGTCCTCGTTGTCGCCGAAGTCGGGACGGACGTCCCGGGCGGCCATGATCTCGTCGTTGGAGGTGCCGGCGGCGACCATCGGCCACACCATCGCGTCCTCGTGGACGATGAAGTCCACGACGACCGGACGGTCGTTGATGGAGTTCGCCTCCTCGATGACCTTGTCGAGGTCGGCCGGGTCCTCGCAGCGGATCGCGTGGGCGCCCATGGCCTCCGCCAGCTTCACGAAGTCGGGGACCCGGGTACCCCTGGCCTCCGGGTTGACGTCGTCGGGGCCCGAGTGCAGCACGGTGTTGGAGTACCGCTGGTTGTAGAAGAGGGTCTGCCACTGGCGGACCATCCCGAGGGCGCCGTTGTTGATGACGGCGACCTTGATCGGGATGTTGTTCAGGGCGCAGGTGGTGAGCTCCTGGTTGGTCATCTGGAAGCAGCCGTCGCCGTCGATCGCCCAGACGGTGCGCTCGGGTGCGCCGGCCTTGGCGCCCATGGCGGCCGGGACCGCGTAGCCCATGGTTCCGGCGCCGCCGGAGTTCAGCCAGGTGGAGGGCTTGTCGTACTCGATGAAGTGCGCGGCCCACATCTGGTGCTGGCCGACGCCCGCCGCGAAGATCGTGTCCTCGGGTGCGAGCCGGCCGATGCGCTCGATCACCTGCTGCGGGGAGAGCGATCCGTCCTCGGGCAGGTCGTAGCCGAGGGGGTAGGTCTCGCGCCAGCGGTTGAGGTCGTTCCACCAGGAGGTGTAGTCGCCGCGGTTGCCCTCGGCGTGCTCCTTCTGGACGGCCTGGACGAGGTCGGCGATGACCTCGCGGGCGTCACCGACGATCGGCACGTCGGTGGCGCGGTTCTTGCCGATCTCGGCCGGGTCGATGTCGGCGTGGACGACCTTGGCGTACGGGGCGAAGCTGTCCAGCTTGCCGGTGACGCGGTCGTCGAAGCGGGCTCCGAGGGCGACGATCAGGTCGGCCTTCTGCAGCGCGGTGACGGCGGTGACCGCACCGTGCATGCCCGGCATCCCCACGTGCAGCGGGTGGCTGTCGGGGAATGCGCCGAGCGCCATCAGGGTGGTGGTGACGGGCGCTCCGGTGAGTTCCGCGAGGACCTTCAGCTCGGCGGTGGCGCCGGCCTTGATGACACCGCCGCCGACGTAGAGGACGGGCCGCCTGGCGGCGGTGATCAGCTTGGCGGCCTCGCGGATCTGCTTGGCGTGCGGCTTGGTGACGGGCCGGTAGCCGGGCAGGTCCATGGTGGGCGGCCAGGAGAAGGTGGTCTTCGCCTGGAGGGCGTCCTTGGCGATGTCGACCAGCACCGGACCGGGGCGGCCGGTGGAGGCGATGTGGAACGCCTGCGCGATCACCCGCGGGATGTCCTCGGCCTTGGTGACGAGGAAGTTGTGCTTGGTGATCGGCATCGTGATGCCGACGATGTCCGCCTCCTGGAAGGCGTCCGTGCCGATCGCCCTGGAGGCGACCTGGCCGGTGATCGCGACCAGCGGCACGGAGTCCATGTGCGCGTCGGCGATCGGGGTGACCAGGTTGGTGGCGCCGGGGCCGGAGGTCGCCATGCAGACGCCCACCTTGCCGGTGGCCTGTGCGTACCCCGTGGCCGCGTGACCGGCGCCCTGCTCGTGCCGCACCAGGACGTGGCGCACCCGGGTGGAGTCCATCAGCGGGTCGTACGCGGGAAGGATCGCACCGCCGGGAATGCCGAATACCGTGTCGGCGCCGACCTCCTCGAGAGAGCGGATGAGGGACTGCGCACCCGTGACGTGCTCGACGGGGGCGGTCTGTCCTCCGGATCGGGGCCGCGGCTGCGGGTGATGGGCCCCGGTGGCCTGCTCGGTCATCGGCATTCTCTTCTCGATGCTGAGGGTTTTTTGCGAGGTTCGTGCGGGTTACGCGTGCTGCTCGGCAGGTGCCTGTGCAACAAAAAACCCCTCGTGCCATAAGGCAAGCGAGGGGAGCGCGCCGGGTGGTGGTCGCTGAGCGGTCGAGGCTCAGCGTCAGCCGACGCGCTGTCCAAGTACGAGAATTCGGGTGCGCATGGAACTGACCCTCCTCCCGGCACACCCTCACTGTCAAGTGGGTGGGACGGGAGTCTCATCATGTGAGCGGAGAGCCGTGCCACCTCCGAAGACGGCGGTCATCCCCGCGGAGTACACCCCGGCACCTCCGCCGACGAACACGCGTTCGGCCGGTCCGTGCGGCACCGGGTACCGCCAGGTGCCCAGCGCCCGGCGCAGCCGGTACTCGTCCAGCGGGCCGGAGAAGGCCATCCCCTGGCCGTGCGTACAGCCCATCGCGCGCAGGGCCACCACCTGCTCGGGCAGGTCCACTCCGTCGGCCACGGACTGCAGCCCGAGGTCGGAGGCGATGCGCAGCAGCCCACTGGTGATCTTGTGCAGCCGGGCGGACTCCACCACGCCGTCGACCAGACCGCGGTCGAGTTTCAGCACGTCGACGGGCAGCCTTCTGAGGGCCGTGATCGCCGCGCAGCCGCTGCCGAAGCCGTCGAGGGCGATCCGGACGCCGACCCGCCTGAGCGCGGCCAGGCGGCGCTCCAGCTCCTCCAGCCCGACCCGGGGGTCGGCGTCGGCCAGTTCGAGGACCAGTGAACCGGGCGGCAGCCCGTGCCGGGTGAGCAGCCCCTCGATCGAGCCGAGCGGCAGCGACCGGTCCAGCAGCCGGCGCGCACCGAGCCGGACGACCACGGGCACCGACAGACCGGTCGCGTGCCGTTCGGCGGCCTGCTCGACGGCCTCCTCCAGCACCCACCGGCCGAGCTCGGCGGTCTTCTCGCTGTCCTCGGCCACCCGCAGGAACTCCGCGGGGGTGAAGAGCACCCCTTGGGAGGAGCGCCAGCGGGCCTGTGCGCAGACCGAGGTGATCCGGCCGTCCTCCAGGCACACCACCGGCTGGTGCAGCAGCGAGAACTCGCCGTCGTGCAGCGCCGCGCGCAGCCGGGTGGCCAGCTCCGCCCTGCGGACGACGTCCTGCTGCATCTGCGGCCGGTACAGCTCCACGCGGCCCTTCCCGGCGGCCTTGGCCCGGTACATGGCGAGGTCGGCGTTGCGCAGCAGCTCGCCCGCGCCGAGGCCGGGTTCGGCGAAGGCGACGCCGATGGAGGCGTTGACGCGGACATCGTTGCCGTCGATCAGGTAGGGCTGGGACAGGGTCGCCCTGAGGCGGTCGGCCAGTTCCAGGATGTGGCGCTCCCGGGCGTCCCGGTCGCGGACGCCGTCCCCGACGATCAGGGCCGCGAACTCGTCGCCGCCCAGCCGGGAGGCGGTGTCGCCCTTGCGGACCGCCTCCTGGAGTCTGCGGGCGGCCTGGACGAGCAGTTCGTCCCCGGCCTGGTGCCCGATCGTGTCGTTGACGCCCTTGAAGCCGTCGAGGTCGATGAAGAGCACGGCCGTGCCCCTCAGGGCGGCCCCGCGGTCGGAGGCGCGGCGGCCGGACAGCGCCTGCTGGACGCGCCGGGTGAACAGGGCGCGGTTGGGCAGGTCGGTGAGCGGGTCGTGCTCCGCGTTGTGCTGGAGCTGCGCCTGCAGCCGCACGCGTTCGGTGACGTCGCGGCTGTTGAAGATGAGGCCGCCGTGGTGCCGGTTGACGGTCGACTCGACGTTGAGCCAGCCGTCGTCGCCGGAGCGGAACCGGCACTCGATGCGCGTGGTGGGTTCGGCGACCGGGTCGGCGGCGAGGAAGCGGCGCACTTCGTGCACGACGCAGCCCAGGTCCTCCGGGTGGATGAGACCGGCCAGTTCCGTGCCGACCAGTTCCTCCGCGGGCCGGCCGTACACCCCGGCGGCGGCCGGGGAGACGTAGCGGAGGATGCCGCTGGGCGCGGCGATCATGATGACGTCGCTGGAGCCCTGCACCAGGGAGCGGAAGTGGTTCTCCTGCTGCGCCAGTTCCTGGGTGAGGGTGATGTTGTCGAGCAGCATGATGGCCTGGCGCACGACGAGCGCGAGCACCACCGTGCTCCCGGTGAACAGGACGACGCGGTCGACGCTGCGGCCGTTGAGCACGTTGTAGAGGATGCCCAGGGTGCACACGGCCGCGGCGAGGTACGGCGTGAGGGCGGCCAGGGAACCGGCGATGGGGCGGGTGGCCGGATACCGGTCCTGCTCACCGCCGGGCACGGGCGGCCGGTCGAGGTCCGGGCCGCCGGGCCGTCCGGGCACGTGTTCGCGGACCACACGCGTGCGCCCCTCGCCGTCGGACCGGCCGTCGCGGGGCGCGGTCCAGGGGGCGTACGCCAGGAGCAGCGAACCGGCGAACCAGCCCGCGTCGAGCAGTTGTCCCGAGCGGTAACTGCTGTGCACCAGCGGCGAGGTGAACAGGGCGTCGCACATCACGGTCAGCGCCAGCGCGCCGATCGCGGTGTTGACCGCGGAGCGGTTCACCGCCGAACGCCGGAAGTGCAGCGCCAGCACCATGCTGACCAGGGCGATGTCGAGCAGCGGGTAGGCCAGCGACAGCGCGGTGTGCGCGACGTCCGGGCTCTCGGCCCGCGCGGCCTGGGCGAGCGCGAGGCTCCACGCCAGGGTGAGCAGGGAGCCGCCGATCAGCCAGGCGTCCAGGGCGAGACAGACCCAGCCGGCCCTGGTCACGGGCCGTTTGGCGAGTACCAGCAGGCCCACGATGGCGGGCGGCGCGAAGCACAGGAAGAACAGGTCGGCGTAGCTGGGGCTGGGCACCGGGATCCCGAGGACCACCTCGTACCACCCCCAGAGCAGGTTTCCCAGGGAGGCCATGGTCGAGGAGAGGCCGAACAGCAGCCAGGCGGGTCGAAACCGGGTGCGCGGACTGCGGGCGTAGACGAAGCAGGAGACGGCGGCGACACCGGCCGCGGCGCTCAGCCCGAAGTCGCCCATGACGAGCGCGAGCCGCTCCGAGCCCCAGCCGAACGCGGCACCGACGGCGTAGGACCCGCAGACGAGGGCCAGGACGAGCTGCGCGAGCGGACCGGGCCGGCGATCGGCGGCCGACGGCCGGGGCGGCAGCGTCTCCCGGGCGGGCTGCGGCAGCACCGCCCCGTCGAGCGTGGACGTGGAGGGGGGCGCGCTCACCGGTACCTCCCGATCCGCGCCACGCCGGGGTCCCTGGTCCCCTGCTGCACCGGGTGGGCGTGCCTCCTGCGGTCGGCAGGCCCGCGGTGCCGGGGGACGGGACCGCAGGGGCGGTCACCGTGCCGGAGATGATGGCCGCCGCGGTGACCGCGGCCGCGCACGGTCGCGCGCCAGGGTCGCCGTCGGCGGCTCCGCCGCGTCGGATCGCTCGTCACCAGGCCGTGCATCGCCCGTCGCCCCCCTCAGTCCATCCGCACTGTCCGTCCCCGGCGCCGTAGGTCAGCGGCGCGGCCCCTGTCGGGACGATACACCAGTATCGTCACTCAGGGACATAGGTTCTCTACGCTCCGTAACGATCACCTGTCGTACGAGTACCCACCGCGCCCGGGAAGTAGCGGGCGGTACTCGAAGCGGATCACGAGGATTCCGCTCCCGTCACCAGGATCACGTTGCCGAGCTCCTCCTGGTTCAGGAAACGGCGCAACTGGTCCACCAGCAACCGCTTGGCGCGCGGCAGGAAGGCGGAGGTGGGTCCGCCGACGTGCGGGCTGATGAGGACGCCCGGCGCCCGCCACAGGGGATGCCCGGCCGGCAGCGGTTCGGGATCCGTCACGTCGAGGGCCGCGGTGACGCGGCCGCTCTCCACCTCGGTGAGCAGGGCCTTGGTGTCGACGACGGCACCCCGGGCCACGTTCACCAGCAGGGCGCCGTCCTTCATGCGGGCCAGGAAGTCCGCGTCCACGAGGTGGCGGGTGGACCCGGTCAGCGGGGTGGAGAGGACGACGACGTCCGCCCCGGGAAGCAGGGAGGGCAGGTCGGTGAGCGGATGCACCGGGCCGCGCTCCGTGGCGCGCGCGGAGCGCGCGACGCGCGCCACCCGCGCGACCTCGAAGGGAACGAGCCGGTCCTCGATCGCCGCGCCGATCGAGCCGTACCCCACGATGAGCACGTTCTTGTCGGCGAGCGCCGGCCGGAACCCACCGCGCCACTCCCCCTTGTCCTGCGCCCGCACGAAATCGGGGATGCCGCGCAGGGAGGCGAGGATCAGCGCGAGCGCGAGCTCGGCGGTGCTGGCCTCGTGCACCCCCCGCGCGTTGCACAGCCGTACCCCGGCGGGCAGGTGCTTCAGCCCCGGCTCCACGTGGTCGGTGCCGGCCGACAGGGTCTGCACGACCCGCACGGAGCGCATCAGCGGCATCGGCCGCACGCCGACACCGCCGGGCTTCATGTAGGGCACGGCGTAGAAGACGCAGTCGGCCGGGTCGGCGGGGAAGTCCTCGCCGCCGTCCCAGAAGCGGTAGTCCGGCCCTTCGGGAAGGCCCTCGATCTCGTCCGGCGGGATGGGGAGCCACACATCAGCAGTCATGGTCCGGAGGCTAGTTCAGGGGCCCGCGACCGCAGAGGTTAGGTTGGGGGGCCGGGAGAGGGAGGGTCACGACCAGGTGGAGCGCAGGACGATCGGCGCGACGGCGCTCGCGGTGGGGGCCGTCGGACTCGGATGCATGCCGATGAGCTGGGCCTACAGCACGTCCCGGCAGCGCGGCGAGGAGTCGCTCAGGGCGGTGCACCGGGCGCTGGACCTGGGCTCGACGCTCCTCGACACCGCCGACATGTACGGCCCGTTCACCAACGAGCTGCTGCTCGGGCGGGTGTTGAGGGAGCGGCGTTCCGACGCCTTCGTGTCCACGAAGGTCGGCCTGCTGGTGGGCGACCAGCACGTCGTGGCCAACGGCCGCCCCGGATACGTGAGGAGGGCCTGCGACGCGTCACTGCGCCGGCTCCAGACCGACGTCATCGACCTCTACCAGTTGCACCGCGCCGACCCCGAGGTCCCGATCGAGGAGACCTGGGGTGCGATGGCGGACCTCGTACGGGCCGGGAAGGTGAGGGCGCTGGGGCTGTGCGCGGTCGGGGCGCGCTCGGCCCGGCGGCCGGGGGCGCGGCTGCACGACACGACGATCCGGCAGTTGGAGCGGGTGCAGCAGGTCTTCCCGGTGAGCGCGGTGCAGGCCGAGCTGTCGGTGTGGTCGCCGGAGGCGCTGGAGACGCTGCTGCCGTGGTGCGAGGCGCGGGGCGTCGGCTTCCTGGCCGCGATGCCCCTGGGCAACGGCTTCCTGACCGGGACGCTCACCCCCGGCGTGGGCTTCGAACCGGACGACCTGCGGGCCCGCCACCCCCGCTTCACGGCCGAGATGATGGCCGCGAACCAGCCGATCGTGGCCGGCCTGCGCCGCGTCGCCCGCCGGCACGGCGAGCACGTCACCCCGGCCCAGGTGGCCCTGGCCTGGGTGCTGGCCCGGGGCCGCCACGTGGTCCCGGTCCCGGGCGCCAAGCGGGAGCGGTGGGTCGCGGAGAACGCGGCGGCGGCGGAGCTGCGCCTGACGGAGCGGGACCACGCGGAGATCGCGGAACTGCCCGCGGCGCGGGGATCCTGGGACTGAACCGCGGGCCGGCGGGCGCGGCCGGACCGGGGCGGACGGCGGCGCCGGGCCGCGGGCCGCGGTTGGAGTGTGCGTGATCGGGAACCTGGAGGGCGCGAGCGGTGTATGACAAGGGAGAGACCCGCCGCGTCGAAGGGACACGATCGTGCAACGTCGAGCCGTGACGGCCCTGCTGGCCGCCGCCGCGCTCCTGCTCACGGCAGGCTGCTCCGCCAACGACGGAGGATCGCCGGGGAAGGACGACAGCGCCTCCCCGAGCGGTACGACGGCGCCGCCGTCGCCGGAGCGGACCGCCGGGGAGACACCCCCCGCCAAGGGCTCGGTGAAGGTGGTCCGCACGGTCGCCACGGGCCTGAGCACCCCCTGGGGCCTGGCCCCCCTGGCCGACGGCGACCTGCTGGTGTCCTCCCGGGACGAGGCGACGATCACCCGGGTCGACGGGAAGACCGGCAAGAAGACGGAGCTGGGCGAGGTGCCGGGGGTGTCCCCGGCCGGCGAGGGCGGCCTCCTCGGCATCGCGCTCTCCCCCGCGTACGCCTCGGACCGCATGATCTACGCCTACTTCACCTCGGCCTCCGACAACCGCGTCGTCCGCATGCTGTACGACGAGCGGAAGCCCGCCGGCGAGCAGTTGGGCGCGCCCGACACGGTCTTCCGGGGCATCCCCAAGGGGGTGATCCACAACGGCGGCCGGATCGCCTTCGGCCCGGACCGGATGCTGTACGTGGGTACGGGCGAGAGCGGTGACACGGGACTGTCCCAGGACAAGGACTCCCTGGGCGGCAAGATCCTGCGGCTGACCCCGGAGGGCGAGCCCGCTCCGGGCAACCCGTTCCCCGACTCCCCGGTGTACTCGTACGGCCACCGCAATGTGCAGGGCCTGGCCTGGGACCGCGAACAGCGGCTGTTCGCCTCGGAGTTCGGCCAGAACACCTGGGACGAGCTGAACGCGATCGCGCCGGGTGACAACTACGGCTGGCCCGAGGCGGAGGGCAAGACCGACGAGAGCGGCTTCCACAACCCGATCGGCCAGTGGAGCACGGACGAGGCCTCGCCCAGCGGCATCGCCCACGCCGAGGGCTCGATCTGGATGGCGGGCCTGCGCGGCCAGCGTCTGTGGCGCATACCCCTGAAGGGCACCGAGGCATCGGCGGATCCGCAGGCCTTCCTGGAGGGCGAGTACGGCCGACTGCGCACGGTGGCCCCGGCGGGCGGCGACAAGCTGTGGCTGGTCACCAGCAACACGGACGGCCGCAGCGACCCGAAGGACGGCGACGACCGGATCCTGGAGCTGCGGGTGAGCTGAGTCGGGCCGCGGGACCTCAGTCCCCGGCCGTCTCCTCCTCGTCCTCCTCGTCCTCCTCGCCCTTCTCGCTCTTCTCGTCCGGCTCATCAGGTTCATCCGGTTCATCCGGCTCCGACGGGCGCACGACCACCTTCCCGGAGGCGAGGTCTATCGGTCCGCGTCCGGGGTCGGCGTCGCCGACGTCCTCGCGGGTCAGTTCCAGCCGGTTCTGTTCGTCGCGGGTGTGCTTGCGTCCGGGAGCGAACAGTTCCTCGAAGGCGTTGAACATCGCTCCCCTTTCCAGGGCCGCGGGGGTGACCCGGCCATTATCCCGCCACCTGCCTGTTCCCGGCCGGGGCCGGGAACAGGCCCAGCCGGTGGGCCACCGCCGCCGCCTCGCCACGGCCGGAGACGCCCAGCTTGGCGAGGATGTGGGAGACGTGGACGCTGGCCGTCTTCGGGGAGATGAACAGTTCCTCGGCGATACGGCGGTTAGTGTGACCGGCGGCCACCAGACGCAGGACGTCGTGCTCCCGGCTGGTGAGTCCGAGGGCGTCGGCCGGACCGGCGGGAGCGGCCCGGGCCGACCCCCGGGCGGCCGGGCTCAGGACGAGGCGGGCGCGCTGGGCCAGCAGTCCGACGGACCGGGCCAGCGGAGCGGCACCGAGGTGATCGGCGACGGCCTTGGACAGCCGGAGCAGTTCCGTGGCGCGGGCGCGCTCGTCGTCGCCCGCGCCGGAGGCGAGCAGCGCCTCGGCGAGCCGGAACCGGACGCGTGCCAGGTCGTAGGGCCGCCCGAGTGGTTCCACGGCGGCGACGGCGGTGCTCCACTCCCCCGGCGCGGACACGCCCTCCGCCCGCAGCAGCTCGGCCCGCAGCCAGAGGTCGTACGCCTGCCACACGGGGGCACCGGTCGTCAGGGTCCTGGCCTCCTTGCGGAGGCGTTCGAGGATCTGCGGGCGGTCGGGTTCGGTGGCCGGGTCGCCGTGGGCGTCGGCCTCGGCGGTCGCGGCGGCGAGCAGCAGCGGCCAGCCGTAGCGCTGGGTGCCGGGCGGGAGGCCGGCGTCGAGGGCGGTGAGCAGCTCGGCCCGGGCGTCGGGCAGGCGGCCCTCGGCGGCGGCGCTGCGGAGGGCGACGCAGACCATCGGAAGGGTGTACTGCGGCATCGGGTCGTGCGTGCCGAAGAAGGTCCGGGCCTCGGCGAGGCGGCGGGCCGCCTCGGCCAGGTCCCCCCGGTCGTGGGCGAGGTGCGCCAGGCGCACCGATCCCCCGACGCGCGGCTTGGCGCTCTGCTCCAGACGCTGCGCGTTGGCCGCCGCCTCGGCCGCCTCGTCCCAGCGGCCGAGGGAGTGGAGGGATTCGGCGAGGTTGCCCCACACCCAGCCCTCGAAGTCCAGCAGCCCGAGCCTGCGGGTGATCCGGATGCCCTCGCGGAGGAGTTCGGCCGCCTCCTGGGAGCGGCCGACGCCTTCGAGGACGGAGGGGAGGTTCACATGACTGCGGCCCACCACCATGTCCACGCCGAGTTCCATCCCCCGGTCCTTGACCCGGTACATCTCGGCGAAGCCGGCCTCGAGGTCACCGGCGTCCACCATGAGTCCGCCGAGGGTGAGGCGTGCGTGGAGTTCGATGTCGTGGGCGCCGACCATGCGCGCGTACTCGACGGCGCGTTCGGCGGCGGCCATGGCCTCCGGGCCCGGTCGGTGCAGCATCGACCAGGCGGCGGCGGAGGCGAGCACCGCGGCGTGCACCTCCGAGGGCGGCAGGCCGCGCACCAGGTCCTGCGCGGTGGCGAGTTCCGCCCAGCCGTCGCCGCGGGCGAGGGACTGGGTCAGCCGCGAGCGCTGCTCCCAGAACCAGGCGGCGCGCAGGGGGTCGGGGTCCTCCTCCAGGAGGCACAGCGCCCGCTTGGTGATCTTCATGGCGCGTTCGCGTTCCCCGCAGAGCCGGCCGGCGACGGCGGCCTCGGCCATCAGGTCGAGATAGCGCAGCGGGGCCGTCTCGGGGTCGCGGCCGCCGGGGGTGTCCCCGTGCCCTTCGGGCAGTGGGGGTGGGGGGTAGACCTCGGTGTAGTCGGCGGGGCGCAGGGCGGCGCGGATGTCGTCGGGGACGGCGTCCCACAGTTCCATCGCGCGTTCCAGCAGCCGCAGCTGCTCGGCGTAGGCGTGGCGCCGGCGGGCTTCGACGGAGGCGTCGAGCACGGCGGGGAGGGCCTTGGCGGCGTCGTGGGCGTGGTACCAGTAGCTGGCCAGCCGGGTCACGCGCTCGTCGGTGGGGACGAGGCCCGGGTCGGCCTCCAGGGCCTCGGCGTAGCGCCGGTTGATGCGGGAGCGTTCGCCGGGCAGCAGGTCGTCGCCGACGGCCTCGCGGACCAGGGAGTGGCGGAAGCGGTAGCCGTCGCGATCGGGCGCGGGGCTGAGGATGCCGGCGTTCACACCGGCGCGCAGGGCCTCGATGAGGTCGTCCTCGGCGAGCCGGGCGACGGCGGCGAGCAGCCGGTACTCCACGGTGGAGCCGCCCTCGGCGACGAGCCGGGCGACCTGCTGGGCGCTCTCCGGCAACTGTTCGACCCGGACCAGGAGCAGGTCGCGCAGCGAGTCGGTGAGGCCGGTGCGGCACCCCTCGTGGGCCGCGACGGCGAGTTCCTCGACGAAGAAGGCGTTGCCGTCGGAGCGCTCGAAGATCCGGTCGACGTGGTCGGGGTCGGGTTCCCGGTCGAGGATGCCGGCGATCTGCCGACCGACCTCCTCGCGGTTGAAGCGGCCGAGTTCGATGCGCCGGACGGTGCGCAGCCGGTCGAGTTCGGCGAGGAGCGGGCGCAGGGGGTGCCGGCGGTGGATGTCGTCGGAGCGGTAGGTGGCGAGGACGACGAGGCGGCCGGTGCGCAGGGTGCGGAAGAGGTAGGCGAGCAGGTGGCGGGTGGAGGCGTCGGCCCAGTGCAGGTCCTCCAGGGCGAGGACGACGGTGTGCTCGGTGGCGACGCGTTCCAGCAGGCGGGCGGTGAGCTCGAAGAGGCGGGCCATGTCCTGTTCGTCCCGGCGGGCCTCGCGGGCGGCCGCGGTGCCGAGTTCGGGCAGCAGGCGGGCGAGTTCCTCCTCCTGTCCGGCGGCAGCGGCGGCGAGCTGGGCGGGCAGTGCGCGGCGCAGTTGGCGCAGGGCGGTGGAGAAGGGGGCGAAGGGCAGTCCGTCGGCGCCGATCTCGACACAGCCGCCGAGCGCGACGACCGCGCCCCGCCGGCGGGCCGCCGCGGCGAACTCCTCGAGGAGGCGGGTCTTGCCGACGCCGGCCTCGCCGCCGACCAGCAGCGCCTGCGGCTCGCCCGGGTCCTCGGCCGCCCGGGCGAGCGCGTCGTTCAGGGTGTCGAACTCCGTGGTGCGACCGACGAACACGGGACTGACGGACCTGGTCTCCACGACCCCGAGCATCGCATGCGGCTCCGCCGCCCGGGCACCGGTTTTCCGTCCGGCACCGGTTCCCGCGGGGACGGGCGTCGGCGGGCGGTGTGCGCGCCCGACGGGCGCGGGGGCGCCGGCCTCCGGGGGACGGCGGCCGGGCCCGGTGCGGCCGCCGTCCCCCGCGTCCGGGCTCACGCGGCTCGCAGGAACCGGTCGCGGCGGTGGCGGCGGGTATGGCTCTCGGGCCCGGTGCCCCGTGCGGCGGCCTCGCGGCGGGCGGCGCGGCGGAGGCGGACGGCCTCACGGGCCTGCCGCTCCTGCTCGGCCCGGTGGACGAGGTCGTCGTGGCGGAACTGCCGGAGCTGGTGCGCGAACATGGCGGTACCCCTTGGAGGAGTCGGTGTCGGACGTCGCTTTCCGCGACGCCTCCACCTTCGTCCGCCGGGCGGCCCGGTCGCATCGGAAGAGTTCCGCATCTTCGGCGGCCCCGAGGGCCTTAGACGTGCGGGGAGGGCCCGGGGCGGAGCCGTAAGCACCTCACCGGATGCCCTAAGGCCCTCGGGGACGCGTCGGTCCGGCTCGTGGCGGGCGCCCGGTCACCGACCGCCGGCAGCGGCCCGCGCCGCACGCCACTCGGGGGCCAGGACGGACCACACCTCCAGGTCGTGCCGTACACCGTGGTGGAGGTGCGCCTCCCGCCGCACCCCGTCCCGGGTCATGCCGAGCCGGCGGGCGACGGCGGTGCTCGGCAGGTTGCCGGCGGCGGCGACCCACTCGACCCGGTGGATGCCGCGCCGCTCGACCGCCCAGTCGACGAGCACCCGCATCGCGCGCGTGACGAGCCCGCGACCGGTGGCGGCGGGCTCCAGCCAGCAGCCGACCTCGCAGGTGCCGTTCGCCGCGTCGAAGTTCAGGGTGAGCACCCCGCCCACCAGCGTGCCGTCCAGCCACAGTCCGTGCAGCGAGGCCGTGTCGGCCGCGCGCCAGTCGGCGTACCGCTGGAGCACCTCCCGGGCCCCGGTCACGTCCGTGGCCCGGGAGCCGAAGGGGACGTACCGGTTGATGAACTCCCGGCCGCGGTCCAGGTGGGCGAGGAACTCCTCGGCGTGCCAGGGCTCCAGGGGGCGCAGTTCGGCTCCGTCGTCACCCAGTCGTATCGCGTACATCCCGCTGCCGCCCCTCCGTGGTGAGCACGTCCGCCATCTCGGCGTCCGTGGCGGCGGCCAGCCTCTCATGGGCGACGCGGCTCTCGGGCGGCTCGATGCTGATCCGCGGCAGGATCCGGTCCAGCGAGCGCGGCAGCCACCAGTTGGCGCCGCCGAGCAGGTGCATCAGGGCGGGGACGAGCAGGGTGCGCAGCACGAAGGCGTCGAGGGCGACGGCCACGGCCAGCGCGATGCCGAACATGGCGATCACACGGTCGCCGCTGAGGACGAAGGCCAGGAAGACCGAGATCATGATCACGGCCGCGGAGTTGATCACCCGGCCGGTCTCCGCGAGGCCGACGCGGACGGCGCGCCGGTTGTCGCCGGTCTCCAGCCACTCCTCGTACATCCGGCTCACCAGGAAGACCTGGTAGTCCATGGAGAGCCCGAAGAGGACCGAGACCATGATCACCGGCAGGAAGGGCTCTATGGGGCCCGCCCGGCCGAGACCCAGCAGTTCGCTGCCCCAGCCCCACTGGAAGATCGCCACGACGACACCGAAGGCGGCGGCGACGGCGGCCACGTTCATCACGGCGGCCTTCAGCGGGATGCCGACGGACCGGAAGGCGAGCAGGAGCAGCAGGCAGCCCAGGCCGATCACGACGCCGACGAAGAGGGGCAGCTTGGCGACGATGACGTCGGCGAAGTCGTCGTAGCCGGCCGTCACACCGCCGACCTGCACGTCGAGCGAGGTGCCCGCCTCGGCCCGGGGCAGCACGTCGTCGCGCAGCCGGTCGACCAGGTCGCTGGTCTGCCGGGACTGCGGGGAGGAC
This sequence comes from Streptomyces viridosporus, assembly GCF_002078235.1. Taxonomy (GTDB): domain Bacteria; phylum Actinomycetota; class Actinomycetes; order Streptomycetales; family Streptomycetaceae; genus Streptomyces; species Streptomyces viridosporus. The sequence goes on from NZ_MSGP01000245.1 coordinate 18,010, forward strand.
TCCGGCACGACGGTGAGGTACGCGGTGTCGCCGCCCGCGCCGTAGGTCACCGGGGAGGCCGACGCGACGCCCTCGGTCTCGCGCAGGGCGGTACCGAGGTTGTCCAGCGCGAGCCGGTCCTGGGCGCCGTCGACCTCGGTGACGAGGGTGAGGGGGCCGTTCGCACCGGGGCCGAAACCCTCGGCGATGAGGTCGTAGGCCTGGCGGGTGGTGGAGGTCTTCGGGTCGTTGCCCTGGTCGGAGGTGCCCAGGTGGAGGGAGAGGGTGGGCAGCGCGAGGACGGCCATGACGACCACCGCGATCGCGCCGAGCAGCTTGGGGTGGCGCTCCACGAACGCCGACCAGCGGGCGGCGAACCCGGTCGGGACCTCCGGCTCGGGCCCGTACTCGGCCAGCCGGCGTCGCTCGCGGCGGCTGAGCGCGCGCATGCCGATGAACGACAGCAGGGCGGGCAGCAGGGTCACCGAGGCGGCGACGGTCAGCACCACGGTGAGCGAGGCGGCGACGGCGACGCCGTTGAGGAAGTTCAGCCGGAGGATCAGCATGCCCAGCAGGGCGATGCACACGGTGGCACCCGCGAACACGACCGCGCGTCCGGTGGTGGCGACGGCGTTGCCGGCGGCCTCGGTGACGGTGAGGCCGCGCTTCAGTCCGCGCCGGTGCCGGGTGACGATGAACAGCGCGTAGTCGATGCCGACGCCGAGCCCGATCAGCAGGCCGAGCATGGGCGCGAAGTCGGCGACGGTCATGACGTGCCCGAGCAGCCCGATCCCGGCATAGGCGGTGCCGACGCCGACCAGGGCGGTGGCGATGGGCAGCAGCGAGGCGGCGAGCGAGCCGAAGGCGAGGAAGAGGACGACGGCGGCGACCAGCACGCCGACGGCCTCGGCGTAGTGCCCGCCGGAGGACCCGGTGGCCTCGACGGCGCTGCCGCCCAGCTCGACGCGGAGCCCGTCGGCCTCGGCGGCCTCGGCCGTCTCCACCACGGCGGCGGCCTCGCCCGCGTCGATGTCCTTGGCCTGGTCCTCGAAGGCGACCGTGGCGTACGCGGTACGGCCGTCCTCGCTGACCTGGCCCGCGCCCGCCTCGTCGTACGGGCCGATCACGGCGGCGACGCCGGGCAGGCCCTCGATCCGGTCCAGGGCGCGGCTCATGGTCTGCTCGACGCCGGCGTCCCGGACGGTGCCGGACGAGGTGTGCCAGACCACGGTGTCGCTGTCGCCGCCGAGTCCCGGGAAGCCCTCCCGCAGCAGCTCGGTGGCGCGCCCGGACTCGGTCCCGGGGACCTCGTAGTCGTTCGAGTAGGCGGAGCCCGCGGCGACGGCGCCCACGGCGGTCCCGGTCAGGGCGAGGAGCCACAACAGAACGGTGATCAGACGGCGTTGGACACACCAGCGTGCTAGGGCTGTCACGAACGTGCTCCCGGAGTGACGGCGTGTGGATCTTTGACCGGGAACAGCCGAACGCGGAACGGACAACCCGCAAAGAACGCACGAGCAATGCACTGTCACTCTTGCAGTCAATAATGATCGTTTGTCACATTCGTGTGCTTATTCACAGTGCGGGGAAGAGGCTCATGCGACGATCACCCCGCTCCCGCGGTCGAGCGTGACGCCTCTCACCCGGACCGGGCTCCGCACCGGGAACGCCGGGGGACCGTTCAGTCGAACTGGTCCCCCAGCGCCATGACCATGACCCCCGCGACCAGCAGCCACAGCGCCCTGCGCGTGCGTCCCCGGGAGCCCAGGAGCGCGGCGAAGGCGCAGACGGCGGCCCCGCAGGCGTAGGCGACCGGGACGAGGGCCGGTGCGGGGCCGGTGAGGCGGAGCAGCGCCGCGGCCGTCCCCGCCAGGGTCAGCACGGCCCCGGTACCGGCCGCGATCCACCGGGCCCGCCGGGCCCGTCGCGCGTCCCCCTCGTCGTCGGCGTCGTTGACGTCGTCGCCGGTGTCATCGGCGTCGGTGTCGTCGGCGTCGTCGGTCTTCTGCTCCTGCCTCTCCCCTGTGTTCCCGATGCCCCCGGCGCCCTCGGCGCCCTGGCCGTCGCCGGTGTCCTGTGCGTCCCGGGGCTCCCGGACGTCATCGGTGTCCTCGGCATGAGTGTCCGGGGAGGTGTCGGAATCAGCGCGTCCACCCATGGCGCGGGAGCGTAGCGCTTCGCGTGCGGAAACCCTGGTGCGGGGGTGTGCGGCCGCCTGTTACCGTCCGTCGGTCCGACGTTCCGCGGCAGCCGCCGCCCGACCGGAGCAGGTGCTTTGATGACGGTCCGACCGAGTTGCGACGCCACCCCTTGCCCCCTCACGGACCCGAGGAGCCCGTTCACCGATGTCGGACATCACATCCAACCCCCCTCCGCACGACGACCTCACTAGCCGTCTGACCCTGCCCCGCTATCCGCGCAGCAGTTCCTACGACGCCCGCTGGACCATCGAGAACCAGATGGGCCCGCACGCGCTGTGGCTGCTGGAGTGGCTGGCGCCGGCGCTCGGACTCGACGCGCTGCGTCCCGGCGCGCACGTGCTCGACCTGGGCTGTGGACGCGCCATGACGTCCGTCTTCCTGGCCAGGGAGTACGACGTCCGGGTCACCGCCGCCGATCTGTGGGTCGAGCCCGACGAGAACGCGCGCCGGATCGCCGAGGCGGGCGTCGCCGACCGGGTGCTGCCGGTCCTCGCCGAGGCGCACGACCTGCCCTTCGGCGAGGAGAGCTTCGACGCGATCGTCTCCGTCGACGCGTACCAGTACTTCGGCACCGACGACCTGTACCTGCCGACGCTGACCCGGCTGCTGAAGCCCGGCGGGCGGATTGGTGTCGTCGTCCCGGCGCTGCGCGAGGAGATCGAGGGCAGCGAGCCGCCGGAGCACCTGAAGCCCTTCTGGGACCCCGCCTTCTGGTGCTTCCACACCCCCGACTGGTGGCGACGCCACTGGACCCGCAGCGCCGCGGTGGAGGTCGAGGCGGCCGACTGGTTGCCGGACGGCTGGCGGGACTGGCTGCTGTGGTGCGACGTCGTCGCCGAGGAGAGCACGGACGACTTCCACGTGCGGATGAGCCGGGAGAGCGCACGGATGCTGCGCGTGGACGAGGGCCGCATGCTCGGCTTCGCCCGCGTGGTGGGCCGCCGCCCCTGATCCCGGCGCACCGGCCGGCCCCGGTGCTCCGGCCGGCTCCGGCGCCCCGGTCGATGCCTGCGCACTCGGCCGCACGGCACAGGGGGACGGCACAGGGGGACGCATCGAACCCGATGCGTCCCCCTGGTGCGGTGCCGGGGTCTCGAGGGGGATCAGCCCTCGCCGACGCCCAGCTTCTCGAGGATCAGCTCCTTCACGCGGGCCGCGTCCGCCTGGCCGCGCGTGGCCTTCATGACCGCGCCGACCAGCGCGCCGGCCGCGGCCACCTTGCCGCCGCGGATCTTGTCCGCGACGCCCGGGTTGCCGGCGATGGCCTCGTCCACGGCCGCGGTGAGCGCGCCCTCGTCCGAGACGACCTTCAGGCCGCGCTTCTCGACGACCTCGTCCGGGGTGCCCTCGCCCGCGAGGACGCCCTCGATGACCTGACGGGCCAGCTTGTCGTTCAGGTCGCCGGAGGCCACCAGCTCGGTGACGCGGGCGACCTGCCCGGGCGTGATGGCCAGCTCGTCCAGGGCCTTGCCCGACTCGTTGGCGCTGCGGGCCAGCTCGCCCATCCACCACTTGCGGGCGGAGGCCGCGTCGGCACCGGCGTCGATCGTGGCGACGATCGGGTCCAGCGCACCGGCGTTGAGGATCGCCTGCATGTCGGTGGCGCTCACGCCCCACTCCTCGCGGAGCCGGTTGCGGCGCACCAGCGGCAGCTCGGGCAGCTGCGCGCGCAGCTTCTCGACCCACTCGCGGGACGGGGCGACCGGGACCAGGTCCGGCTCCGGGAAGTACCGGTAGTCCTCGGCCTCCTCCTTCACGCGGCCCGAGGTCGTGGACCCCGTGTCCTCGTGGAAGTGCCGGGTCTCCTGCACGATCGTGCCGCCGCCGTTCAGGACGGCCGCGTGGCGCTGGATCTCGAAGCGGGCGGCGCGCTCCACGGACCGCAGCGAGTTCACGTTCTTGGTCTCGGAGCGCGTGCCGAACGTGTCGGCGCCCTTCGGCATCAGCGACAGGTTCACGTCGCAGCGCATCTGGCCCATCTCCATCCGGGCCTCGGACACGCCGAGCGCCCGGATGAGCTCGCGCAGCTCGCGGACGTAGGCCCGCGCGACCTCGGGGGCGCGCTCACCGGCGCCGGTGATCGGCTTGGTGACGATCTCGATGAGCGGGATACCGGCGCGGTTGTAGTCGAGCAGGGAGTGGGACGCGCCGTGGATGCGGCCGGTGGCACCGCCGACGTGCGTCGACTTGCCGGTGTCCTCCTCCATGTGGGCGCGCTCGATCTCCACGCGGAAGGTCTCGCCGTCCTCCAGCTGCACGTCGAGGTAGCCGTTGAAGGCGATCGGCTCGTCGTACTGGGAGGTCTGGAAGTTCTTCGGCATGTCCGGATAGAAGTAGTTCTTCCGAGCGAAGCGGCACCACTCGGCGATCTCGCAGTTCAGCGCGAGACCGATCTTGATCGCCGACTCGACGCCGGTCGCGTTGACGACCGGGAGCGCTCCGGGCAGGCCGAGGCAGACCGGGCAGGTCTGGGTGTTCGGGTCGGCGCCGAGCGTGGTCGAGCAGCCGCAGAACATCTTGGTCTTGGTGCCGAGTTCGACATGGACCTCGAGGCCCATGACGGGGTCGTACGACGCCAGCGCGTCCTCGTACGACACCAGGTCGGTCGTGGTGGTCACGGTGAAACTTCCCTCTCAGCCCAGCAGGACGTCGTCGTCGCCCAGCCGCTTCAGCTCGCGGTAGAGGATGGCGAGGCCGGTGACGATCGCGGCGGCGGACACGGTGGCGTCGATCAGGACCAAGGTGTCCTTCTCCAGCCGGGCCTTCTTGACGCGCTTGGCGACGCCGATCGCGCCGAACGCGGTGGCGGCCATGGACAGGTACGTGCCGGACTTGGACTTCTTGAAGCCCTTGGCCTTGGTCAGTGCACTCACAGCGACGGAGCCTCCTCGAGCAGCGGGTGGCCCCACTTTTCCACGAAGGCGGCCTCGACGGCGGCACCCACCTTGTAGAGGCGGTCGTCCTTCATGACCGGGGCGATGATCTGCAGTCCGACCGGCAGGCCGTCCTCGGGCGCGAGGCCGCAGGGCAGCGACATGGCGGCGTTGCCCGCCAGGTTGGTCGGGATGGTGCACAGGTCGGCGAGGTACATCGCCATCGGGTCGTCGGCGCGCTCGCCGATCGGGAAGGCGGTGGTCGGGGTCGTCGGGGAGACGATCACGTCGACCTGCTCGAACGCCTTGTCGAAGTCCTGCTTGATCAGTGTGCGGACCTTCTGGGCGCTGCCGTAGTACGCGTCGTAGTAGCCGGAGCTGAGCGCGTAGGTGCCGAGCATGATGCGGCGCTTGACCTCGTCGCCGAAGCCGGCCTCGCGGGTCAGCGAGGTGACCTCCTCGGCGGAGTGCGCACCGTCGTCGCCGGTCCGCAGGCCGTAGCGCAGGCCGTCGAAGCGGGCGAGGTTGGAGGAGCACTCCGAGGGCGCGATCAGGTAGTAGGCCGACAGCGCGAGGTCGAAGGACGGGCAGTCCAGCTCGACGATCTCGGCGCCCAGCCCCTTGAGCAGTTCGACGGACTCGTCGAACCGCTGGATGACGCCGGCCTGGTAGCCCTCGCCGCGGAACTGCTTGACGACGCCGACGCGCAGGCCCGCGACCGAGCCGTTGCGGGCGGCCTCGACGACCGGCGGGACCGGCTCGTCGATGGAGGTGGAGTCGAGCGGGTCGTGCCCGGCGATCACCTCGTGCAGCAGGGCCGCGTCCAGGACCGTGCGGGCGCAGGGGCCGCCCTGGTCGAGGGAGGAGGAGAACGCCACCATGCCGTAGCGGGACACCGCGCCGTACGTCGGCTTCACGCCGACGGTGCCGGTGACGGCGGCCGGCTGGCGGATGGAGCCGCCGGTGTCGGTGCCGATGGCGAGCGGGGCCTGGAAGGAGGCGAGCGCGGCGGACGAACCGCCGCCGGAGCCGCCCGGGATCCTGGTGAGGTCCCAGGGGTTGCCGGTCGGGCCGTAGGCGCTGTTCTCCGTGGACGACCCCATGGCGAACTCGTCCATGTTGGTCTTGCCGAGGATGACGACGTCGGCGGCCTTGAGGCGCCGGGTGAGCGTCGCGTCGTACGGCGGGATCCAGCCCTCGAGCATCTTCGAACCGACGGTGGTCGGGATGCCCTCGGTGGTGAAGATGTCCTTGAGCGCGAGGGGCACGCCCGCCAGCGGGCCGAGCTTCTCCCCCCGGGCGCGCTTCTCGTCGACGGCACGGGCCTGGGCGAGGGCGCCCTCGCGGTCG
>NZ_MSGP01000246.1 GCF_002078235.1 Streptomyces viridosporus
CACGGGCCAATTCCGGCGGGCGGAGCGCCGGCAGATCGGCGTTCAGGGCCGCCACCCCGCCGGCCCGCCGGAATTGGCCCGTGTTCTCGATACGGCCGCCGCATTCCCGCGTGCTTTTCTCGCGGATACCGCCGCGATCGGCACGACCCTGCTGGCCGCGTCCCCGGGCCGGGAATTGCGTCCGTCCTTCGGGCCCGATTCCCGGGCCCGGCACCGGGCGTCCGGGGCCGTGGAGCTGTGCCTGGACGAGGTCGATTCCGTACGGCAGGACGTGGACACCGGCGACGATCTGCGGGCGGCGCTGGCACTGGGGGTGGGTCCCCACACGGCCGCCGCCGCCGCGCGGTTGCTGATTCCGGAGCAGTAGGCTGCCGGTATGCAGGCCACCGCATACACCTACGACCCCGTCAGCCGCAGCGGGCAGGTGCTCCTGGACGACGGCACCCCGGTGCCCTTCGAGGCCCCGGCGTTCGACGCGGGGGGCCTGAGGCTGCTGCGTCCCGGGCAGCGGGTGCGGATCGAGACCGAGGGCGAGGGCGAGGGACGGCGGATCACGCTGGTGACGCTCCAGACGTTCTGACCGGCCGTTTCTCTGCCGTCACCACCCCGGACACGCCGCGGGCCGGGCTCCCCGACGGAGTCCGGCCCGGCGCGTGAGTACCGCTTGCCCGCGGCTACTTCTTGCGGGCGCTGGTCTTCTTGGCCGTGGTCTTGCGCGCGGTGGACTTCTTGGCGGGCGCCTTCGTGGCCGGGGCCTTCTTGGCGGTCGCCTTCTTCGCGGCGGTGGTCTTGGCGGTCGCCGCCGTCTTCTTGGCGGGCGCCTTCTTGGCCGCGGTCTTGGCCGCGGCCGTCTTGGCGGGCGCCTTCTTCGCCGTCGTCTTCCGGGCCGTCGTGGTCTTCGCCGCGCCCGTCGCCTTCTTGGCCGCGGCCTTCTTGGTGGCCGCCTTCTTGCCCGCGGCCTTGGAGATGGTGGGCGTCGGGCCGGACAGGCTTCCCTTGGGGGCCTTCTTGACGGCGATGTCGTTCTTCGGGAGCTTCTTCGACCCGCTGACCAGGTCCTTGAAACCCTGTCCCGCGCGGAACCGCGGGACGGAGGTCTTCTTGACCCGAACCCGCTCGCCCGTCTGGGGGTTGCGGGCGTAGCGGGCCGGACGGTCGACCTTCTCGAACGAACCGAAACCGGTGACCGAGACCCGGTCCCCCGCGACCACCGCTCGGACGATGGCGTCCAGGACCGCGTCGACAGCATCGGCGGCCTGCTGGCGGCCGCCCATCTTGTCGGCAATCGCTTCTACGAGCTGCGCCTTGTTCACGTCTTCCCCTTCGGAGACATCGCCAGAACGAAACTGTTCAAGCTTTTTCGCACGTTAGGCAGATATATACCGCAAATCAAACACGAAACGGGCTAATCACCCTTGTGCCGCAACGGACTCGACCGTCCCGACCGGTTCAGCGCTCCTCTTCGGGGAATCGCCCCTCGTCGAGGTCCGCGACGAACCGATCCAGACGCCTTGCCGCACCGGCGAGATCGTGCTTGGCCGCGGCCGTAATGACCAGCAGCTTCCGGGTCAGCGCCATCCGTACGCCCTCCGGGACTTGCAGTGCGCGCACCCTCGAGTGCGCTTCTTTGAGCCGGACCGCGACCGCCGCATAGAGCTCGAGTTGGCCGTCGTGTTCCATGCACAGATTGTGCCATCTGGGGCGAGTTGTCGCCTGCGCAGGGGGCAACTGCTGCCTCGGGCGGCCTTCCCGACACCCGCGGAAGCCGTGGGTACATGACGCACGTACCCCGGCAATCACCTCCGTAACGTGGGAGGTTGGGCGCATCCGGGGTCCCGGGCGGAGCCGATCGGGCACAGAGACGCCCGTACCCCCGATCGAGCCGATCGGGGGTACGGGCGGGGTGTGGGGTGGCCGAAAGTCGACCTCTCGGCAGGGCTCCGCCTGCCGTGCGCGTCAGGCCGTGAGCGTGCGCGGCTTGAACGACGGACGCTTCGCCTCGTAGGCGGCGATCTCGGCCTCGTTCTGCAGGGTGATGGAGATGTCGTCGAGGCCGTTCAGCAGGCGCCAGCGGGAGTTCTCGTCGAGCTCGAAGGAGGCGGTGATGCCCTCGGCGCGCACCTCGCGGGCCTCGAGGTCGACGGTGATCTCCGCCGTGGGGTCGGCTTCGGTGAGCTCCCACAGCGCGTCCACGATCTTCTGGTCGAGGACCACCGTGAGCAGGCCGTTCTTCAGCGAGTTGCCCCGGAAGATGTCGGCGAAGCGGGAGGAGATCACGGCCTTGAAGCCGTAGTTCTGCAGCGCCCAGACGGCGTGCTCGCGGGAGGAGCCGGTGCCGAAGTCGGGGCCGGCCACCAGCACGGTGGCGCCCTCGCGCTCGGGTCGGTTGAGCACGAACTCCGGGTCCTTGCGCCAGGCCTCGAACAGTCCGTCCTCGAACCCGTCCCGCGTCACCTTCTTGAGCCAGTGGGCGGGGATGATCTGGTCGGTGTCGACGTTGCTGCGGCGCAGCGGGACGGCCCGGCCGGTGTGGGTGGTGAATGCTTCCATGACTGATCAGACTCCAGCGGGCGTGGGGGCGTCGGCGGCGAGGTCGGCCGGGGAGGCCAGGTGACCGAGGACCGCGGTGGCCGCGGCGACCTGCGGGGACACCAGGTGGGTGCGGCCGCCCTTGCCCTGCCGGCCCTCGAAGTTGCGGTTGGAGGTGGAGGCGGAGCGCTCACCGGGGGCGAGCTGGTCGGGGTTCATGCCCAGACACATGGAGCAGCCCGCGTGCCGCCACTCGGCGCCGGCCTCCTTGAAGATCACGTCCAGGCCCTCGGAGACGGCCTGCAGCCCCACCCGCGCGGAGCCCGGGACGACCAGCATCCGTACGCCGTCGGCGACTTTGCGGCCCTGGAGGATCTCGGCGACGGCGCGCAGGTCCTCGATGCGGCCGTTGGTGCAGGAACCTACGAAGACGGTGTCCACGTCGATGGAGCGCAGCGGCTGCCCGGCCTCCAACCCCATGTACTCCAGGGCCTTTTCGGCGGCGAAGCGCTCCGAGGGGTCTTCGTACGAAGCGGGGTCGGGGACCGCGGCGGACAGCGGCGCGCCCTGGCCCGGGTTGGTGCCCCAGGTGACGAACGGCGACAGTTCGGCGGCCTCGACGACGACCTCGGCGTCGAACTCGGCGTCCTCGTCGGAGCGCAGCGTGCTCCAGTACGCGACGGCGGCGTCCCAGTCCTCGCCCTGCGGGGCGTGCGGCCGGCCCTTGAGGTACTCGAAGGTGGTCTCGTCGGGGGCGATCATGCCCGCGCGGGCGCCGGCCTCGATCGACATGTTGCAGATGGTCATCCGGGCTTCCATCGAGAGCTTCTCGATGGCCTCGCCGCGGTACTCCAGGACGTAGCCCTGGCCGCCGCCGGTGCCGATCTTCGCGATGATCGCCAGGATCAGGTCCTTGGCCGTGACGCCGTCGGGCAGTTCGCCGTTGACCGTGATCGCCATGGTCTTCGGGCGGGCCATCGGCAGCGTCTGGGTGGCCAGCACGTGCTCGACCTGGGAGGTGCCGATGCCGAACGCCAGAGCGCCGAAGGCACCGTGCGTGGAGGTGTGCGAGTCACCGCAGACCACGGTCGTGCCGGGCTGGGTCAGACCCAGCTGCGGACCGACCACGTGCACGACGCCCTGCTCGATGTCGCCCAGCGGGTGCAGCCGGACGCCGAACTCCGCGCAGTTCTTGCGCAGCGTCTCCAGCTGGACCCGGGAGACCGGGTCGGCGATGGGCTTGTCGATGTCCAGGGTCGGGGTGTTGTGGTCCTCGGTCGCGATGGTCAGGTCCAGCCGGCGCACCCTCCGGCCGTTCTTGCGAAGACCGTCGAAGGCCTGCGGGCTGGTCACCTCGTGCAGCAGGTGCAGATCGATGTAGAGGAGGTCGGGCTCGCCCTCGGCGCGCCGGACGACGTGGTCGTCCCAGACCTTCTCCGCGAGTGTCCTACCCATCGCTTTCCCTCCGGCCGGCACGAACCCCTCCGGCCCATCTAGAGATCTGTGAGGAGACGGCGCCCGCACCCCTGATCCCGGGCGTCCGCCGCCAGGCCCGGTGGTCCACGGGCCGCGTTGCTTCCGTGCTTCCAGAGTGGCGGGTTCCACGGAAAATTGAACTTGCGTTTCACAGAGTGAGACGCAAGTATCGTTTCATGGACAACAGTAGCGGCGTCGGCGTTCTGGACAAGGCGGCCCTCGTCCTGAGCGCTCTGGAGTCCGGTCCGGCCACCCTCGCGGGGTTGGTCGGCGCCACCGGACTGGCACGACCCACGGCCCACCGCCTGGCCGTGGCATTGGAACACCACCGCATGGTGGCGCGCGACATGCAGGGCCGGTTCATCCTCGGCCCGCGCCTGGCCGAACTGGCCGCGGCGGCGGGCGAGGACCGCCTGCTCGCCACGGCGGGCCCGGTGCTCACCCACCTCCGCGACGTCACCGGGGAGAGCGCCCAGCTCTACCGGCGCCAGGGCGACATGCGCATCTGCGTCGCCGCGGCGGAGCGCCTGTCGGGCCTTCGGGACACGGTCCCGGTGGGCTCCACGCTGACGATGAAGGCCGGCTCCTCGGCGCAGATCCTGCTCGCCTGGGAGGAGCCGGAGCGGCTGCACCGCGGTCTGCAGGGCGCCCGTTTCACGGCGACGGCCCTGTCGGGCGTACGGCGCCGCGGCTGGGCCCAGTCGATCGGCGAGCGCGAGCCGGGGGTCGCGTCCGTCTCCGCGCCGGTGCGCGGCCCCTCGAACCGGGTGGTGGCCGCCGTCTCGGTCTCCGGTCCCATCGAGCGCCTCACCCGTCACCCGGGCCGCATGCACGCGCAGGCCGTCATCGACGCCGCCGGCCGCCTCTCCGAGGCGCTGCGCCGCTCCTGACCGCCCCCTTCTTCGTCCGCCGCCCCGTCGGGGACGGGCCCGCCTCGACGCCGCGGCAGGCCCTCCCCGGCCCCACCCGCCGTCGGACGACGCAGTACGTCCGCGGGGAGGCGGCGAGCGGCGCCGCCGGACCCATGCGACGACGACCGGGGACGGCGAGGAGCTCCCGCGCCGGCTGCGGCTGGTGCGCGCCCTGATCCGGGTGGGGCCTGCCGGTGGCGACGGCGCGCGAGGTGCCGGGCCGCGTCGGCGACGGCTCGTCGGGCCGCAGCGCCGGCCGGGCCACTCCCGGGACGTCGAACTGGTGGCCCTGTACGGGGAGTTGACCCACCAGGCGGCGCGCAGGCGGCTCGACTCCATGGCGAGGCGCGTCTCCGGGACGGAGCGGGTGGAGCCGGCGGTGGCCTCCGCGGTGCTCTTCGAACCGGTGCCGCGGACGCTCCACCGGTCGGTACGGGAGGAGGAGTCGGCACGGCGCCGCGGGACCGAGTGAACCGGATCACCCGGCGGGACCGGCGTCCGGCGCCTCGCGCCGCCGCTCCCCCGGAACGCCGAGAGCCCTCCACCGCAGTGGAGGGCTCTCGCCATCTGTACCCCCGACCGGATTCGAACCGGCGCTACCGCCTTGAGAGGGCGGCGTGCTAGGCCGCTACACAACGGGGGCGTGGATCACACGTTTCCGCAGATCCTGCTGGTCTACCTGGACTCGAACCAAGACTAACTGAACCAGAATCAGTCGTGCTGCCAATTACACCATAGACCAATGATGGTTTAGACCAGTCAGTACCCCCGACCGGATTCGAACCGGCGCTACCGCCTTGAGAGGGCGGCGTGCTAGGCCGCTACACAACGGGGGCCCTAGCGATCCTGCATCGAGAACAGTGGGAGCGACCCGACTGTTCCCGCGGGAAGGATCTGTACCCCCGACCGGATTCGAACCGGCGCTACCGCCTTGAGAGGGCGGCGTGCTAGGCCGCTACACAACGGGGGCTCGCGGATGTGATCCGCAGGTTGCAGATGAGCTCTGCGAGCTGGCCTACCTGGACTCGAACCAAGACTAACTGAACCAGAATCAGTCGTGCTGCCAATTACACCATAGGCCACTGGAACGCAAGCCCCTGAGGGGATTTTGTTCTAGTTCTGCACCGTGGAGTCCCGGCCTTCCGGCCCGCTCTCCGCGGCGCAGGAAGAACATTACCCGAAGGTGGACGGCGCTCCAAAACGAGTATCGGAGGCGAGCAGTGCGGGCAGTTCGGCGAGGGAGGCGATGCGGCGCGGCCCCACGGGCGGCTCGACGGTCGCGTACGCCCCGCCGCGGTCGATCCACACCGACAGCAACCCGGCCTCCGCGGCGC
>NZ_MSGP01000247.1 GCF_002078235.1 Streptomyces viridosporus
GACGGTCAAGGCGACGGAGAGCGGGATGCCGGCGGCATCGCAGATCACGTGGTGCTTGGAGCCCGGCCGTCCCCGGTCGACCGGGCTCCGACCGGTTTTGGGCCGCCCTTGAGCGCCCGGACGTGGGAGCTGTCGATCACCGCCCTCGACATGTCCAGCCGGTCAGCGGCCCGCAGCTCGGCCAGCAGCACCTCCTGCAGGCGCTGCCAGACACCGGCGTTGTTCCAGTCCCGCAGTCTGCGCCAGCAGGTCATGCCGGATCCGAAACCCAACTCGGCGGGCAGCCATTCCCAGCGGATGCCGGTGCAGAGGACGAACAGGATGCCGCACAGCACCTTGCGGTCATCCAGCGCCTTCCGGCCCGGGTACCGATGCCGGCGCTGCCGGACAGGCAGCAATGGCTCGATCCGCGACCACAACTCGTCGTCAACCAGCCAGGGTTGGGGATCACGCTTCCTCACACCTAAGCAACCGAGTCACCCAGCCAGAGGTCACGACCCAACCGCATTCCGTTAGGAACTCTAAGAGGTCGTTCTCTTTCCGAACCTCATGTGTGATTTCTGCTGGTCAGGCGTGAGATCGCGGTTGTTACGGGAGTCTGGTTCTGTTGCCGGCCGAGATGCCGTGGGGGTGCCAGGTGCCATCGATGCGGGCGGTTCTGGAGACGCGGCGGAAGGCCGCGGTGGTGCGGGTGGAGGAACTCGAAGCCGAGCTGGAGCGGGTGCGGGCGGCTCTGGCGGAGGCGGAAGAGGTGCTCCGGCATCGAGTGATCGGCCTGGAGCAGTATCTGGAGGCGCTGGCCGAGGCGGACGCGCCCGCTGTGGTGGCCGGCGGATCCTCGCAGAAAAAGCCAGTGGGACCGCGCCGGGCGGTGCCGCACCGCCAGGACGCGGCCGGCACCGAGGTGCTGTCGGTGGACTACCAGGCATTGATGGCCGCCGCCCTGGAGGCGGGAGCCGGCGGGCTGGGTGCCCGGCGGGCGGCGGTGGTGCTGGGCTGGGACAGCGCGTCCGCCTCCCGCGTCGAGGGAGCGAGGGCTCGGCTGAAACGGCTGGTGGAACGGGGCTGGCTGGTGGAGAAGAAGCCGGGCCGGTTCACGCTGCCCGCACCGGAACAGGCCGGTGCCGGGCGGCCAGGCGGCGGCTCATGAGCATGGTCATCGACCACAGGACGACGCTCTGGCTGGTGTCGGTGCGTCGTTCGTAGTCGCGGACCAGGCGCCGGCTGCGCAGGAGCCGGGCGAAGGACCTCTCGACGACCCAGCGGCGGGGCAGGACCTGGAAACCCTGGACGTCATCGCTGCGGCGGACGATGTCCAAGACGATTCCGAGGTGCTGGAGGGTCCAGTCGGTGAGGTGGCCGGTGTAGCCACCGTCGGCCCAGATGCGGGCCAGCCGCCGGAAGCGGCTCTTTGCTGCGGGCAGCAGGCTCCGGGCGGCGTCCCGGTCGGTCGTGGAGGCCGGCGTGACCAGCACGCCCAGGAGAAGTCCGAGGGTGTCGGTGAGCAGGTGCCGCCTGCGACCGTTGACCTTCTTCCCCGCGTCGAATCCCCGCGTGGTGTGGGCGACGGTGGCGTCCGCCTTCACCGACTGCGAGTCCACGATGGCCGCGCTCGGTTCCCCGTCGCGGCCCTCCGAGCGGCGGACGGCCTCGCGCAGCCGGTCGTGCAGCTCGGCCACCAGCCCCGCATCCCGCCAGCGGGCGAAGAAGGCATACACCCGCGGCCAGGGCGGGAAGTCGCAGGGCATCGCGCGCCACGTGATGCCGTTGTCGACGAGGTAGCGGATCGCGTCGATCATCTGCCGGTGGCAGTAGCCCTCCGGCCGCCCGCCCCGGCCCGCCGGCCATCCGGGAACCGGCAGCAGATCCCGCACCCGTGACCACTCCGCATCGCTCATGTCCGAGCTGTATCGGGGCCGGCGCTCCGGCCGGTCGGCCGCGTTCCCGAACCGATGGGCGAGACAGTCACACCCAGGAGTGGGCGAACTGGACTCGGCGACTACGACCACGCGACACTTCGACACCAGGGCCTCTTGCTCCTCGCTGGATTCGACAACCGCGAGCTACCAAGAGGCCCTTCTTCTATGCACCCACACCGGCTGACTTACCCGGACCAGGGACCTGTTCGATCCCGATCGACTCCACGAGCGGATAGAGAACAGCCAGTTACAGACTGAGCCGGACCGGGTCGGTCGCCAGCTCGGTGCAACTTGCGTAAGCAGGACGGCGACCGCCCCTTGGGGGTTCAAGGCCGGTGTGGAGATTCCGTGAATGCGGACCGGCAGACAAGCGGCCCTCGTTCCGTCCGATCACCCACTCGTCGACGAACCACAGGTGGGGGCTCGGCTTCACCTTCTCCCACGAGGGCATCGGCATCCCCGCCCGGCCGGGTTGATCTGCCACGGCCCGGTCAAGGGCTTCCGCTTCTCGGTGAAGCCGCTGCGCACCGGCATCCAGATTGAGCCCATGGCCACTCCGTACGCACGGCCGCTGGTCGTCCCTGGCGTCCTGCCCGTCCCTGCGCGTTGACGTCAGCGGCGGGTGACGGCGTAGCCCGCGTCGTTGACGGCGCGGGTCCACACGTCGCGGTCGAACCACTTGGTGATGTTCGGCTACAACTCGGTGATGGTGCGCATCCGTGCTTCCCAGTCGCCGACTGGGTGTTGTCAGGTTGAGCGGAGCCCTTCTCCGGTGGCATGATCATCTGTCTGGTTGAGGTCGCTGGAGGGGCTGCTCGTGGACGCGCCGTCGTACCAGGGTTTCCGCTTCCCGCCGGAGATCATCGCGCACTGCGTGTGGCTGTACCACCGCTTCGCCCTGAGCCTGCGCGACGTCGAGGGGCTGATGCTGGAGCGCGGCATCGAGGTCTCCTACGAGACGATCCACCAGTGGACGCGCCGGTTCGGCCCCGCCTACGCCAACGCGCTGCGCCGGCGCCGCCCGAAGCCGGGCGACAAATGGCATCTCGACGAGGTCTTCGTCAAGATCCAGGGCCGGCAGCGGTACCTGTGGCGCGCGGTCGACGCCGACGGCAACGTGCTCGACATCCTCGTCCAGAGCAAGCGGGACACGGCCGCGGCCAGGCGCTTCTTCCGGAAGCTGATGAAGAAGACCCGGTCGGTGCCGCGGGTGGTGGTCACCGGCAAGCTCCGCTCCTACGGCGCGGCGCACCGCGAGGTCATGCCCTCGGTGGAACACCGCTCGCACAAGGGCCTGAACAACCGGGCCGAGAACAGCCACCAGCCGACGAGGCAGCGCGAACGCGCCATGAAAGGCTTCCGCAGCGTCGGCGGGGCGCAGCGGTTCCCGGCCGCGTTCAGCGGCATCTCACCCCACTTCCGGCCCCGCCGCCACCTGATGACCGCACCCGGATACCGCACTCGGATACCGCACCGAGATGAGCACCCGCTTCGCCGTCTGGGACCAGATCACCGGAGCCGTCGGCCGGCCTGCCGCGGCCTGAACACCGGCCCGAAACCCGACTCTCACCACACCCCGACGCGCCATCAGGCACTCACACACTCCACAACGTGACAGCGCCGCCTCGTCGTTCTGCCCCGGCATTGGAAATTGGCAGGGAGGGCTTCGGATCACCGGACGCCTTCGCGGTGGGCCGGACGGCTATGCGGCGGCCAGGTGCAGCAGTTCGTTGACGCCGGGAGTCTGCTGGTAGGGCTGGAAGCGGGGGAGGAGGGCTTCGATCAGGCGGAGGCAGCGGGGTGCGTGGATGCGGCGGGTTAGCTGTAGGGACTGGGTTGCGGCGGCTGCGGCGGCTTCGGGTTCTTTGAGGTCGAGGTGGCTCGCTGCTCGGTAGGCGAGGAAGATGCCGCGGGTCTTGCCCCGGGAAGAGGGAAGCAGGCGTTCACCGGCGGTGACGAGCTGGTGGGCGCGGGCGGTGTCGCCAAGGTCGAGGAGGGTCTGGCCGGAGTCGACGGCGAGGTCGGCGTCGGAGAGCCACTCACACCAGGCCAGGCGGTCGCCGGCGGCTTGACCGAGGTGTTTCTCGGCTGCGGCCAGGGCGCGCAGGGCGGGGCGGGTCTCGTGGCGTGCGGCGTGGGTGCGGGCCAGGCGGAGCTGGAGGAGGCTGCGGGCGGCGGGGTGGGTGGCGCGGGTGAGTGCGTGGGCCAGCAGCTGCCCGGCGAGGACGTGGTCACCTTGCCAGGCTGCTTGGTAGGCGAGGTCGCTGATGAGGCCGGCGCCGCGGTCGGTGTCGCCGGTGGCGTGGCTGTTGTGGAGGGCGGCAATCCAGTACTGGGCGGCGTGGGCGGTGTCGCCGTTGTCGAAGCGGCGCCAGGCCAGGGCGTGGGCAATGTCCGCGGCCAGCGTGTGCAGGCGATGCCGAGTCGTGGCGCCTACGCGGCCGCGCTCGAGGAGGTCGGTGACGGTGGCCAGGTGTTCGCGCAGCAGTCGGCTGGTGTGCGGATGGTGGACGGGGTCGGCGGCGGCAAGCTGCCGCGCGGTGGTCTCCAGCACGTCGACCAAGTCGGATGCTCCGGCGAGCTGATCTGGCACGGCCGGTGAGGCGCCGGCGGCTGCCCAGTCGGCGGTGAGGGTGGTCAGGGCGGCGGAGGAGACAGTGAGGAAGGTGCGGCGGTCCACGGTTCGCAGGGCCTCTCTCAGGGGGGCACGGTGGCGTGCGGGCCGAGGGGGACGACGCCGGTGTCGGTCAGCGGCAGCCAGCGGGCCACGGCCCGTCGATGTTGTCCGCAGACAGGCCCAGGGCTTCGGCGATGTAGGTCTGGGAGTCCTCGTCGGGCCGGATGCCGCGTTCCCACTTGCGCACGCGGGAGGCGTCGGTGCCCGAGCGCAGCCCGCGGCGCGCGGCGGCGGCCCGCACGCCGGCCGCGAGCTGCTCCTGCGACAGGCCGGCGGCCCGGCGGGCGCGGGCCAGAGGGTGCAAGGCGAGGTGCTCCACCCGGTCATCGTGGCACCGGCTCACGCGCCCCGGTACGGCGCGAACAAGACGGGACCTGTCCGGGACCTCTCCCACCCGTGAACGCGTGCGCTCATCGTCTACGGCAGGCTGCGCAGCCGCCCCTGGTCCGCCACCCGGCAATGAAGGGCACGCACATGACGCACCAGCACACTCACCCTGTCCCCGCATCGTCCTTTGCCCTGCAGAGTCTTGAGGGAGCGACCGTCCTGGTCACCGGCGGCGCCGGCCTGATCGGATCACGGATCGTGCGCCGCCTGAAGTCTCTGGGCGCCACCCCGCTGGCGCTGTGCACCCTGGACGCCTATCCCCCTGACGTCTACCGCACGCTGTTCGGCATCGACACCACCAGTGAGGACGTCCTGGCCGGGGACGTCCGCGATGCTGCCGCCGTGCAGCGGGCCATGCGCCGGGCGGACTACGTCGTCCACGCCGCAGCCCTCGCCGACGTCGCGGCCTGCACCCGGCGCCCGCAGGATGCCATCGACCACAACATCACCGGCACCCAGACCGTTCTGACCGCCGCCGCGGCCTCGGACCGGCTCAGGCGGCTGGTGTTCGTCTCCTCGGCTTCCGTGTACGGCAACGGCAACCCCGACGACTGGGCCAGCCCCCGCGACGAACACCGCACCACCCGGGAACTGCTGGCCGCCGTCTACGGCCGCACCGTGCCCCGCTTCACCGAACACGCCCCGCTGCGCCCGCTGTCGGTCTACGCCAACACCAAGGCCTTCGGCGAGGTACAGACCCGGCTGCTGCTCGGTGCTGTCGGCACCTCGCATGCGGTGGTGCGCTACTTCTCCGTGTACGGCGAGCCGCAGGTCATCAAGCCGGGCAGCCACTCGTGGGTGGTGGCCTGGTTCGCCGCCCGGGCCGCTCTCGGTCTGCCCCTGCAGCTCAACGGCGGTGGCCATCAGGTCCGTGACCTGGTCCACGTCGACGACATCGCCGACGGCACCCTCCACGCCCTGGCCTGTCCGGCCGCCGACGGCGAGACGGTCAACATCGGCACCGGATGCCCGACCACGATCCGCCGCGTCGCCGAACTCGTCACCGCCCACTACCCCGGAACGCAGGTGCGGGAGACACCGATGCCACCCGGCGACCCGCTCGGTGGCTGCGCGAGCACCACGCACATGGAACGGATTCTGCGATGGCGGCCCCGGATCACGCTGGAGGACGGCATCGCCCGCTACGTGCGCTGGCTGCACGCCACCCCGGCCGCCCTGCCCGCCTGGCTGCGCTCCGAGACGGCGGCGCAGCCCGGCTAGATCACCGGGGGCCGTCCGAGACGGGTCATGCGGGCCACGGTCGCCCACCGCATCGGCAGCCGCCGCCCCGCAGGACGCGTGACGCCTTCCCAGAACCCGCCGGCCCAGGCCCGCAGCCCACCGAGGGACCGGGTCCGGGCCAGCGTCAGCAGCGTCCACACCCCCAGGTAGGCGGGGACGAGCGGGGCGGGCAGGTGCCGCTTGGCCAGCCACACCCGGTTGC
Organism: Streptomyces viridosporus; assembly: GCF_002078235.1. Lineage (GTDB taxonomy): Bacteria > Actinomycetota > Actinomycetes > Streptomycetales > Streptomycetaceae > Streptomyces > Streptomyces viridosporus. Next base: position 6,428 of record NZ_MSGP01000247.1, read on the forward strand.
GGGCCGTCATCCGGTAATAGACCGCGTGCCGGGCCGGCGACGTCTTCGGGTGCTGCAACACCAGCGACGGCTCGTACACCACCCGCCAACCCGCATCCAGCGCCCGCCACGCCAGATCGGTCTCCTCATGCGCGAAGAAGAACTCCGCCGGCCAGCCCCCGACCTCGTTCAGCATGGGCATCGACAGCGCGTGCCCGCCGCCCAGGAACGTCGTCACCTCACCACCGCGCATCGGATCCTTGGCGCGAAGCCGCGGCACATGACGCCGCTGCGTCTGCCCGTGCTCATCGGCAATCCGGAACGACACCACACCCAGCCGGGGGTCGGCCGCGTACATCGCGGCCAGCTTCGAGAACACGTCGGTGTCCACCAGGAGACCGTCGTCGTCCAGGTCCACGACCACGTCGACGTCTCCGCAGGCCCGCAGGTGAGCGATCGCCGCGTTCCTGCCGCCCGAGACCCCCAGGTTCTCGCCCAGCTCCACCCCGTCGACCCCGGCCGGCAGCCCGGACAGCGGCGTGCCGTTACCGACCACCACCACCCGCGCCGCAGGCAGATCCTGCCGGACCACCGACTCAAGCAACGCCGCCAGCTCGGCAGGCCGGTTGCCCATCGTCAGGACGGCAACCCCAAGGCGCGGATGACTCACAGGTGAACTCCCAACGAACGACGACCGCCGCAGCCTAGCCGTCCGCGCCCCGCACACCCGGCCACAACCACCACAGGAGGACCCCGTGCCCGACGGCACCGCCCTGCACCTCGGCGACTATCTCAGCGCCCCCGCCGGCCCCGGCCTGGCCGCCACCGCCTACGCGACCCTGGACCGCGCTGATCTGGCCTGGTGGCTCACCCACTGGCCCGACCTGCACGCCGAAGCCCTGGCCCAGGTCACACACCGCATCCATCCCACCGCGCGTATCCACCCCACCGCGATCCTCGGCGAGGACGTGATTGTCGGACCGGGAGCACGAGTATGGGAGTTCACCACCGTCCGCGGCCACACCGTCATCGGCCCCGGCGCGTCGGTCGGCTTCAACTGCGAGGTCACCAACGCCCACATCGGAGCCCACAGCGTCCTGGGCCACCGCATCGGCATCAACCGCACCCTCCTCGGCGACGGCGTCCACCTCTCCGCGAACGTCACCGTCGCCGCCATCCACCTCACCCGCGACATGACCCGCCCCGACCGCAACGCCGTCCTCCGCCTGCCCGACGCCTCTACCGCTGCGGCACCCCACGCTTCGGCGCCCTGATCGGCGACCACACCCAGACCGGAACCAACATCACCATCGGCCCCGGCACCGCGATCGGCCGCCACTGCCAGATCAACTCCCATACGGCGATCGGCCCCACCCACGTCATCCCCGACCACCACATCCTCAGTCCAGCCACGCCACCAGCCCACCACGGTCGCCCTCGCCGCAAGGCGCCGCGATAATCGTCCCCTCGTGCCGGTGGTGCGCTCTGCGCTGCGGCAGACGGCCCGCGCCCGGTGAGCCGTTAGGGTCACCGATCACGACGCTATGTGACTCAACTGGAGGTCGCCTTTTGCGTTAGACCGTATGGGAGCAGTGGGACAGCCATTCGGCGGAGGCGCCGACGCCAAAAAGAGACGTGCTTCAAGGGCAGCGGCAGGCAGCTGCCCGAGCGGGTGCCGGGGCGGAAAGACGGTGTCAGTGGCTCGCCGTGCGTTGCGTTGCCTGCCGGTGCGGCGTCACTCGAACGGCTCGATCAACGCCCGTAGCGGCTCCTGTTGCGCAGTTCCTCCATCTTCTTGGCTTCGTCTGCGTCAGCCTTCGCTTTGATCTCTGCGGCGCACCGGCGACGGATTGCTGCTCGTCGCCGAAGTACTGCTCGGTGTAGAGGTCCTCTTCTCGCATGTCCGAGATTGTGGTGCAGCAGCGCCGTGAGGTTGATCCCCGGGAGTGGACACCGGGTTTCATGCGGCGAGTGACAGCGTAGTTGATGTGATCAGCCGTTGTTCGAACTCGATCGGTGTGAGGTAGCCGAGGGCGGAGTGTCGTCGGCGCCGGTTGTAGTAGGCGAGCCAGCGGAATAGCTCGAGCCTTGTCTGTGCCTTCGAAGTCCAGCGCCTTCCGTGGAGCAACTCCCGCTTGAGGCCCTGGAAGAACGACTCGGCCAGAGCACTGTCGTAGCTCGATCCGACGCGTCCCATGCTGCGGCGGATGCCGTGCCGTCGGCAGGCGTCGGCGAAGGTCCAGCTCACGTATTGGGCGCCCCTGTCCGAGTGGAAGACGACGCCCTTGACGTGGCCGCCGCGAGCGGCGACCGCCATCTCGATCGCGTCGGTGACCAGGGACGTGCGCATGTGGTCGGCGATGGACCAGCCGATCACGCGACGCGAGCAGATGTCGATGACCGTGACGAGATACAGCCAGGTGGAGCCGACGGCTATGTAGGTGATGCCGCCGCACCACCTGGTGTTGAGCGCGTCCGCGCTGAAGTCGCGCATCAGCAGGTCTGGGACGCAAGGCGCGGTCTTGTCCGCGATCATGGTGCGCTTCTTGCGCCGCAGGTGCCGGCCGACGATGTGGTTGACGCGCATCAGTCGGGCCACACGCGTGCGGTTGATCTTCCGTGACTGGCGTCCCACCTGGACATCCCTTCCTGGACCTTCAAGATCCATTGTCAGGGTGTCCACTCCAAAGGATCAGCCTCACTGGACACCTGCACCCCATGACCACACACGACCCGGCCCACCCCCGGCAGCTGGTGGACCACGTCACCGCGGGGCCCGGCGGGGCCATGACCGACGAGGTCGGCGTCATCACCGGCGACCTCACCC